>JAZRUY010000001.1:0-7858 GCA_045598845.1 Victivallaceae bacterium
CAGAACGACATGGCTACGATCCGACTTCGGCGGATTCGTCCAAGGATCAGAGTTATTTTCTGTACCGGCTCACGGATGATATGCTGCGCCGGGTGATTTTCCCGTTGTCGGAAATGAAGAAGACAGAGGTGCGCGCTTTGGCCGCCGCGGCCGGATTGCCTGCTTTTGACCGGCCGGACAGTCAGGACGCATGTTTCGGAATTCCCGGGGAATGTTTCGCGGAAACCCTGCGCCGGATAGAACCGTTTGAAATTAAAACCGGTGCGTTCCGTTATGCCGGCAAAACGGTCGGGACGCATTGCGGAATCCACCGTTACACGCTGGGTCAGCGGCGCGGCACCGGGGTGGCGCTCGGTGTACCGGCTTTCGTCAAATCCATCGATGCCGCCACCGGCACGGTGGAACTTTGCACCGATGCCGGCGAATTGATGAACCTTGGTTTCACCGTTGCGGATTTGAGCCGGTCCGGTACGTTGCCGGAGTATTGTCAGGTCAAGGTTCGTTACCGTTCACCGGCGGTACCCTGCCGCCTTACACCATTGCCTGACGGTTCGGTTGCGGTTAAACCGTCCCGTCCGCTGCGGTCGGTCACTCCCGGACAGTCGGCGGTGTTCTATTCGGATGACGGAACCGTGGCGGGAGGGGGGATTATTCAGCATGCTGATTGATATCATCGCAGTGGGAAAATTGAAGAACCGCGGACTGCAGGCCGGCTGCGATGAATTCCTGAAATGGATTTCACCTTATGCGAAGACTGCCGTCCGTCTGCTGCCGGATTCGGATACGGAAAACGAAGGCCGGGCGATTCTGAAAGCGCTGGAGCGCGAGCGGAATGCGGAAATTATCGCACTGAGCGAGGAGGGCAGGGAGTATTCCAGCCCGGAGTTCGCCAGTATGCTGGGCGGTCTTGACCGCAAAGCGGTGTTTGTCATCGGCGGTCCGTTCGGTCTGGCCGAGCCGGTGAAACGCAGTGCAGACCTGCTTTTTAGTTTATCCCGCTTGACTTTCACTCATGAAATTGCGCGTTTCCTGCTTTGCGAGCAGTTGTTCCGCGCCGTGAACATTCTTCACGGCGGCGGTTACCACAAGTGACAGGTGACCGGGATTCCGTTTCGGCCTAAAAGCACCATTCCCCGTCGCGGAACACCGCGGTCCGGTTGCCGGAGGCGGTGATGCCGGTGATGCTCAAGTCGTGGCTGCCGATCATGAAATCCACATGGATCATGCTGTCGTTTACCCCGAGCGCTTTCAATTCATCCTTGGTATAGCGGCTGTAACCGGCCACACAGTTGTCGAATCCGCGCCCCAGCGCGATATGGCAGCAGGCGTTTTCATCAAACAGTGTGTTGTAGAACAGAAGTCCGGTGTTGTTTATGGGTGAATCCTGACCTATCAGCGCGCATTCTCCCAAAAAGGCGGCGCCTTCATCCATGCCGATGATGCCGCGCAGCGTTTCCTCGCCTTTCTCCGCTTTCACTTCCACCGCCCGTCCGCCGGAGAACCGGATGGAAAAGTTCTCGATCAATGTCCCCTGATAGGAGAGCGGTTTGGTTGCTACCAGTATTCCGTCGGCTTCGCCTCGTTTCGGAGAAGTGAATACCTCCTCCGACGGTATATTGGGATTGAATTCCCGTCCGGACAGGTCTTTTTCCGCTCCTCCTGCGAAAATTCCCTGCGGCATCAGCCCGACTTTGAAATCGGTGCCGCAGGATGACTTGTATTCAAGAGCGGTGAATTTATATTCATTGAGCGTTTCGCAGCGCCGGTGGATTCTGCGGTTGTGTTCATCCCAGTTTGCGACCGGGTCGCCTTCCGCCCGCGATGCCGCGATGACGGCTTTCCACAGACTCTCTTCCGCCGCTTCCCCTTTGATTCCGGGGAACACCTTTTCCGCCCAGGCGCGTCCGGGTACCGCGGCGATACACCACTGATGCCGGTTCTCCATCGCGTCCCGGTACGGTTTGATCAGCGGAAAACGTTTCATCTGCGCCCGCGCCCGCTTCGCTTCGTCGATGCCGTTCATACCGTCCGGGTCATCGGAGTCCAGCCACAGCCGCGCCGGCAGATTGTCCGCCTGCCACTTCAGTTTGGCCGTTTCCCATTCGTACAGCCGCGCCAGGCTTTCTTCGGAGCGGTACTGCTGATCAAGTTTCGATAACGGCATATCGTACCAGTCCACAATCACCTGCGCCGCTTTTCTCCGGTAACATTTTTCCGCTACGGCGCGCACGAAATCCGGCTGATCAAATCCGGCCGTGATAATCACGCTTTGCCCGGGGGAGGGATTGAGCCCCCGTTCAACTATCAAATCCGCATAGGCATCGAGTGACCGTTTATCCATTTTCTGTTCTCTGTCCCGTTTTATTTAGCGCTGAATTCCGCTGTCAGCGAAAGGAACGGCGGCAGCAGCTGTTTCTTGCGGCTCAGCACGCCAGGTAGCGCATAAAGATTATCGCCGATCCGGCGGTAAGATACCGCCTGGATTATTTCCTCCGCGCCGGTGAGCAGAAGTTCAGAATTCCCCCGCACCCCGTCGGTGACCAGCAGTCCGAAGAACTGCAGGTTTTCTTTCTCCATGATCCGCTTCATTGTTTCCAGCAGTTCCGCCTTGCGTTGGTGCAGCAGTTCAAGATTGCTTTCCTCCACCTGCGACAGCGAGAATTTATATTTGCCTCCGGTGTACGATTTCCGGTCGGCGTTCAGTACTTCCCCTGCATTTCCGCTGGTCAGCGCGGAATCCAGCCCGGAAAGTTCCCAGTGCAGTTCCTCCGCACCGGTACCGGAGATTTTTTCCAGCCATTCCAGCATCCTGCGGTCCAGCGGCGCCGCGGTGGGTGATTTCAGATTCAGAGTGTCGGATACGATCCCTCCCAGCAGAATTCCGGCCAGTTCAGGGGTAAGACTCTCCCCGGATGCCCGGTACATCGCCGCCACCAGCGTACAAGTGCTTCCGACCACATCGCCGGTGAAGCGTATCGGGGACATGGTGGGTTTCATGCCTATACGGTGGTGATCCACTACTTCGATTATCGGAATTTCCTCGATGCCGGTGATGCTCTGTTCTGTTTCATTGTGATCCACCAGAATCATACGGTACGGCGCCGGCTCCGATAGGGTTTTCTTCTCCACTGCACCGATGAATGTGCCGTCTTCCGCCGTCACCGGAAACACGTCTTCCGGATGATTCAGCATGCTGCGGGCGGATTGCGTTACCCGGTCACGCGCCCTGAACCGCGGCTCTTCCGCAGTGTCGCAGAATTCCTCTACCGGTACGCTGAATTTCAGTCTCCGGATTACCGATGCGGAATCGAGCCGGCTGTGCAGAATGCTCACCTGCCTCCGTTCCGCTTCCTGCAATATGAGTGCGTCAACGTCTTTTTCACCGGTGACGATCAGCACCCGGATACTTCTCCGCAGCGCTCTCAGATGGATTTCCGGGCGGTCGCCGCAGATCACCGCCAGTTTGCGGTTGTCCGCCGCCGGCAAATGGGTTTCAAAGCTGTCCGGACTCATTGCGGCCACGTAAACTTTGAACTCCTGAGCGGTTTCGGTTTCAAATCCGGTCAGCATCTCCGAATCGGTCACTTTGGCGATTAAATTCACGGTGCTGTGAATTTTTCTGCCGGTCAGACTGCTTCCGCCGTCTTTGCCGATGTCGAGCAGATGCGAAAGCAGATTCAACGGGCTCAGCATGCCGGTGAATTTTTTGTTTCTGTCCACCACCGGCAGGCGGGAAAAACCGGATTTGTTGAGGAATTTCACCGCTTCCAGCAGCGGAGTTCCGGCGGCGATGGCGGGGATGCCTCGGTTGATGATATCGCCGATGCGCAGATAAACATCGTTGCGCGACACCGGCGGCGGCACATGAAATTTCTCGAACAGGTAACGCCCGCGTTCCGGCAGTGCTCCAGGGCATATTGCGGTTATGTTGCCCGCTCCCTGCCGCCGGCGCAATTCCGCCAGCGCCGCCGCGGCCGCCAGACTGTCCAGATCGGGATTGCGGTGCCCGCAGACAAAGATCCGTTTATTGCAATCTTCCATGCCGCGCCTCTATATTTCCAGATCGGTTCTTACCGTACTCGACTGCCCGAACCGGTGGCATTCGAGCAGGTATTCTATCGCTTCCTCGGCGGAATCAACCAGTTTAAACAAATTCATGTCTTCCGGTAAAATCATCTTCCCTCCGACCAGCGCCGTTTTGAACCATTCCGTTAGTCCGCCCCAGAAGTTTTTTCCAACCAGAATCAGCGGCACCCGATGGATTTTTCTGGTCTGAATCATGGTCAGTACTTCGCAGAATTCATCCATGGTGCCGAAGCCGCCTGGAAACACCACTATCGCGTTCACATATTTCAGAAAACATACTTTGCGCACGAAGAAATAGCGGAAGAACAGCGAATGGCTCTGATACTGATTGCTGTGCTGCTCCATCGGCAACTCTATGTTCAGTCCCACGGAAGTTCCTCCTTCATCCAGTGCGCCGCGGTTCGCCGCGCCCATGATACCGGGGCCGCCGCCGGTCAGCACCCCGTAGCCGTTTTTCACCAGCATTTTACCGAGTTTATACGCTTCCGCTCCGTCATGACTTTTATCTTTGGTCCGGGCCGAACCGAACACCGCTACCAGAGAGTTGTCGAAATCGCTCATGGCTTCGAAACTCTCCACGAATTCCGACATTATGCGCAGTATGCGCCAGGAGTCCATCGGTATGAAATCGTGGTTGGAAACTATCTTCCCTGTGTTGATCTTGCTTTTCATTTTCATTGTCTCCGCGCTTTGTTTGACAGTTGTTTTTTATATCAAAAAAACGGACCGCGCATGATCATTCTGTTTCCGGTTCCAGCAGTCCGGGAATTTTCAGCCCGGCGATGCCGCCGGTGTCCGCCGGTTCGTCCCGCCTGATTTCGCCTTTCCACAAATCAAGCCGATGCCCGCGGTAAATAAATCCGTTCGGCATCAGATTGCTCCATGCGCGCGACGGCACTTGCGGAAAATACGCGCTCAGCAGGAATACCGTCGGCTCCTTATCCGGAATTTCGTCCGCTTTGGCGATTTTCTTCACCGGTACTCCTGCGTAGAACAATTCTCCGTAGAGGTCGGCAATACCCTGTTTATACAGGATTGGCGCTCCGGCTTCCAGTAGCGTTTCCCGGATAACCGCTCCGAAGTTGCGCTTTTCATTCGCCTGGGAGCGGTAAGGCTGCAGTACGCTCCAATGGAATATTCCCGCCGCCAGCGCCAGCGCCAGCAGTTTCAGCCATACGCCGCGCACTCCGCTTCCGGTGAACATATAGCATCCGAGCATGACCAGTATGATCACGGAAGTCAGCGCCGTGAACCGGTATTCCGGATTGCGGCTGAAGCCCAGACTCAGACTGATGCTGACGAACGGCGACAGTATGCGTTCAGGCACGAAGCATACGCACAGTACAGCGCCTGCCATGATAAATACTGCCGCCGCGCTCAGATGCAGGAGCCGCCGCAGTCTCCATTCGTATCTGCGCATCGCCGTCTCGTAATTTATTCCGATCATGATTGAGAGCGGACCGCACAGCATCAGCATATCCTGCGGTTCAGTTCCGGGACGCAGCCACAGTATCGCCAGCGTGGCGGTGAACAACGTCC
This sequence comes from Victivallaceae bacterium, assembly GCA_045598845.1. Classification (GTDB taxonomy): domain Bacteria; phylum Verrucomicrobiota; class Lentisphaeria; order Victivallales; family Victivallaceae; genus JAZRUY01. The sequence goes on from JAZRUY010000001.1 coordinate 5,626, forward strand.
GCAGATAACGGCTGAATACCGGAGTGCTGTCCGTAGCGTGCAAAGCGGTGCAGAACGGAATCCATGCTATGATGCTCCACGGCAGCATCCGCCAGATTAAACTGAGCGGAAACACCGCCAGTTGACGCAGCCATTCCGCGGCGGATATGCCCGCGGTTATTTTTAACGGCAGTTCGCCGCTCAGACGCTGGAAAGTCATAACATGCCACAACACCGCCGCCGCCGCCGCTCCCGCTCCGATGAAAAATCCAGGTTTGCGCAACCGTGTTTTTATGCTTACCGGACGGCGCTGGAATATCAGCGGCACTATGAATAACGGCAATATCTGTATTCCGCAGGCCAGAAATCCGGCCGCGGTTACGGCGAAGCTGTACAGCCATGCCCGGTTCCAGGCGTTTTTACGTACTCCGAAATAGAAGAAGAGCATTTGCGCCAGCATTACCGCCGCCGCCATCGTGGTCGCCGGCACCCCGCGGGTACCGGTGTCAAGCATCAGTCCGGTGCCGAAATATGCCGGCGCCGCCACCGCGCCTGCCAGCCGGTTGCGGTTGTTCGACGCCGCGAAATAAGATATCAGTGCGCCGCAGAAGATCATCAGTACCGACCACAGCCGGAGAGTCAGGGGAATGCCCAGTCCGGTCAGAGCGGCGGCGGCGCGTATCAGCATCGGAAAAAGCGCTCCGGAATTCTGCCGTGGAATGCCGTGAACTACCGTTACCGGAAAATCGGACGACGAAAATTCCTCCGCCGCGGAAGCGTAGAATCCTTCGTCCCAGAACAGTTCCCTGGTATTCAGCATCCATGGTTGGTAGATTACCGCGAAAGCGGCCAGAATGATTATTATTCCGCTCACTGCGGATATCTTGCCGCGGTCTTGTGAAATTTCTTCTCTGTTCATATTCCGGATTTCTTGATGACGGAAATCACAGTAAGTTCATTAAAACATACTTAAAAGATAATTTAACCGCTTGTGCTTTTTTTTACAACAGAAAGAATCCCACGGCTTCGTTTCACCGGATATGCGCCTGTAACCGGTCGGACGGTTGATTTTGCCTGCCGGCAATTATATCTTATGTACTGAAAGCGGCCGCCGCGGTATATGTGGACGCATTGCCCGGAGTCCGTGAATTTCCGAATTTCCGAAAGGTAGTTTTATGCTTATATTGGGTATAGAGTCAAGTTGTGATGAAACCGCCGCCGCGATTGTAAAAGACGGTTCTGAAGTGCTTTCCAATGCCGTGGCGTCTCAGATTGCCCGGCATGCCGCTCACGGCGGCGTGGTTCCGGAGCTGGCCGCCCGCGAACATCTTACCGCCGTCGGACCGGTGGTCCGTCAGGCTTTCGATGATGCCGGAGTCGCGGTTTCCGATATCGATGCGGTGGCGGTTACCCGCGGTCCGGGATTGATGCCGGCGTTGCTGGTCGGGTTGAGTTTCGCCAAGGGGTTCGCGGCCGGCAACCGGCTGCCGCTCATCGGCGCCAATCATTTTTTCGGCCATATCTACGGCGCTTTTTTGGGTGGCGCCAACGGCGAATTGTCGAATCCTGACAATTATCCGCTGCTGGCGCTGGTGGTTTCCGGCGGGCATACCTCGCTGCTGCTGGTCACCGCCGACGGCAAGGCGACTGTGCTGGGGGCCACAATCGATGATGCCGCCGGCGAGGCGTTGGACAAAGGAGCTAAACTGCTCGGTCTCGGCTATCCAGGCGGTCCGGTGATTCAGCGGACCGCGGAAGGCGGCGATCCGCGCCGGTTCAATTTTCCCCGTCCGCTCACCGGCGCGGCCGGTAAGCCGGTTTCGGAAGAAAACCGTTATAATTTCAGTTTCAGCGGCATCAAGACCGCTCTGCTTTACCATGTGCGTTCTCTGGCAGGGGCAGACGGCAGACTTCCGGAAGAACTGCTTCGCGACACGGTCGCCTCTTATCAGGAGGCGGTGGTGGATGTGCTGGTGCGCAAGACTCTGCTCGCCGCGGGTGAGTACGGTGTGAAGATGATCGTGGTGGCGGGCGGCGTGGCTTGCAACTCTCTGCTGCGCAGCCGTTTCGAGGAAAAAACTCCGTCGGGTATCCGGCTGCGGCTTGCCGAGCGCAAATACTGCACCGATAACGCCGCCATGATCGGCGGTCTGGGTTGCTGTCATTTCCGCCGCGGCGATTTTTCGCCGCTGGATATCGATGCTTTCGCCCGTCTGCCGCGGATAACCTCCGTACCGTTTATCTGACCGATGCC
>JAZRUY010000002.1:0-9327 GCA_045598845.1 Victivallaceae bacterium
ATGCAATAACGACAAAGAAGAGTTTCGCGGCAGTATGACTGATGGGTAGAAAGACAGCAAGCAACAGAATTTTGTGATTGTAACACCCGTCCGACTTCGCCGTTTTTTTGCGCAACCCCGCAAAAAAACGAGGCTTCGTCGGGATGACTTTTTGGCTCAAAATTTTGAGCTAAAAAGTCAGTAGTCTGTCGTGACGCTGGTCTTGTTGAGTGTTACTGTATACAGATCCGCATATCCGTTTGTTTGGAGAGTAAACAGAATTTTGTCAGGATATAAAAAAACAAATTTTTAAAGTTTCGGGGTAGTAAGACCCGTTTGAATATGTCAAGTAATATGTCTTTTGTGGTAATATGACTGATGTGTAGAAGATCGGTCAAGTAACAGAGTTTTGTGGTAATATGACTGCGGTGTGCCATTTTGCCGCGGATGTGCCATTATTGCCGCCCGGAGGCGGAAGAAACCGGTGCGGCATACAGCGGCGGGGAAGTTGGCACGGTTATTGCTTTGTAAAAAGCGTGAGCGAAAACAATGACCAAACCGCAGGAGGTGTGAAATGAACAAACTCACTCAACAGGGGAAATTCACCAACAAGAGCCGGGAGGCGCTGCTGGCGGCGCAGTCGCTGGCGCAGGAGATGCGGCACAGCGAACTCAAGGCGCTGCATCTGCTGGCGGCGCTCTGCTCCGACAGCGAAGGGCTGGTGCCGTCGCTGCTGGAAAAACTGGGAGTCAACGGACAACTTTTCCGCCAAAGCATTGACAGTGAACTCGGCAAACTGCCGACCGTGAGCGGGAACGCGCAACTGTACCAGTCCGGGGAATTCAGCACCTTGCTCGACAAGGCCGGCTACACCGCCGAACAGATGCGGGACGAATACATCAGCGCGGAACACCTGTTCCTCGCGATCGCCGCCGATCCGGCGAATTCCGCCGCCGGAGTACTGAACCGGGCCGGAATCACCGCGGACAAAATCCTGCAGGCGCTGCAGAGCGCGCGCGGCAACCAGCGGGTGCAGAGCGCCGACCCGGAAAGCACTTTCGAGGCGCTGAAGAAATATTCGCGCGACCTCACCCTGATGGCGATGCAGGACAAACTCGACCCGGTGATCGGGCGCGATGACGAAATCCGCCGGGTGATACAGATACTGTCGAGAAGAACCAAGAACAATCCGGTGCTGATAGGCGAACCGGGCGTGGGCAAGTCCGCCATCGCGGAGGGGCTGGCCCGGCGGATAGTGCGCGGCGATGTGCCGGAAAATCTGAAGGACCGGCAGGTGGTGTCGCTGGACATGGGTGCGCTGATAGCCGGGGCGAAATACCGCGGTGAATTCGAGGAACGGCTGAAAGCGGTGCTCAAGGAGGTTACCGCCGCGGAGGGCAGAATCATCCTGTTCATCGATGAACTGCACACCGTGGGGGGCGCCGGAGCGTCGGAAGGCTCGATGGATGCCGGTAATCTGCTGAAACCGATGCTGGCCCGCGGCGAACTGCACTGCATCGGGGCGACCACCCTTGATGAATACCGCAAGTACATCGAGAAGGACGCCGCGCTGGAGCGCCGTTTTCAGGCGGTGCTGGTGGAGCCGCCGAGCGTGGAGGACACCGTTTCCATCCTGCGCGGACTGCGGGAAAGATACGAACTGCACCACGGGGTGAAACTGCACGACAGCGCACTGGTGGCGGCGGCGGTGCTGTCGGACAAATACATCTCCGACCGGTTCCTGCCGGACAAAGCCATCGATTTGATAGACGAGGCGGCGGCCTGCCTGCGCACTGAAATCGACAGTTCGCCGGAAGAACTGGACGAAAACGAGCGCCGGGTGATGCAACTCGAAATCGAGGCGGCGGGCCTGCGGAAAGAAACCGATTCCGGATCGAAAAAAAGGCTGGACGACATCGAGGCGGAACTGGCATCGCTGAAGGAACAGGGCAAAGCCCTGCGCAGCCGCTACGAGAACGAGAAACAGGCCATCACCGCCATCCGGAATCTGCGCGAAGCGCTGGACACCGCCAAAGCCAAACTGGAGCGGGCGACCAAGAAATACGACTACGAGGAGGCGGGAAAACTGCAGTACGACATCATCCCGGGACTGGAAAAGCAGCTGCACGATGCTGAAGACACCCTGAAAAACGGGGATTCGCGGCTGCTGAAAGAGGAAGTGGACGAGGATGATGTGGCGGCGATCATCAGCCGCTGGACCCGCATCCCGGCGGCCAAACTGGTGCAGAGCGAAAAGGAGAAACTGCTGCAACTGGCCGGGCATCTGCATGAGCGGGTGGTGGGGCAGGATGAAGCGGTGGAGGCGGTGGCGGACGCGGTGCTGCGCGCCCGCTCCGGGCTTAACGATCCCGCCCGGCCGATCGCCAGTTTCATCTTTCTCGGCCCCACCGGGGTGGGCAAGACCGAACTCGCCCGGACCCTGGCGGCTGACCTGTTCGACGACGAGCGCGCCATGGTACGGCTGGATATGTCGGAATACATGGAAAAATTCAGCGTGTCGCGGCTGGTCGGCGCGCCGCCGGGATATGTGGGATACGAGGAAGGCGGGCAGCTGACCGAAGCGGTACGGAGAAGGCCGTACAGCGTGGTGCTGTTCGATGAAATCGAGAAGGCGCACCCGGATGTGTTCAACATCCTGCTGCAGGTGCTGGAAGACGGCATCGTGACCGATTCCCAGGGGCGCACAGTGAATTTCAAGAACTGCATCATCATCATGACCAGCAATCTGGGCAGCGCGCAAATCCTCGAAAACCGCGGCGATGCGGAGAAACTCAAGGATGAACTGCAGGCGGAACTGCGGAGCCGGTTCCGGCCGGAATTCCTGAACCGCATCGACGAGGTGCTGATCTTCAAGGCGCTGGAGAAAGCGCAGATCCGCAAAATCGCAGACATCCAGCTCGCCAGACTGGCAGGCAGGCTGCAAAGCAACGGCATCGCGCTGCGGGTGACCGACGCCGCCAAAGATCTGCTGGCGGAGAACGGCTACGACCCGGCCTTCGGCGCCCGGCCGCTGAAGCGGACCATCATCAGGATGGTGGAGACGCCGCTCTCGCGAAAACTGCTGGCGGGGGAAATCGTGCCTGGGAAAGAACTCATCATCGATGCGGAAGACGGAGAAATGACCTTCCGGCAGGAATAAAACATAAAGGAAAATTTCCAAGTCAAAAAGTTCCGTCCCATGGCGGAACTTTTTTATTTCGTTACCGCACCGCGCGGATCAGAACCCGGGCGTAGGTTTCGCGGCCTCCGACGGAGAATCTGGTACCGTAATGCGGATTGTCAGCCACATAGCGGTCCAATCCGATGATCTCGAACTGCTCCGGGCAGAATTTATCCAGAAAGCTGATCGGCACCCCCATCACCCCGCGGTAGTCGGACGGGATGGCATCGGTGTACGGCACATCGATGGCATCGTAATCATCGTACCGGCGGTAGCCGTTTTCCCGGATTTCGCGGTGGCGGCTGAAACGCAGATTGTCCGCCATGGTCATCAGGCTGAGCGGCTGATGCCGGCGACCATGTTCAAGATTGGTGAACCACCGGACTCCCTTGACCCTTATGTAATGATTTCCGGCTTCATCTATTCTGAATCCCGCCGCTTTAAGCGGATATTCCAAAGGAACTGCAAATTCACGGTCTCCGCTGGAAATTGACGGTCCGAACCACATTCGATTACTTTTAATAATCGGAAAAACATCTTTGTACGTAACAGCATTCATATTCCCGATAATTAAAAACCGCTTACTGGAATTCATTATCCACGGCAAAAACTCCCGGAACAGTGAAAACGGCGGATTGGTGACGATCATATCCGCCTCATCGCGCAGCCGGCAGACTTCACCGCTGCGGAAATCGCCGTCGCCAGACAGATATTCGGTCATCCGCAGATCATTAATATCAATACGGCCGTTGCCGTCGGTGTCGCGGTCAAGCACGAACAACTTGCCGCGGGTACGGCTTTTCTCCGCATCGTATTCAGGACTGCGCCTTTCCAGCATGGACGGAAACAACTCGGTCTGCACCGGTTTACTCGCCACGGCATAACTGGTGGAAACCAGTTTCTTCAGCCCGAAACGGCTGAAATTCTGAGCGAAGAATTTGGTGAAATTGCTCCACTCCGGATCATCGCAGGGCAGCAATACTGTCTTGCCTCGGAACACATCCGGATCATAATCGATATAGGCGTTGACCTCGGCCTGAATATCCGCATACTGAGTGTAGAATTCATCGTTGCATGCCTTTTTGGCATCGGAGAGGTTCTGCGGCATTTCAACGGTTTCCCTTGGCGCGGTTGTGAGTCTTGCAGAGCATCTGGCAATTGGATTCATCGGTTTTGCCTCCCCTGCTCCAAGCGGCAACGTGGTCCGCCTCCATATCGCCCGATGCCCAGATACGGGTGCGGCCGGAAGCCGGACCGGCGGCGCAGAGCGGACAATTGGAAACCCCGCTCCGCTTCGCCGCATCCGTCTGCCTCTTATATACCCGGCGTTTAACCGCTTCATCAAAAACCCGGATTTCCAACAACCGCGGGTCACAACATCCTCCCAGCACATATTCGTACACTCCGCGGGGATTGCGGATATACGGGTCATCCAGCAGAGCCGCGACAAGTCTGCCGGTTTTCCCGGGATTATAGGATTGATTATGCCAGCTCTCATACAGACGGCCCCAATCCAGACCGCGCATATAATCCGTGGTTTCAGGGAAAACCGCCGCCGCCCAGTCGATGACCGTTTCGAAATACCGCCGCAGTTCGCCGATGCCGGCATCGCGGCGGTGCGCGCTCATATAGCCGTCGATATCGCCGCGGCTGACCCAGTCGAGCGCGGTTTCCAGAATTTCCTGCCGGGCGGCGCTGCCGCTTACGAAGGCGCTCCACTTCTGAATATTGGAATTGCGCGAATTGCTGAACACCGCCTTGGCGGCGGTTACGAACGGACCGGAATAGACCGAATTGCGCCGTTCCTGAAAATTGAGCGGAATACCGGCGATGTTGATGATGCGGAACCATTCCTTGATTTCACTTTCGGCGCCGCTGCAGATATAAACCGTAAGTTCAGTATCAAGAATTTTGCGTTGTTTATCAACAGGCAGACCATCGAAATTCTGCTCCATGCCGCTTTCATCGCGGACGGCGAACTTACCGGTAACATAGCGGCCGATGCTGGTGATGCGCTGCTGACCGTCCAACACCTCGTAGCGGTCGGCGGCGGCACGGACGAAGTAGAGCAGACCGACGGGATAATCACGGAGCAGCGAATCGATCACCGCGGTGTCGCGTTTGCCGTCGGCATAGATGTAATTGCGCTGATACTCCGGCTGAATCACCAGTCTGCCGCTCCAGCCGAACAGCCCCCGTTCCTCCAGCTCATTGTAAACAAAACCGTCGCAGATATCCCGGATCGTTATCTTCCGCAGTTCCGCTTTCACCGCGCCCCCTTCCCCGATGTTCCGGTCAACTCATCGAAACATTCCGGGGAGGCGGAAGCAAACCGCCGGCGCAAAAAAAAGAGGCACATTCCGGAATGTGCCCCTGACACGCCTACCACAGCGCTGCAATACGCACAATCAGAATGTGCCATACCGTTTGAAGGTATGGACACACTGATTTTAATCAGCGTATTGCGACTCGTCTTTCAGAAGTGGTAGTTCGTCAGGGACGATTACAATCAGTTGTCGGATATCATCAGATAATTTTAATTATGTTTCCGGTTTCCTTTCATTATCTGTCCGCAAACCGCGGATAACCGCTAATACTGTACAAGCCGGAAGGGAATAAAGCAATACCGGGCGAAAAAAGCATAGAATTATTAAAGCAACCGCCGTTTCAAGGATATTTTCATAAGACACTGCGGAATTTTGTTGTTAAAATAAACTGAAAACCGTTTATTTTTCTTTTCTTTTTGTTTTTACATTTAAAAACAGAATCTCAAAAAGGAGGATTCCTGATATGATTGATTTAACCAATGTTGACGTCGAGGCGGAATTCCATAAACTTTTACAGAAGTTACGCGAAGAGGGAAAACTGGAACCGGTACATAAATTCAATAAAGCGGTGCTGTATATTTTCTTCAACAGATTCAATTCGGAAGATGAAAATGTGTTTGATGAACTGCTGGACTGTTTCAACCATTGCTGCCTGAAAAAGGAATACGATTATCTGAATACGCTCAATGAATACGATGTCAACATTGACTTCGCCATGCTTCACGGTCTAATTACCGGCAATAAACAAGACGGCGTTTAAATAAACTCAGACAATGCCGACGGCGCAATGCGGCGGCAGCACCAGCGTGGCATCGTCATTGTCAAAACTGATGTCCGCCCGCTTCTCATCCCAGAACACAGATGAGAATTTCTTGCCGAACTCACTGCCGCGGATATGGAAAGTCCGCTCCCGGTCAAGCGGGTTGAACACGGCCAGTTTACCGGACCCGCGCTCGAACCAGAACATCGGCACATCGCCGCCGGGCGAAGTGAACATATCGACAGGACGGGCGGCGGCGGACAGCGGCTCCAGCGCAAGCACCCGGCGCATAATCGCCCTGCCCCGCTCGTTCAGCCAGGCGAAATGGTCGCCGAACACCAGTTCTCCGCCGCACATATAGATAAACAGTGCGAAAGCGGCGGCTTCTGATTCGTTGTTCCTGGGGCCGGAGCGCATCACCCCGCGCCGGTAGGGGGTGACGGTTTCAACATATCCCGGCTCGGTCTCCGCGGAAGTATCCGGTCCGCGCACTTCGATATAATCCGGATCGTTATTCCAGAAACGCCGGTTCTGCCACCACCGGGCCGCGGTGGTGCACATATTGACATCCACCGAACTCCAGAATCCGCTGTTGTCGGCGGCGGTGCGGGCGGCATCCATAATGCCGAACGCGGCGTCCATAACGCAGCCGCACCCCATCAGATAACTGTCCCATCCCACCGCATCGCGTATAGTGCGGTACAGCCCGCGCAGCACCCCGCCGCGGCCGCGGCTCAGGTCGTGCGGACGGTCGGAAGTCAGCAGGAACACGGTGAAATCTATTTTGAAATACCGGAAACCCATGGCTTTCAGCTCACGGTAAACCCGGCCCAGATGCTCCAGTACCTCCGGACGGCTCACATCGAGGATCCAGCGGTTGTATTTGGCATTCCAAAGCCGCCAGGTCTTGGGAAACATATAATATGCGTCCAGCAGCAGCGGAGCGGTCCAGATCCCGGGAACTCCGCCCCCGGATATCACCCGGGCGCAGAAACTTTTCATGCCGTCGGCGAACTTGGGATTGGCCTGCCAGGCGCCGTAGCAGATCTGCCAGCCGTCATCGGTAACAAAGCAGTTTATCCTGCCGCCGGAAAAATCAAGCAGCCGCCGCTCATTGTCCAGAATATATTCAGGGAAGATATCCAGCCCGCGGTTGGAATAACTGTTCCAGCCGCACACCGGCGGTTTCAGCGGAAACTTTCTGGCTCCGGAATAGATTTCACCCAGTTCATCCAGCATATCCAGCGGATCGTACCCGCGGTCTTCCCGGCGGAAAATCACCGGAGTGGAGACAAATTCCGCACCGGAAGCGACGGAACGGTCTTCCTGCCAGAAAATTTTAATACCGGCCAGATCATCGTTGCCGGGAGTATTGAACACCGCCTGAAATTCGACTATATCACCGCCGAATTCCGGAAGTTCGGCCAGCAGCAACTGCTGCGGACCGGACCACATATAGGCCAGATAGGAGAGCGGAGCGGCGGCGATTTTATCAGTGGCGCGGCCGAGAAATTTCACCCCGCTCGCAACTTCATCATGAATTCCGCAGTGCGAATACTCCCGGTAATCCCGCACCGGAAGCGACGGAGGAAATTCCAGGACGACCTGCCGCAGGAAAACCGGTCCGGTGCCGTTCGTGAAACGCAAACGCAACGAATTATCCCCGGAAACACCGACCTCGACTTCAAGCCCGTTCGGCAGAATCCCGCGCCCGCCGCTCCAGGACAGTGCCGCGGAGGAATACTCCCCGTCATCACAGCGGAAAAGAAAGATTCCGGGAGCGAACCCAGATTCTTCCCAATACAGTTTTCCCTCTGAAAACCGCATCGTCATTTCATGGTTTCAACCGCTTCGGCGGCGCAGCGCTGACACAGCGCGGCGAAATCGCTATCCATATCGTCCGGCACATATTTAATACCGGAGGCCGACCCGCCGAAAAGCTTGAGATACCATACGCAGGCCTGAAGATACTCGCCGTAATCATTCAAGTGGATATGATCCGTCAGCATCTGCATCCTGCCGTTCTTCTTCTCCCACCAGGATCTGCCGACCAGATCCCCGCTGCGCGGCGGCAGATCGGGGCATTTAAAAGCGGCAAGTTCCGCCGGAGAAAGCACGACATGGGATTCCGGAGCCTCACGGCGCCAGATCTGAACGGCAAGACCGGTCGGAATGACACGCATACCGTATCTGTCCTTCAGCAGGCAGTACGCTTCGGTCAATTTTTCATACATGCTCAACTGATCCACTCCCCAGTCGCCGCCGTTGTTGGAGAACCGGGGGTCGGATTTACGGTAAGACCAAGTCTGCTGCGTGATAATCTCAGCACCAGGCACCGCGGCCTTGACGGCGGCGATCAGATTACCTGCATACGGCTCGTAGGTTTCAGGCTTGAAACTGAAATGGCTGGCCTGCTGGATAACGATCACATCCCACTGTTCGCGGCCAAGCATATCCTGAATGCTGGCATTGAATTGATCGGCCTTGAACGGCGCGGAAGAATTCCATACGTTAATCTGATAAGGCTTGAAATCCGGATTTTCACCGCTCTGCTGAAAATTCTTCCAATGCTGCTCGATGCTGCAGCCGCCGATAAACATATTGACATACAGAAGGTGATTGTCGCCGGAGCGGTTAACCACGGCCGGGAAATAGCGGCCCACGCTGTATGAAAACGAATTTCCAATGGCCAGAACTTTCAAATCCTTTGCACACATAGGTAACATCACCCCCGCAAAAATGACCGCCAACACAATTTTAAGGTATTTCATTGCACACTCCCGTTGATTATGCCGTCGCAGTCCGGCAAGCGGATCCGGAACGGCTTAGTATCCACCGGTATAATATAACTTCGCCCGGCGCATATTCAAAACCTGATTCAAGGTTTGATTCAATCACCCCCGCATAAAAAAAGCGACCGGTCTTCACAGTGCGAATGCAAAGACCGGCAAGAAAATATCCGGCGCCGTGCTACTCTCCCATAGTCAAATGTACAGTACCATCGCCGCTGGAGTCCTTAACTGCCGTGTTCGGGAAGGGAACGTGTGTTTCAACTCCGCTATGAGCGCCGGAAAACAAAA
>JAZRUY010000003.1:0-3164 GCA_045598845.1 Victivallaceae bacterium
TAACAAATGGAATTGGAATAATGATTACATCCGTTGCTGCGTCAATCCTGAAGATACTGCTCTGAATGCGGTATTGATGATTTATCTTCCGTATTTTCCTCGAAAAAACTATTTTGAATTGGAAAATCCCGCTCTGCGTGACGGTATCCGGGAAATGCGCGGTTTTTTCTCCGCGGCCGCGGGGGATCTATGGACGGGAGACGATTGGAAATGAACAATAACTGTTTTGTGTTTGGAGTTCATAAATCAGGTACTCTGGTGGATATGGATGAAAGCAGGGCGATTGGAGCAAGTCATGCTGCCGGTGTATTGCACGTTGGGAAAATTTTTGAAAAAGAGTTGAATAGCAGGTAAACGTTTATCTGTTTTACTTAATCTGCATCTGAAATTGCAGAGAGCAAAGAGGAATTATCTGAAACTGCTTGATTGGATTTCCGGGAAACTGAGTAATCTGATAACAATGATAAAAAGCGGAGAGCCCGGAAAAACAGTTATGGAAAACCGGAAATGCGCTGATGTTCCGGAATGTTCCGGCGGCACCGCGTCCGTATCGGAATATGAAGTCCGGTGAGAGGAGAAGATTATGACCAACGAAGAATTGTGCGGAATACTGGATGATCTAGGACTGTTTCATACCGTTTCCGCCGATGGAGAAAAGGTGCTGGTCAAGCTGGCCGTCGGTGATGATTCTCCGTTTGATGTGCTGGTTATCATGGATATTTTTAACAATCATGCCGGCGGAACCGGTTTGCAGGTTTACGGCGGCTGTCAGGATTTGCGTTTCGCTACCGGTCGGCTTACCGAGGCGCTGTCGTTCTGCAACGGGTACAATGCGGAAAATGCGTTCGCCTCGGTTTATTGTGATACTGATAACCGTGAGTTCCATGCCGATTATTCTCTGTTTCTGACCGGCGCGTCCGCTGAGCATATCCGGGATTTTTTGACGGTGGTTTTGGCGCGGATCGAGTTGTTCTTCAGGGATGTGTCCGTAAAATTCTCTTCGGCTGTTTCTGAAAAGTGATCGGCGATGCGGTTGGAGGTAGTTCTTTTAGTTTTATAGTCGAAATATAACTGAGGGAGGTTTTTATGCGTGATGATGAATCGGTTTTCGGTAACGGCGGCCGTATCGAATCATTGGCTGAGCCGGTTGTTTTTTGGGATGCCGGCGGCGGATACAGCAGTACAATGAGCGGCGGCAATGTGTCCGGCATGATTGTGTCAGGCGGTACGCTGTATGCATGCGGGCAGACGGAGCTGACGGATACCGGAATCATTTCCGGAGGCTCTGTGGAATTGTGGAATGGTGCGAGAGCGTATGATACAACCGTCGATGCCGACGGCAGTTTATATGTTTACCGCAGCGGCTATGCTTCCGGTATCGAAATAAACAGCGGTTATTGCGAAATAAATGGCGGGTCGGAAGCGGAAAATGCTGTGATTAACGATGGTGGCCAAGTTGTTGTAATGTACGGTTGTTTAAGCGGTGTTGAAATCAATTCCGGCGGTGCGGTTTTTGTGAATCACCATGAACGTATATCGGATGTGGCGGTTAACGGCGGATGGTTGAGTATATACGGTTCCGCCGCCGGAGTTAAGGAAAACGGCGGCTGGGTGTCGGTGAATAGCGATGCCGTGTGTTCATTCGTTCTTAATGAAGTGGAGGATTTGACGGTAACCGGTAGCGCCACGGTTCATTCCGGCACTGACTTCTTTCAACCGGTTGTGGAGTCCGGAGGATTGATTCTCGTCTGCGGCGGAAATCTGCTGGGCGCGGAAATCCGCAGCGGCGGTACGGTTGAGGTGGCATCCGGCGGGGTTTTTGAGGCAGATATATTATCCGGAGGCGAAATCTATATATATGACAGCGGCATGATTTTGGGGATGTCGGTCGGCGGCGATGCGTATGTTCTGTCCGGCGGCGATGTTTTCGACGTCAAACTTGTTTCCGGCGGCGGAATGCACGTTTCAGCCGGCGGTGTTGCGGGCGGCATGAATTTGTCCGGCGGCGCGTTGTTCGTCAGTGCCGGCGGCGCGGGGTACGATGTGTCCGTTTCCGATGGTGGTCGCGTTTTTGTCAACGGCGGTACCATTGATAACACCACTCTGACTGGTGATGCCGGATTGTATGTCTCGTCCGGCGGATATGCCGGGAGTATTGATATTGTTCGTGATTCCGGATCCCTTCCGTTTGTGACGGTTTACTCCGGCGGGCGGGCAGAAAATATCTCAATGGACTCTTCGGCAGATCTGTGTGTAAGCGGGACGGTTGCGGATGTAACCATGTCCGGCGGCGGTATGTTTTTCGTATACAGCGGCGGCGAAGCGTCTAATGTCGTTATGCTGCCCGGCGGCGGTGTGCTGTATGTAGCAGCCGGGGGGATTCTTTGCGGAAATTTGAATATCGGCTCCGGAGCCGTTGTTTTTGCAGGAACCGGTGTTGTGATTGACTTTACCGTGGCGGAGCAGAAGGATTCCGGTACTGCGTTGATCAATGACTGGAACCGTATCCGCGGCGGAAACAATGCGGTTTATACTTTGACGGTCAATGCCGGTCAGGCTGAAGGTGCTTACCAACTTGCCGGCAATGCATTTGATTTCAACAATACGGTAACCGTGAAAAACACTGCCGGTGAAGATTTCGGCGTACTGACGGTCGGCGGGGACTTACTTGTTGACGGCATGTTATATTCCATGTCTGTTGACAATGGCGGTACGCTCTGTTTAAGCGTTACCGATCCGGACGGCACTTACGCCGGCGCGGATAAACTCGCCGCGCTCTCGGTTTCGGCACCGGTCACGGACAGCGTCGGCGCGGCCGATGCGACCGACTTCCGCCGTATAACTGTTTCTTCGACCGGCTCGTACACCTTCACCCTTGGCGGTCTGGGCAATCAGGCGCAAGTGAAGATTTGCGAACTGGTGAACGGCAAACTGGTTACAGTGAAGAGCAAGACCATCGCGTCCGGTAAAACCTCCGACACATTGAAAGATATCGCGCTTACTAAGGGCAAGACCTACTATGCGCAGGTGAATGCGGTGAACGGCAAGGATACCGGCTACACCTTGAGCATGACCGCTCCGGATCCTGACGGCACTTATGCCGGCGCGGATAAATTCGCCGCGCTCTCGGTTTCGGCCCAGGTCACGGGCAGCGTCGGCGCGTC
>JAZRUY010000004.1:0-2190 GCA_045598845.1 Victivallaceae bacterium
ATCCAGCACCGCCGTCTTCATCACTGTGTCCGGTTCCGCACAGTCGAACCGCGCTTCGTCTATCGCCGCTCCGCGGATTTCCGGATTTGCCGGCGCCGTTGCGTTCAGAGCGAATCCGATCGCCGCGACGGCCGCGGTCAAAAGCAGTCTGTTCAGTTTCGTCATTCAGCAATCCTCTCTTATTAGTTTTTCAAAGGTCAACGCGTTTACGGAATATTTTATTTTTCCCCGTAACTCGCCTGCTGTTCCGGGCGGTGCAGATATTCGAGCAGCACTTTTTGTCGTTCAGTCTGTTTGTCGGCCAGCACATGTTTTTCCGGCGCAGTGAAATCGTAATCGGTATTCCACACCGGGTATCCGCCGTAGGCCAGAAAGCACCAGTCCCATTGAAATTCTTCCAGCACCTCGAAACAGTCCCGGATATACTTCGGAGCGTCAGGCGCCCATCCGGCGGCTCCGAATTCCCCCATCACGATCCTGGCTCCGTGTTCCTTTTGAAAACGGTGCAGCGGCTCCATGCATGCCTTCATCTGCTTCAGGTCGTAGTATATTCCGTCGTACTCTCCGGGGTATGGGCGAAACGATTCCGGTCCGGTGTAAGTCTGGTCGCCGTGACCGCGGATGAACTGGTGGGTGAAGAGGAGCGGCCGGTAGTAATGTCCCTGATATATCACGTTGTCCATCGCCAGAGCGGAAAAATATCCGAACCCCGGTTCCTGCTCTCCGTCTGCGGTCGCAAAAATAATTGTTGTATCCGGGTCTATCGCCCGCACTTTTTCGGCGCAGATGCGCTGGGCATTCCAGTAATCCGCTACTTCCGCCTTGCGGTACTGTACCGGTTCGTTGAGCAGATCGTACCCCCACAGGGCCGGATGCCCTTTGAATGCCGCCGCCCAGGCCTCCCATACCCGTACGAAACAGTCGAAATAAGCCTGATCATGGAAAATCTGATGGTCATCGCCGTATTTTCCGTCCGGATCACGGTATCCCGGCATCAGATGCATGTTTACCATCACCTTTATCCCGTTGGCTTCGCACAGATCGAGTACTCTTTTGATTTCCGGTATCATATCTTCCACCGCCCAGCGGTAGTATTCGTCCGCCGGGCGCGGTTGTGTCAGTTCGATCCAGTCCAGCACCGGCAGCCGGATCAGTTTGATTCCCCATTCGCGCATCCGGATGAAATCCGATTCCCGCATTTGCGCCGGCGGCTGGACCACCGCTCCGCGCAGCAACGGGCAGTTCCGCACCCGTTCCGGATATTTGATTTTGTAGTTGCGGTTGAGCAGCGGACCGTCTTCGCTGATTGTCAGTGAATCCAGATCGAATACCGCTTCCCCGGTCGTCTGCTGCATACCGAGATGCAGCGTCGCATCTCCGGCGTTGATCGGCACATGAACCAGAAATTCAATTATGCGCCAGTCGTTTTTTCCCCATACCGCCGATTTGTCGATGTCATATCCGTTCCAGTAGCCGGGAAACTGTTCGGTGCCGAATTCGCACTTGTGGTTGAGCATGAATTTCAGCCCGTAATAATGAGTTTCCGGCCGGCTGATGTCGTGTTTAACTTTTACGCTCATCCGGATAGTCCGTCCCTGCCACGGCGTCAGATCGATTTTTATTCTTCCTGTTGCGAAATCCACCTTTTTATCCGCCGGAACTTCGATTTTCAGCAGATTTCCGTTCCGGGTTACGAAATTATCCGTTATTATTTCCGTCTTGTCCGTGACGATAAAATCCGGCACTTCCAGCGCGAAACGGAAACTCGCCGGATCGAATTCGATTTTTCCGGCCGCATTCAGCAAACCCAGCTGCAGTTCCGCTTTTTCCGCATCCTCCGGCACATAGCAGATGAATTCCGCATCGCGCCATTCCCCGTATCCTCCGGTCAGCCCGGCGCACCACGGGTGATCTACCGAATATGACGCCTCCGGATAATTGACCCGGAACAGTCCTCCCGCCGGCACCCCGGCGAAATCCGCCGGCGTGTTTTTAACATCGCCCGGGGTTATCCAGGTCATTTTGACTTTCACCGACGCCTTCACCGTTCTGCCCCGGAAAGCGCTGATATCCAGCACCGCCGTCTTCATCACTGTGTCCGGTTCCGCACAGTCGAACCGCGCTTCGTCTATCGCCGCTCCGCGGATTTCCGGATTTGCCGGCGCCGTTGCGTTCAGAGCGAATCCGATC
>JAZRUY010000005.1:0-2527 GCA_045598845.1 Victivallaceae bacterium
CACCGCGGTATCCGGGGCGACCGGTCCCAGCAGATTCGGTTTGAGCAGCACATTTTCGCCGGGGCGGATGAAGGCGCCCATACCGCCGAGCGGTTCAAGCAGCGCCCGGAGTTCCGATACCATATCGCGGTCATAGTCCGGCACCCGACGGAGCGAAACCGGATAACTCTTTTTTTCGTCTGGCATGGCGCTGATTCTCCGAATAAAAATTACGCCTTGATCTTCTTTTCCAGATAATCGCGCAACCGGGTCACATTAACCCGGTCCTGCAGCATGGTATCGCGGTCGCGCACCGTCACGCAATTGTCATTCACCGAATCGAAATCGTAAGTCACGCAGAACGGCGTGCCGATTTCATCCTGACGGCGGTAACGCTTGCCTATGGAACCGGTATCGTCGTATTCACTGCGGAAATACTCATCGATATCCTTGTAAAGTTTATAGGCCTGCTCCTTGAGCTTTTTGGACTGCGGCAACACCGCCGCCTGAATCGGAGCGACCAGCGGGGGCAGATGCAGCACTACCCGTACATCTTCGTCCATGCCCTCTTTTTTGGTCGCCGCGCTGTCCTCGTCGTAAGCGCGGCTCAGCAGAGCCAGCATGGTGCGGTCAAGGCCGACACTGGTTTCAATAACGGTCGGCATCAGCCGCCGGTTATTGTCATGATCCACATACTCCAGATTCTGTCCGGAGAATTCGCTGTGCCGGGAAAGGTCCCACACCCCGCGGTGATGCACGCCCTCCAGTTCCCCCCATCCGAATGGGAACTGCACCTCTATGTCGATGGCCGCCTTGGCGTAATGGGCCAGTTTTTCATGTTCGTAGATGCGGAAGAAATCATCGCTGAATTTTAATTTGTTCTTGTAGTAGTTGATGCGCTGCTGCTTCCAGTATTCGAACCACTCCATCCCCTGCTCTCCGTCGCAGAAAAATTCCATCTCCATCTGGGTGAATTCGCGGCTGCGGAAAGTGAAGTTGCGCGGATTTATCTCATTGCGGAACGCTTTGCCGATCTGCGCCACTCCGAAAGGCAGCTTCTGCCTTGCGGCGATGCGGACGCTGTGGAAATCGACGAAAATCGGCTGGCAGGTTTCAGCGCGCAGCCAGGCGGTGTGTTCGCTGTCAAACACCGGTCCGACGAAAGTTTTCATCATCAGATTGAATTCCCGCGGTTCGGTCAAATCTTTGGATCCGCAGGCTGGGCAAACGGTCGGATCCGGCATTTGATCCACCCGGTGCCTCGCCTTGCATTGTTTGCAGTCGGTCATCAGATCGCTGAAATTGTCCAGATGACCGGAGGCTTTCCAGACCGCCGGATGGCAGATAACCGTGGAATCCAGCCCTTCTATATTATCGCGGGTTTCAACCATTTCATGCCACCAGAGGTTCTCGATCGCCCGTTTCATCCGCGAACCGTAGGGACCGTAATCCCAGAAACCGTTAAAACCGCCGTATATTTCCGAACTGGGAAAAACAAAACCGCGCCGTTTGCACAAGCTGACGATCTTGTCCATCAGCAACTGACCTTTGATTTCATCCGGCATTTTCAATCTCCTCTGTTCACTTTGAATTACATAAAAACGCAATGTAAAACGCATCCGCGGGCGCAACCAGGCGCACATGCGGCACCGTACCTCAACGCCCTGTATATATTATATTTGTATAAAATACTCCCGGCGGCGGCCGATTTCAACACTCGTCCGCCGCCCGGATGAACCGGGAAGAACCGTAAAACCGGCGCTTTAGCCGCGCATTGAAAAAACGGTTATCCATGTCCTGTTTTTTTACGGATGATACAGTATATTACGGAATAACCACCTGAAACATTTACGGAGTAATCATTTTGGACAATTCACCCGTTTCATCCGTCCGGCAAGAGCAGTGCGCAAAATTATCCGGAGTTCCCGGATCCGGTTCCCCGTCAGTATTGAGGAGCAAATCCATGGACAAAAAAAGAAAAAAAATACTGCTGCTTTCAGCCGCTGCCGTCATTGCGGCCGGTCTGCTGGGGGGATTATTCTTCCGCTTCTCAATGCGGGATACCATCGTAAAATCCGGTGTTCTGCGCGTTCTCGTAACTCAGGCGGACATGGATACGGAAACTGCCGGATTTCACCGCGTGGAGATGCCGATCGACCGTGAGCGGATCCTGCTGAAAAAATTCGCCGAAGCCAACCATCTGAAACTCGAATACATTCCTGTTTCCTCCTTTTCTGAACTCTTTGTATCCCTGGAAGCCGGGGACGGGGATTTGATCTCTGCCAATCTTGCGAAAACGGAAAAACGCCAGCGCCGGTACATGCTTTCCCTTCCGTTCGCATACACCAGAGAAATTCTTTTCATTTCCGACAAGATCCCGCTGAAAAACAATCTTGAGGATACTCTTACTGGACTCACCGGCGGAATTCTTCCCGGAACCACCTATGAAGCCAATATCAGAAAACTGTCGGAGAAGCGCCCTTTCATTCGCTATTCGAAACTCAGGGAGACCATCTCCCACGATGAACTGCTCCAGCGGGTAGCCGAT
>JAZRUY010000006.1:0-7798 GCA_045598845.1 Victivallaceae bacterium
AAGACGGTGCCGAGGAGAAAACCGAGGTGTTCCGTGAAGCGTTCCGGCTTCCGCCTCAGGCTGATGTCAGCGCCGTCAAGGCGTCTTACAAAGACGGAGTGATGCGGATTTTCGTACCTAAGACCGCTCCCGCCGAACAGCCGGAGCAAAGTGTGGTTATCGAATAACCTGGCGTTATGCGTGAAAGCGGCCCGACTCGGCCGCTTTTTTTGTACTTGACGGAACCGGGGGCAAAAACAATGGATATCAGATTGACGGAATGGAGCATAACCGATGCGGCTGGCAAATACAGGCTGAATGCGGCGGCTCCGTGCGATATTTATTCGGCGCTGCGGCGGGCGGGTATAATTCCCGATCCGTATTGGAGGGAAAACGAGGCCGTTGTGCAATGGGTGTCGGCGCTGTCATGGAAATTCTCATCCGCATTTACTCTCGGAGCCGCTGATCTGGAGCATCAGGAAATCCTGCTTAATCTGGATTCGCTGGATACTTTGGCTAAAGTGCGTGTAAACGGCCGTCCGGCGGGAGAGAGCACTGATCAGTTCCTCCGGTTCCGCCGCGATATAAAACCTCTGGTCAAGGCGGGGATCAATACCGTGGAGGTCACGTTTTCACCGGTCGCTCCGGAGGCGAAGAAACGTTATAACGCCAGTCCGGTTAAACTGCGCGACCAAGGTTACAATCTGCATCACATCAACTACATTCGCAAATGCCAGTGCAGCGGCGGCTGGGACTGGGGAATCGAACTGTGCTGCTGCGGTATATACGGTGATTGCTATGTGCGCCCGCTGGACAATCTTCGCCTGGAGAGCCTGACTCATGTCCAGAAGCACGCGAAGGATCGCTGCACGGTTACCGCAACGGCGGAACTGCGTCCTGCGGCGGCATCGGTTCCTGGAAAAAATGCTACCCTGACTTTCCGCTTCAACGGCGAATCGCGCCGGGTGCGCACCGCTGTTCCGCGCGATTCCGCTCCGTTTTTCGTTCAGGCGGTTTTCAAGGTTGAGCATCCTGAGTTGTGGTGGCCCAACGGATACGGCGAACATCCTCTTTATCCGTTGAGCGTCACCTTGGAAAATCAAACTATTGAGCAGAAAATCGGTTTGCGTGAAATAAAAGTCATCCGCTGCCCGGATAAAGACGGTATTCCGATGACATTCGCCGTCAACGGAGTTGAGATTTTCGCCAAGGGGGCCGATTGGATTCCCTGCGATGCGAGAATGGAGCAGGCTTATGATGCCGGCCGCATCGGCAGTCTGCTGCGGTCGGCCGCCGCCGCTAATATGAATATGATCCGCGTATGGGGCGGAGGCATTTACGGTCCGGATGATTTTTACCGCGTCTGCGACCGGCTGGGGCTTCTGGTCTGGCATGATCTGATGTTCTCCTGTGCGCTGTATCCGGATTCGGAGCGGTTTCTTAACGAGGTAACCGCCGAAACTGAATACCAGGTCGCCAGACTGCAGCATCATCCCTGCATCGCGCTGTGGTGCGGCGACAACGAGTGCATCGGCGCGATCTTCTGGTATCCAGGCCGTCGCGAACAGGCTGCGGTTATCTACGACCGGGTGAACCGTGCGGCGGAACTGGCGGTGAAAAGGCGTGCGCCGGACCAAATGTTCTGGCCGAGTTCTCCCTGTGCCGGTGCGCTGGATTTCAGCACCGATAACTGGAAGGAGGATTCCCGCGGCGATATGCATTTCTGGGATGTCTGGCATGAAAACGCCACTTTCGAGCGCTATTACGGGGTTCGTCCGCGGTTCTGTTCCGAATTCGGTTTTCAGTCCTTCCCGTCTTTTGAGACGGTGCTTACTTATGCGGAGCCGCGGGATTTCAATCCGTTCAGCCCGGTGATGGACCGGCATCAGAAAAACGGTACCGGAAATGCGAAAATACTCAGCATGTTCGGCAATTATTTCCGCATGCCAGCGGGATTCCGGGAAATCCTGTATATTTCGCAGGTGCAGCAGGCGCTGGCGATCAAGACCGGCGTCGAGTACTGGCACAGTCTGCGCCCGCGCTGCTCCGGCACACTGTACTGGCAGCTCAACGACAACTGGCCGGTCGCCAGCTGGTCTAGTCTGGAGTACGGCGGCCGCTGGAAGGCGCTCCACTATGCGGCGAGGGATTTCTTCGCTCCGGTGACCACGGTAGCCTACAAGACCGCGCCGGATGCGCCGTTGACGGTGATTACGGTTTCCGATTCGCCGTCCGGGTGCCGGGCCGAAACGGTGTGCGCTCTTCGCCGTATTTCCGACGGCGTAATCGTCCGCTCGTGGAAAAAACGCCTTGCGCTGCGCTGCGGCGAACCCGTCAATCTGGGAATTCCTGATTTTACCGCGGATGAGGCGTTGCGCGGCGGTATGAAGAACCGGGAGGTTTTCATGACCATGGAAACTTTCGCGGCGGATAAAGTTCATTACAATACTTATTTTCCGGAACCGTATAAACGGTGCGAACTGCCGGTATCCGGAGTGCGTATCGCGGCGGTGCGTAAACTCAACCGGCGGACGGCGGAAATTACTCTGACGGCCGACGCTCCCGCTTTTATGGTGTGGCTGACCGCCGGGGAATATCCGGAGGCGGTGTTCTCGCGTAATTTGTTTACCTTGATTCCGGATGATGTTCCGCTGAAAGTTACGGCGGAGATCCCCGGCGGTTTCAGCATCGGGAATTTGAAAAAGACGCTGTATGTTACTGATTTGCGGTCATCGTACTGATTTTATATGCAACCGGGAGGAAAAATGAAAATTCATCATGCGGCTTTCATGAGCGATTGTCCGCCCAATATCAGTTATGTGTATTCCGCCGGTCAGCGGAAACTGATCGGGGAAATGTGCGATTTGGTTCCGGAAACGGTTACGTCCGGGAATTTCGCCGCCCTTGATTTGAGCGGGGTGGAAGTGATCTTCTCCACCTGGGGTATGTTGCCGCTTACCGCGGAGCAACTGGAGAAAATGCCGCGGCTCCAAGCGGTGTTTTACGCCGCCGGCGCCACCGATGCTTTCGCCGGACCGTTGCTGGAGCGCGGCATCCGCATCGTCAGCGCCTGGAAGGCGAATGCCGTTCCGGTGGCGGAATTCGTGACGGCTCAGATCGTGCTGGCGCTGAAGAATTATTTTTCCAACACCGCTGAATACAAGTGCCGCGCCGCCTGGGAGACCGCTCCGAAAGGGCCGGGGTGCTACGGCGAAACGGTGGCGCTCATCGGCGCCGGGGCGATTTCGCGCCTGGTCGCCGAAAAACTCAAGGCGTATCAGGTAAAAGTCGTCACCGTGCCATCGCGTCCGGAACGGCGTACGGTGTCCATTGAAGATGCGTTCCGCACCGCCTATGTGGTGAGTAATCACCTGCCGGACCGCGATGACAATAAAAAAGTGCTGACCAAAGCGATGTTCGCCTCGATGCGCAGGGGAGCCGCTTTCATCAACACCGGGCGCGGGGCGCAGGTGGATGAAACCGGTCTGGCCGAGGTGCTGAAATCGCGCCCGGATCTCACCGCGCTGATCGATGTCACCTGGCCGGAACCGCCGGATCCTGATTCCCCTCTGTACCGGTTGCCCAATGCGCATTTGACCACTCATATCGCCGGCTCGCTGAATGACGAAGTGCACCGGATGGCGGACTGGATGATTGCGGATTTCCGGCGTTTCGCCGCCGGTGAAGCGTTGGAAAACGAAGTTACCGCCGATCTGCTTATGACCGGAAACTGAGCTTATGAATACCGGCGGACGGATGTTTATGCCCGGAAATTCCGGGGAGGTCAACCGTACGGCGTTGCAGCGCCTGCTGGATGCCGGCGGCCGGATAAGAATTGATATTCCCGGCGTTTATGATATAACCGGCATGCTGGTCATCGGCGGCGGCACGGTGCTGGAATTCGCTTCCGGAGTCATCATTCGCCGCCGGCCTGACGGCAAGGCATGGCCGCTGCTGATCAACCGCGGACTGCTTTCCGGTGAAACCGACCGCGGCATCGCCGTCCGCGGGATGCATCTGATGTGCGCCGGAACCGATACAGACTGGCATACTCCGGTCATTCCCGGCATCTGCGCCCAGCTGGCGTTTTTCCATGTGGAAAATCTTGAAATATCCGCGCTGACCTGTACGGATTTGACGGAACAGTCCTTCTGCGTGCAGGTGTGCGACTTCAAGAATCTGTCGGTGGAAAAACTGCATATCGAAGGCCGCAAGGACGGTGTGCATCTGGGGTGCGGTTGCGGGTTTGTCATCCGCGATGCGAAATTCCGCACTTATGACGATCCTATCGCGCTCAATGCGCACGATTATGCGATCTCGACTCCCATGCCCGGCGATATTTCGGACGGTCTGATTGAAAACTGCGTCGATCTGGAAGCGGATTCCACTACCGGATTCTTCTGCCGGATGCTGGCCGGGGCATGGTGCGACTGGCGTCCGGGCATGGTTATCCGTAATTCGGATACGGCGGTAAGCGGCGGGCGGCTGTACCGGGCGCTGATGAGTACCGACGGTTCGACCCGCGTCTCCGTTACCCGTCCTGAGCATACTTCCGGAGTCGAAGAACTTGACGGCATCCGCTGGGCCGCGATACCCGGAACCGGCTACCGCTGCGGCTGCCGTAACATAACTTTCCGCAATATAGAATTACGCAAACGCCGTACGGCGGCTTTCTGCCTGCATTTCGATGATGACGACTGGTCGCACAGCGTATATCCGGGGGCGGAATTGCCGGTGCAGCGCGGCATCGTGCTCGACCGGGTGCTGCAGCGGGCGGATATTGCTTATCTTATTCTCGGCGCCAGTCCCGCGGACGATATCCGGCTGTGCGGCTGCGACCTCCGTCCCGGTGTGAAAATAAATCTTTTCCGGCTGCCGTGCACTTCGGATATCGAATATCCGGTCTGCAATATCACTCTGAGCGGTTCCGCGGCGGACAATCCGCCGGATATTTCCGGAAACGGCAGAGCGGTCCGGATTTTACGCGGCTGACATCAGGATTGTCTGCCCTGCTGATTGAGTAAATAGTCGATCAGAATCACCGCGTCGCGCACCAGCGCCGTATTGCGCACCGCCTTCGGCGCATGCCCCGGCAGGAACGCCAGAATGCGCCCGCCGGACGGAGTTAAGGTTTCCATGCACTGCGGCCAGGTGCCCTCGCGCAGCCGGGTCTGCATCAGCACCGTGCCGGGCGCGGTCTGCTCCAGGGCGGTGTAGATTTCGTCTTTCGGCAGCCGGAACGGTTTCAGTTTTCCGGTCAGCGGGTGGCGGCACTTGCACAACTCCACCGCATACGGCCGCATCGGATGCACGGAACTTTCCACTCCGTCAGGATCACCGGGCCGCACCCAGCGGTAACCGGATGCCTTCCTCCACCAGTCCCACTGCCAGAATGCCGCGCTTGAACCGTGGAACAGCAGAAAAGAGCCGCCGTTGCCGTACCATTGCCGCACCGCCTTTTCCGCGCCTGTGCCGGCATGCGGATTGCCGCAGGTGCCGCCGATCATATTCAGCATCAGCAGTTCGCAGTCTCGCAGCCATGCTCCCGATTCCAGCAGCGTGAAGTCGTTTTCCGCGAAGACTATGCGGCGGCGCAGCCGTTCCGGCAGTGCTTCAAGCAGCACCCGTCCCGGCGAAGTCCGGAAATGGTCGTCAGTGAAGAAATAAATCATGATCCGCATTCCTTGATTAGGTTAAAACGAAAGTATTTCCGCCGCCCCGCGCGTTATTTCCGCTAAAACATAATATTTTCCGCTTTTTTTTTCAAATCGCAACTGCGTACCGGTTATTACGGGCTATATTATCCTCAATAAGCAGTAGTCTGCGGAAACTGACTTGACGGAGCGGAAAGTATTCCGCTGTTTCGCCTGTAACCTGTAAGGAGATACTGAAAATGAGTACGATTTCAAAAAAGATATGCGGACTGATTGCGGGGGTGTCTATGCTGACAGTATCGTCTGTTCTTTCTGCCGGGGTGATTTCTCCTGGGAAACTGCCGGACGATTTCGATTTGGACAAACTGGAGGACCGTCCGATTACCGAGGTCGTTCCCCGCGCCGGTCTGCCGAATTTCTTCGGCAAACTGAAGCGCAGGGCGCCTGAGGTTACCATCGCTTATTTCGGCGGCAGCATCACCGAACAGGATGGATACCGGGTGTTCAGCGCCGATTACCTGCAGCGGATGTATCCTGACACGAAGATAAAGTCGGTACATGCCGCTATCGGCGGTACGGATTCCGAACTGGGGGCCTTCCGGGCCGGACATGATGTGATTTCCGGCAAGCCGGATCTGGTGCTGGTTGAATTCGCCGTCAACGACTGGAGGCGCGGACCGTATCCGATCACCCGCTCCATGGAAGGCATCGTCCGCCAGATCTGGAAATCCGACCCGTCGTGCGATATTATGTTCGTCTATACCGTGGTGGACCGCGACTGGGTCAATACCGGTTACGGCGCGAAGCAGAAGCGGGAGGTCAACATCATGGAGCATCTGGCGGACTACTACGGCATCCCGTCCGTGGATTTCTCCAAGGAGGTGCTGCGGCTGGTCGCCGAAGACAAGCTGGTCATGAAGTCGTCCAAAGACGAAATGAGTGTCGTGGCCGGTGATTCGCTGAATTTGAAGTCCGGCGAGGGCGCCGGCAACGGCATTCCCGTCAATGCCGACGGCAGGATACCTTTTGCCGGCGACGGTGTTCATCCGCACCTTGATACCGGGCATGTCATCTACGAGGCTGCGCTGGAGCGTTCCTGGCCGGTTATCATGGCGGCCGGCGGTGCACCCGGCCCCCATGCGTTGCCGGCTCCGATCCTGAAAAATTGTCTGGAAACGGTCGTTTCGGTGCCGGTGGATGATTCCCGCATCGTTCTTTCCGGAGATTTCCGCCGGGATCCGGCCGATGACCCGGTGACATCCGGTTTTCTCAACCGTTTCAATCCGTTCTTCAGTTTCCGCCCCGGAGCGGAGATCGTGTTCCGTTTCCAGGGCAGCAAGGCGGCTCTGTATTCGCTTTTCGGGCCGAGTTGCGGAACAGTGGAATATTCCGTGGACGGCTGCGCTCCGGTGAAGCGGGTGATGTTCGACGGCTACAGCCGCTACCACCGTCTGGTGCTGATGCATCTGGCAGACGGACTGGATCCGGAAAAAATTCACGAAATCAGAATCCGGGTGCTGGATGAACCTTTCGACAAGCGGGAAGCATTGTTTGCGGAAAACCGGGAATACTATGATCAGCATCCCGGAGAATTCGTCCCCCGGATATTTTATGCCGGATGCGTCTTCGCGGTCGGAAAACTTGCGGAGCCGGGCCGATAATCTGGTATAACGGCAGTTGGCAAGTACTTAAGGCTGGTAAAAATAATCGTCGGAGGGGTAAAATATGATCGATGTGCAGAAGATGATTATCGAAGTGATGAAGAAACAGCGGTTTTCCGGTTCGGCGGAGGAGAATTCCGCCGCGCGGGAGGTGCTGGCGGAACTTAAGACCCGGCAGATTGATCTGCGCTCCAAGGGTGAAATCACTGCGCTGATACAGCATAAGACGGTGAGTAAGATGAAGAGCGACCGGGATAAGTCGGCGCAGGAGTACCGGGCCGCCGGGCGGGATGATTTGGCCGTTACCGAGGAACAGCAGGCTGAAATTTGCGCCGCGCTGCTGGATATTCTGGCACCGGAACTGCCGAAGAGCATGGGGGAGGATGAGATCCGTTCGGTTATCGCCAAAGTGATAGCGGAAAATCCGGATGCCAATATGGGGACGGTGATGCAGGCCTTCAAGGGAATGGAAAACCTGGACCGCAAACTGGTGTCGGAACTGGC
>JAZRUY010000007.1:0-12723 GCA_045598845.1 Victivallaceae bacterium
GGACGAAACCGGAATCTGACGGGATTCAGCCGCCGCCGCGGCAATCCGCCCCGGCTCCGGCGATGACGCGCTTCCGTCCGCTTTCTCCTTAACAAGCGGAACGGCGGACGATCTAACCGCGGAAGATGAACAACCTCGCAGACACAGCCAGACAGAACAGGAAAGAAGGGCAACGAGCAGAAAAGAAAAAACAATCACCGCAAAAGGATTTTTCCCGGACTCATGTTTTCCCAGCATACGGACCGATTTTTCAGCCGCGGCGGAAAAATCCGCGACGGTGCGGAAGCGAAAAGCGGGAGTATCAGAACAGGCCTTGATATACAGACTGCGTACCGGCCGGATTTCATCCAGCGGAATTTCCGCCGGTATAACTGAATATTCGGCCGGCGAACAACCTGTCCAGGCGCAATACAGCGTTTTTCCCAGCGCATAAAGATCGCCGCGGCGCACCGCATCCGGAGTAAGATCGCTGCCGCCGCATTCCGGCGGCATAAACCCGGGAGACCCGCTGGCGGGAACATTGTTTTCAGCAGGAGAAAGCAATCCGAAATCCGCCAGCATCGGTTCGCCCTTGCGGAAAATGATATTTTCAGGCTTGATATCGCCGTGAGCCAATCCGGCGGCATGCAATATTTCAAGTCCGGTCAGCAGTTTCCGCAAAATCCGCAGCATATCATCCGCTGTAATGCGGCCGAAACGCAGCATCCGGTTGGCGAGAGTGTCGGGCAGATATTCCGGCGCGGCGGCAAGATTATCGGCCGGGTCCATCAGATAATACAACCGCCCGTCAGGCAGTTTACCGGCGCCGTGAACCGCCACCAGACTGGCGCAGACGGGAATCCTGCGCAGCGCGGCGATACCGGCCAATTCGCGGTCGCCGCCGCAATCCACGACTTTCAACGCATAAGTTTCCCCGGTCACATCGCGGACCAGCAGAATTTCTCCGAACCCGCCCCGGCCGGCAACCGCAATCACAACATACCCGGAAATTTTATCACCGGGTGAAAACTCAGTATTTATTCCGGAGAACATTGTTCACAAACGCAATTCAGGATCATCTTTCCGCATCCGGTCGCCTATGGTTCTGAGATGCGACAGACAACGGCTGCGCGCAGCGTATACCGAACCGACCGTCATATCCAAAGCCCGCGCGGCGGCAGCCGGAGAATAGCCGGAAAGTTCCGTTAACTGAAAGGCGTCAAAAGTGGCGGTTTCCACTTTGCGGCGCAGTTCATCCAGCATCAAAGCCAGAATGTACTTATCATACTCGCGGTTGAAACATTCCGCGAAACTGTCCTCGCCGAACAGCCGGTCATCGTATTCGCAGGTATCAGTTCTCTTTTTTACGATATCGCTGATCTTGTGTTTTATAATTCCGTACAGATAACCGCGGAAACAACCGTTTTCCGGCCGGTAGCGCAGAATACCGTTTTCGCCCAGCGCCGCCAGCATGGTCTGCGACACCAGTTCATCGCTCTCGTCGCCGGAAAGCCTCATCGTGGCGGCCACCCCGCGCACGAAAGGTTCGTAACGGAGAAAGAACTCCTCCTGAGACACCGTATCCCCCTGCCGGAGTTTTTCCAGCAAAGACAAACTGGTGGTATAGGCCATTTTATACTCCCGACAGCGAATCTGAGACTTGAAATGAATAAAGGTAATGCCGTTCCGGAGCGCTGTCAAGCAGACGGCGGAACGGCGGCGGCAATCCGACGGTTACGGTTTTACTTCAACCGCGGTACCGGAACTCCGCAACAGCAGCACCGAGGATATATCCGTATCACCGATGCCGGTCAGACAATGAAGCGCCCGGCGGTAAGCCGCCATCTGCCCGGCATAGGTTTCCGCCATCCGCCGTTCAAAATCCGCAATACTCTCGCCATCGCGGCGGCGGTTGGTCTTGAAATCGTAAATCACCGCCTTCCCTCCGTCAAAAACCACCCGGTCGAACTGCCCGGTCTGCCATTCGCCGCCGGATGCCAGTTCATAATTCTGCTCACGCCATACTTCCGCCGACGGCGACGGCTTGACAAAAGCCGACCTCCACGGGGAATCAAGAATGCCGCGCTGACGCACGTCCGCCGGCGCCTCCGGCGCTATCCACTCGATGCGGCTCAACGCCTCATGTTCATCCGTTCCCTGCTCCGCCGCAGAACCGTAAGCGGCATCGAAGATATTCACCGGCATTATTCCGCCGCCGGCAGGCGCGGTATGCGAAGCGGAAGCGGAAGGAGTTGAACGCCGCCATACCGAACGTGAAGCTGTGAAATTCCACTTTTCAGTTTTCGTTTTCTTCTCCTCCTGACAATTTCCCGGCGGCAGAAATTCCGGTTCGTTTCCAAGCCGGAAAACAACGTTATCCGGCAATCCGCAGTTTTTGCCCAGATTCATGCGCACGATATCACGGAAAAACAAACCGGTTGATTCCTTTTCCGGCAACGGCAGTATAACCGCCAGAGATCTGCGCCCGCGGGTAAATGCCACATACCAGGCATGCATCGATTCCAACAGCATTTTTCCGTTGCCGGCTTCCGCCTGTCCGATGAGAGGAGCAGACAGTTTCATGACATTTTTGGATGAGCCGTCAAAAACCCAGCCGTCACCGCAAAATTTATCCGAACGCCCCTTGCAGATATTATTACCGGCCCGGCCGTCCTCTCGCACCGGTACCACCACATGGTCGAAAGTCAGTCCCTTGGAGCGGTGAATGCTGAGAATCCGGATAACAGCCGGGCTGTTGACGATTTCGCGGCCGGTAGTGTTCTCCACATAACGCCGGAATCCGTCAATTCCGGCATCGGCGGCAATACTCTCATATTCCACCGCGGCGCGCACCAGATCATCCAGACGCTTGACGGACAAGGTATCGAGTCCTGGACCGTTTTTATGAACCGCCTCAACAATTCCGCGCAAAGTGCGGGCAAGTCCGCGACGGGCAAGCTGAACCGACAAATCTTCGGATATTTTCCGCAGTTTTTGCTCCGGATATATTCGACAGTCTCCGGCGCAATCCGGCAGCAGGCAGTCAGCCAGATGCAGCAACTCCACCGTCCAGCCGGAGAAAGTATCCTGCGGATGTCCGGCAAGGTGCAGCAACTGCAGCACCGCAAAAACCAGCGGCACATCAGCCACATTGCTTTCACCTTCCCACACGGCTGGCAAACCGTTTTTACGCAGGTATTTAGCCATTCTTATCCCCTGGGTGTTAGTACGGACCAGCACCGCCACCGTTTCGTTTGACGAAACCTTCTCATGGGCCTGCCAAAGCGGTTGGAGATATTCAGCGGCGGACCCCATCAGCGCCGCATCGGTCGGGGAAATTCTCTCCATGTCATCCGTATCACCGGTATCACCGGAAACCGGAGCATTGATAACCTGCACGAAATCGCTGCCGTTTTCCGTTTGATCGCCGCTTTGATGTTCCATCCAGCCGGACTTCCATTTTTCCATAGCGAGATCCAATTGCGCCTTAGGGCAAATATCAAGCAGTTTAATGAAAAGTTTCTCATTACTGCTGAATCCGCCGAATACACGGTTGACCAGTTCGCAGGTGTTTTTACCGTAACGGTAGGATTTGACGAGATTCGCCTTTTTCCAGCCGCCGGCATCCCCGGCTTCGGCCGCGGCGAGCACGGCTTCGAAAGGCTTGTCGGACCCGCCGCGCCAGGCATAAATGGCCTGCTTGCCGTCACCGACCACCACCGCGCTTTTCTCATCATTCTGCCAGGCCTCGTTCAGCAGATTTTCCAGACATGCCCATTGAGATTCGCTGGTATCCTGAAATTCGTCCAGGGCCCAGTGATTGAGTTCGGAGTCGATCCGGTATTCAAGATTGGTAAGATGTTCATCCAGACCGGACCGGCGGCCGGCGGCGATCACCCGCGGCAAATCAGCAAAGGTCAGTCTGCCCTCGGCGCGCACCTGACGCGAGTAAATATCCTCGAACTTGAATGCCAATTGCAGTTTGGCATGAATAACCGAAAGTTTCATACCGAAATACACCCCGAGCATCCGATGCACATCATGCGACACCGCCGCAGCCAACCCGGATGGCAACCGCAGAATTTCCTCCACCGGTCCGTTTTTGTTTTTTTTAATATGCGTGAACGAGTCGGCATCAGGATTTACCGCCAAGGCATTGATCAGCTCATATACCGTCGTGCTGCCGTCCAGCGGTGATTTATCGCCGGAATACTTCAAATATTCATTGGCGAATTTCACTCCGATTTCCCGGAGAGATTTTCCGAATGATTCACATGCGGAATTTAATCCGCGGGAAATCACTTCGGATTCTTTTTCCCGGACGCCGCCGTACAGCCAATTCTTCCAGTCGGCATCAGCGCGCACTCCCATCGATTTCGCCATGCTGTCAACCGTCCAGGAACGGCTTTCCGGGTGCTGCAACGCAAACTCGCGCCAGCCCTCCCCCCCGTCAGCACTTTCCAGCCACAATGCCAGCATATTCCGGAACATCCGGCTGTTATCGCCGCCGCAGGCAGCCGCAATCAGCTCACGGACCTCCGCGTCATCGCCGTTCAGCATGGCGTCATAAACGGAAAGAATCAATTCCTTTTCATTCCTGCCGTCCAGCATTTCCACCGGTTTCATGAAGCCGCATTCCTTGGGAAATGTGCGTATCAACCGCAAAATAAACCCGTCCAGAGTGGAAATATTGCCGGCATACTGCCCGTCAATCACTTCGCGCAGCAGTTCCCTAAAATCATCGCGGGTAAGCGAGTCGTCTCCGAGCAAATTTCTTTCTTCGGCGCATTTATCTTCATTCGCCGCCGCCTTAAGCAAGCGTTCGAGCAGTTTATTGTAAATTTCCGCCATCGCAGCCCGGGAAAAAGTCAGCGCCATCATATCGCCAAGCAGATTACCGGCCGGTTTGACACCGCTGTCCGCGGCGGCACGGCGTTTCATCAGCATCAGCTGAATAAAACGGGTCGCCAGCGAAAAAGTTTTACCGGTACCGGCAGAAGCGCACATCACCAGATTTTTCACAAATTCCATGGTAGATATTCTCTCCTTAAATGAATGTTGCAATTAAAGTATCAGGCTCTCTTCAGTTGAATGAATTATTTTCCGGCATCTCCATGCGGCACAGCATGAAAATCAGCCTGAACTTTTTCCAACCGCCGCAATTGGTCGTCAAGCCATTCCGCCGGCAATTCACGCTCATCACACCCGTTCATGAAAAGCGGAGCATGAACAAATTCCAGTTCACGAAGCATTCCTACCGGCCAGAACAATTTTTCAACGGTCATCTGCCGGGCGGCGATAGCGGCGGTTTTAACAGCGGCATCATAAAAATCCCGCAGATAATCACCGCCCCAAGCCTTTATTTCGCCGGAATTTTTTCCCAGTACCAAATAGCAGGTGTCAACAATACGGCCGCCGAAACGCTCCGGCTCAAGAAGTTCCAATGCTCTCCGGTACAGCGGCAACTGCACGCTGATAAAGCGCTTGTCGCCACGCGTCGGACAGACCACCGGCAAACCGCGGGTTTCGGCGAATTCCAGCGCGTCTCCGCCGCCGGCGAAAAGGTGAGTTATACTGCACTTATCCCAAGTTTTATAATCGATAATCCGATACTCCCAGCCGCCGTCCGCGGTTTTACGCCGGTCAATACGGTCAACCGAGCCGTGCAAAGTAAGGTCGAGCCCGTTAAACGGTTTAACCGTCCGTCCGTACATTTCACCCAATTTGTACTCGGCGCCGTAAATTTCCCAGCCGTCGGCAGCCCATCCTGCCTGCAATTCAGCACTGTCGGCCAGACGCCGTTTCATCGCCTCAAGCTGCATCCGCAATCCGGCCGAGCAAGGGATATGCCGCCGAATCTCCGCTTCGGCGATCCGTTCCAGTGATGCCCTTATTTCCGCCGCTTCCGCTATTTGCTTCCCGCCTCCGGCGGTTTTTGCCATCTGTTCACCGGCGTAGGTTTCCAGCACTTTATGCACAAAAGTACCGATGTCATCAAATCCGAATTCCTGACGTTCCTCCACCGGATTCATACCCAGAATGTAATTGAGATAGTAACAGAACGGACTTTTCAAATAGCTGTCTATCGCGGAGGCGCTGAGATGCTCCGGTATTGTCACGTTTTCCACAGACGGCAGTTTCAGTTTCCAGCCATCGGCGATATATCTCACATATCCCTTGGACGGTTCGGCGGCCCCGCCGAAAAGTTGCTCAGCCCTGCGGGGCAAATCTTTCGGAGAGCAAAGAAACAGCAACCGCGACGGGCGGTGAATATCACCGGCATCATCGGCGCCTGACACATATGCGGCGACATCACCGGGATTTCTCGCCCGCAGCATCTCGCTCAGCAGAAAAGTATCGCGCGCCAGCCGCTGCTCATTGGAGCCCAGGCCGAGATGCCGGCGCAGCGATTCAGGCAGAAAATCATGCCCGGTAACAGTTTCCGGCACAGCCCCCTCATGCATTCCGGCCAGAATTATTCTGGAACGGGGAGTCCACACCAGTTCCAGCCAGCCGTCGGTATGGCAATCACGGTCATCATCTTCAAGCTGATAACCGGTATTATCCATGGACCGGCGCAGCAGCAGTGCGAAAACATCCGCGGCGACAGCAGGCAATTTCGCCATCACTTCATCCAGTTCGCGCATAACAGTGCCCAGCATATCCGCGGCGGCGGCGAACTCGCGGTCCTCCGCAGTCCGGCTTCCGACCGTTCTGACGCTGAAAATCCATTTCAGAGCCGACCGCAAAAAAGAGCAGGCATCCGCAGAGCCGCCGGACAAATGCTCTTTAAGCACGGAGGAAACAAACCGCAGAGCGGAATCACCGGCTCCGAATTCAGACGGTACCGCCGCAGGAATGTTACGGCGCTGATAATCGTCAGCCTGCGCCAACACCGCCGCGCGGTCCGTACCGGCGGGAGCATTTTCGAGTACCGCGTTCATCACATCGGAAGAACGCAGCAAGGCGGAAAAAACCTTCCACGGAACGGGAATGCCGCCGCGGACAGCTTCCCACCAGTCCAGAAGCAATCCGGACAGCCGCCCGAGCGATGACACCGACAGCCGGTAACGTTCAGGATTGCTCAGGACAATGCCGCGGTTAAGAAAAGCAGATTCAAGTTCGACATATATTCCGGCATCGGCAAGTCCCAGCGCCGGCGGCTCCAACCCTGATGCCGGAAGCGGAAAATTCTCAGCGGCCATCATTCCCAACTCGCGGTCGGTGTCAGCGACTATGATATCTTCATCACGCAACTTGCCGGACAAGTCGGGGCGTTTTTCCCCTGTCCATTGTTCAATCAACGGCCGTCCCCATGCATCGAATTTATCCGCCTCCCCGCCGTCCGCATGCAACAGTACTTTTATTTCAATATCTTCGCTCCATTTTTCCAGCACATCATACACCGCCGGCAGCGCATCACTGAGCGCCGGCAGCAATACGGTTTCAATTCCTTCCGGCGGAGGAGCCGCCTTTTCAGCCGCGGCATGAATCCGCTGCGCCGGATGGCTGATCCCGGCCGATTCCAGGCGTTTGAAAAAAGATTGTTCCAAAACCGCCAATTCATTCCAACGCTCCGCTTCATCCCCCGCGGCCTGCTCCAGCACTTCGCCTCCCTGTTCAGGGACTTCGCGCATCAATAAACCGCGGCGGCCGAGAATATTCCAAATGGAAGCCAACTGATCAAAAAATCCCAGCATGGCGGAACGGTTGCCGAAATCTGTACCGGCAGGGAAAAGATGCGTCATTTTTTTCAACTCACCGCTACAATCGGCTACGAACTCCAGCCAAAACGCCTGCAGCATCAGCGGTGAACCTTCAGGATTGAGATCTTCGGCCGGACACAGCAGATTTTTCGGTTGTACAATCAGCGGCGGAAGAACACCTCTCCCCTCGAAACGGTCCGCCAGTTCCAACCGCAGCCGCCGGCCGCTCTGCGCAGTCGGCACAACAACCATCAAATGAGAGAAAGAAACTGCTCCGGAGCGGCTGCGCGCATAATCCCCTTTCACCAGTTCATCGGTGAAAGCGGCGACCAGAGTACGGGACGGATCCAAAAACGCGGTTGACTTTTTTTTCATATTCCGCTCCTTATTTTTTACCAAAATCAGTGAAAAACCTTTTTCCGCTGATGATCTTCTATCGGAATATATTCCGCAAACCGGGAAAAACTATCATCAGCAACCGCATTCATCCGTTTTTTCGCGAAAAAAAACGCCCGGCATCGGGACAAACCGAGTATGCCGGAACAAGCGTTTTTCAATATTCAGAAGAATTATGATTCCGCCGGCAAGGCCGCCGTATGCGGTTTTTACTCCATTACTGCAAACAGACAAAGATAAATCCATCCCGCCGGTGCCGCGCGGCATAACCGATTTTACTTAGCGGACGCGCGACTGACGCCGTAACCGAATCTTTAAGACAGGCAGACAATTATTTTTTCAGCACCGGCACCTGAGCCCATCCGGAAGAAGATTCGGTAAATTCACGGCAGGTAAAACAATATATCACACATTTTTTATTCTTCAGCCACTCCGGCGACTTCACCGCCTTGCGGTACAGATTCACCCGCACTGCGGTGGCGGCGGAACCTTTCACGCCGATGCGCTCCACCGGCATGCCGAGCGCAACCGCCAACTGCTCGCAGAAGCCGGATTTTTCCGCCAGCATATCACCGCCGGCG
Organism: Victivallaceae bacterium; assembly: GCA_045598845.1. GTDB lineage: Bacteria > Verrucomicrobiota > Lentisphaeria > Victivallales > Victivallaceae > JAZRUY01. The sequence goes on from JAZRUY010000007.1 coordinate 8,663, forward strand.
GAAAGAAACAAAGTATGACTGTCCCCCAATACCAATACCGGACTGGATTCGGAGAATATCCCGCCGTCCACCATACGCAGACGCAAAGTTTCCGTTTCCGGCGCCGCGCTGTTCAGTGACTTGGCCAAATCGCCGGAAACCGTAATATCCGTGCCGGCGACCTGATATCCGGCATCGCCGCGCAACCCGGTTTTATCAGCCGTCAATTTTGCGGCGACGGCAATGCCGGCCGGACTCCAGTGGGCATCGGTACGGCAATACACCGGCTCACCGGAGGCAATAAACGCATCGGAAACATCCAGCACTTCGATACCGGCCTGCTCCAATTCGGCATAGAAAGGTTTCAAATAAACCATGGCATCACCGGGCTGCATTCCCGGCAGCGGATACACCGCGCATTTAGGCGGAACCGGCAGCACAATCAACCGGATACCAAGTTCTTTCAGCTGTGAATTGAAATCAGCCAAAGCCGCAACCGGGTCGGAATTCTTACGGTTTTTCGCCGCGGCGGCGACCGCGCCTCCGGCCAGCGGGCCGCGGGAGAGATGCTCCAATTCATTGCGGGAATACATCATTCCGTCATCGCTTTTAAAGGTGATCGTGCCGGATTCAACTTCAGCCAAAGCGGCGGCGGCGGCATCTTTCGCATCCGCCGCAAAAACCGCCCCGGCAGTCAAAACCGCCGTCCCGAACAGCAATACTCTTTTAATGTTAAACATTTTTCGCTCCCGATGTTATAGTCACAATAAAATTCAAGGAATAATTTTCCCGAAACACGGCTCGGCGAGCAACAGCCCGTCATCATCGAATTCGCTGCGGCTCCAGCTGCCGAACTCCGCTTCACATCCGCTCCACGGCAATAAACGCAATTTAACTTTATCGCCGGAGCGCAAGCCGGCGGCATCCGTCCATACATCATCGCGCATACTGACCATATAAACCAAAGCCTGTTCCCCGCCGCCGTTGATATCCGCCAGATGCACGCTCATCACATGGTCCTTGTACGGGGCGGAGCCAGGCCGCGGGACAGATGAGACCGCCAGCACCTCGCCGGTAACCTCGCGCGGATGTTCCACAGTGATAAAATCACCGCCGGCCGGCTCCCCGGGTGTCATATCCAGGATTTTCCAGTCGCCGTTGGCCAATTCCCGTACGGCGAATTCCCATACCACAAAACGTTTGCCGGCCAGCCTGTCGCGGCCGCGGCGCAGTTCACCGGCAAGAATCTGCCGGGTGGCAAATGCGCCGGCATCATTGCGCGCAATCACATCCACCGGCCTTCCGATACAGGCGGACAGGGTTTCGGCAAATCCGGCGCGGATTCCCCATTTCATCGCTTCCAGCGAGTAAATATTGGTAAAACTGTCTCCCATAAGCAGGACATCGGAATTGCGGTCGAATACAATGTCATACATTTCCGTTTTCACCGTTTCCGCGGGAAAATACTTTTCGCAGTCCGGCAATTTCAGCATTACCGCGATATCGCCCAGATTGGTCCGCACGGCAGGGACAGAAACCATAGCGGAATTATCAGCCGGATCAAGCAGTTCAGAGGTAACTTCAGCGGCTCTCCGCATACCGGCGGGAGTCCAGTGAGTATCGGTTTTCAAATATGGCTCTTCGCCGGAAACGCGCATAGAAGCAAAAGTATCCGCGAGTTTCACCACTTTCACTCCGTCCGCCTCCACCTTCTCGCAGAACATCCGCCAGTCCGGATTATGCAGCGGCGCAACGGAGCCTGAAAGTTTATCCGGATAAATCATCGGCTTGACCGGTACCGGCAGTAAAATCAACTGAATGCCGCGCTCCCGCAACTGCCGGTTGAAATCCAGTACAGCGGCAACCGGATCAGGTTCGACACCGGAGAGCAGCCGTTTATGCATGCGCCCCGGCATCATAAACCCCGGATTGAGCAGATATTCGCAATCGCCGGAGAAAAACAGCCAGCCGTCATGACCTAAAATCACTTTTTCATTGCCGGTACGGCAAACCGAAGTAAGTAACCGCTGGGCGGGAGCAAGCAACCACTGCCGGAGCAAAGAAGCGTCTTCAACGGCGGTTTCATAGGCCTTGATACTGGCCTGCGCCGTACCGGCATCGCGCCACTCGGCAAACGGCGGCCGGGTACAGAACTGGCAAACCGGATAAACCGTGATAAGCGACAGAAAAAACAGAGTAAGCGCCCACTGCCGCGCGCGGCTGACTTCGGTATGACCGATCTCGATATTGGCGATCTCCTCGCGGGAGAGTCTTTTACTCTTGGCATCGCTCATAATAAAACCTCGCTCAGAAGATAAAGTAGATGAAAGGATTGTAACTCTGGGTGGTCAGCGCCACCAGAGCGGTCAGAAAGACCAGCACACACCAGAGCAACTTCCGCCAATTCAGCCTGCGGGTGAAATCCCAGCTCTGCGGCAGCAGCCAGATGACACCGGCGGCAAGCAGAAAATTGGCCAGATAATAGGGATTGTAAATCAGCCCGCGGGCAATGCTGCCGGAAGCGGCGGCCGCACCGGCGCAACCGAACATTCCGCACAGATAGCGCCAGGCATCCGGTAAAGTGTCGGCGCGGAAAAACACCCAGGCGATCACCACAATGAAAAAGGTTATGACCGTCTGCACTAATTTCGGCAAACGGTGATATATGCTCTCGCGCCCCATACTGCGCTCAAAAGCGAGATAACCGCCGTGAATACCGCCCCAGATCAGGAAATTCCAGCTGGCGCCGTGCCAAAGCCCGCCCAGCAGCATCACCAGAGAAAGGTTTATGTAGGTACGCGCGTTGCCTTTGCGGTTTCCGCCCAGCGGAATATAAAGATAATCCTTGAGCCAGGTGCTGAGAGAAATATGCCACCTCCGCCAGAAATCAGTGATGGAAAGAGATTTATACGGGGAATCAAAATTTTTGGCGAACACGAAACCCAGCATCAGACCGAGACCGATGGCCATATCGGAATAACCGGAAAAATCAAAGTAGATCTGAAAAGAGTAAGCAACGGCGCCGTACCAGGAGTCCAGAGTATCCAGCACCCCTGCCCCGAAAGCGGTATCCGCGATCTTGCCGCAGGGATTGGCAAGCAGAATCTTCTTGCCCATGCCCAGCATGAAGAAAGCGATGCCGCGGGTGAATTTTTCCAATGTATGCGTTCTGGTATTGAGCTGATCGGCAACCTCCTGAAAACGGATAATCGGACCAGCCACCAGTTGCGGGAACATCGACACATAACAAGCGTAATCGATGAAATTGCGCACCACCTTGGCATCGCCGCGGTACACATCGATAACATAGCTCATCGACTGAAAAGTATAGAACGAGATTCCAAGCGGCAGCACCACCCGGAAGAATCCGGAATACTGCCATTCCGGCAAACCGACCGCCGCAATGATTGCGTTGTAATTGTCGATGCCGAAATTGAAATACTTGAAGAATCCGAGAATCGCCAGATCGCAGACAATCGAGACGGTAACAAACAACCTGCGGCGAACCGGATAACGTTCCATCAATCTGCCGTTGGTATAGTCAACGGCGGTATTGAACAGCATCAGCAGACAGAACCGCGGATTGGCCCAGCCGTAAAACAGATAACTGAACAGGGTCAGAACAAGATGCTTCCACTTACGCGGACTGGTGTAATAGCACGCCAGCGCGGCCGGCAGGAAAAAGAACAGAAAGACATAACTGCTGAATACCATTTGCCGCTATTCCTCATTCAGAACGATTTTTTTGGAAAAAATAATTTCGAGACATAAAAAGCAATAAAAACGATATAATATACCGCGACTCAACATGGTTTACAAAAAACAAAACTACCGACTAAAACACTGCCAATATTCATTAAAACAGCCGGATGTCCTTAATTGAAACCCCATCGCCGGGAGTGCCGGACAACTTAACTGTGATATTTTCCGTTCCGGCAGGAAGAAGAATAACAGAAGGCATATTTTGCCCCAAGGAAGAATCACTGCACACTAGCAAATCCACGGTCCGCCCGTTGACTGAAAGTCTGATATTCCGGGTTGCAATCATGCCGCCGGACGTTTTCGGGCAGCGGGATTCAGCC
>JAZRUY010000008.1:0-4652 GCA_045598845.1 Victivallaceae bacterium
ATCTGCTGGATTCCGAGGCGATGAAGCCGGTTATCGACAAGTGGCTTTCCACTCCGTTTTCCGGCGAAGCGCGCCATGTGCGCCGGCTCAGCCGGCTGGAACAGCTGTGCTACGATGATATCGCCGCGGTGCGGACGGCCGACCCGGAGGTCGCCGGCATAATCGACCGCGAGGCGGAACGCCAGAACGACGGCATCGAACTTATCGCCAGCGAGAATTTCGCCAGCTGCGCGGTGCGCTCCGCCCAGGGATCGGTGCTGACCAACAAATACGCGGAAGGCTACTCCGGCAAGCGTTATTACAACGGCTGCCAGTTCATCGACGAGATGGAGAGCCTGGCGATAGAGCGGGTAAAGAAACTTTTCGGCGCCGAGGCCGCCAATGTGCAGCCTCACTCCGGCTCCGCCGCCAATCAGGCGGTGTATATGACTTTCTGCGAACCCGGCGACACCGTGCTGTCGATGAGCCTGGACCACGGCGGACACCTGTCGCACGGCCATCCGATGAACTTTTCCGGCAAACTCTACAATATCGTGCCGTACGGCGTCAGCCGCGGGACCGAGATGATCGACTACGATGAAGTCGAGCGTCTGGCGACGGAGAACAAACCGAAGATGATTCTGGCCGGCGCCTCCGCCTATCCCAGAATCATTGATTTCGCCCGGCTGCGGCAAATCGCCGACCAAGTCGGGGCGATTCTCTTCACGGATATGGCGCACATCGCCGGACTGGTGGCGGCGGGAGAACATCCCAGCCCGGTGCCGTACTGCGATGTGGTGACCACCACCACCCACAAGACGCTGCGCGGACCGCGCGGCGGACTGATCCTCTGCAAAGAGCAGTATATCAAGAGCATCAATTCCAAGGTGTTCCCCGGTCTGCAGGGCGGACCGCTGGAACATGTGATAGCCGGCAAGGCGGTGTGTTTCGGTGAAGCGCTCAAGCCGAAATTCAAAGCCTACCAGCACCAGGTGGGACTCAACGCCGCCAAACTGGCGGCCGGGCTGGCGAAGCGCGGGTGCCGGATCGTTTCCGGCGGCACCGACAACCACCTGATGCTGATCGACCTGCGCCCGAAGCACGCCACCGGCAAGGATGTGGCCAACGCGCTGGATATCGCGCACATCACCTGCAACAAGAACATGATCCCGTTCGATCCGGAAAAGCCGTTCGTGACCAGCGGCATCCGGGTGGGGACACCGGCGGTGACCACCCGCGGGCTGAAAGAGGCCGAAATGGTCAGGGTGGCGGATTTCATCGAGCGCGGCGTGGCGATGATCGGCAACGAGAGCGGCCTGCGCGAACTGGGCGAGGAAGTCCGCCGGTTCATGCTGGACTACCCGATGCCGCGTTTCTGAGCGCGGGACAGTTAAGGAAAGGGTGCTGAAATGCTGGATATCAAATTCATCCGGGAAAACGCCGGGGCGGTGAAGGACAACTGCGCCCGCCGCGGCTACGATGCGGATATCGACGGACTGCTGGCCATGGACGCGGAATACCGCGCGCTGAACACCGAAGCGGAAAAGCTGCGCGCCGACCGCAACCGGCTGAGCAAGGAGTGCGGCGCCAACCCGGCGGCGCGCGAACAGGTGAAACAGCTGAAAACGGTGATGGCCGCCAAAGAGGAACGGCTGGGGGAACTCCAGAACAGGATACGGGAGATCATCATCCGCATGCCGAATATGCTGGCGCCGGATGTGCCGGACGGCAAGGACGACACCGGCAATCTGGAGCTGCGCAAGGTCGGGACGATCCCGCAGTTCGGCTTCAAGGTGCGCGACCACCAGGAACTGGGCGAACTGCTCGGTATTCTGGACATACAGCGCGGCGCCAAAGTGGCGCAGGCCGGATTCTACTACTGGAAGGGGAAGGGCGCCATGCTGGCGCAGTCGCTGTACTTCTGGGTGCAGCGGGTGCTGGTCGAACGCGGGTTCACCATGTTCATGACTCCCTGCATGGCCAAGGAACGCACGCTTTTCGGCACCGGCTATCTGCCGTTTTTCGCCGATCAGACCTACAATCTGCAGGGCGAGGACCTCGCCCTGATCGGCACCAGCGAGCAGACGCTGGTGGGCTACCATGCCGACGATGTGCTCGACGGCGCGGATCTGCCGCTGATGTACACAGCCATGACCCCGTGCTTCCGCACCGAGGCCGGCAGTTACGGCAAGGCGGCGAGGGGGATATTCCGGGTGCACCAGTTCCATAAGGTGGAGCAGATAGTGTTCTGCAAACCGGAGGATTCGGTGAAATACCACGAGATGTGCCTGGCCAACGAGGAATATATACTGCAGCGGCTGGGCATCCCCTACCATGTGGTCAACGTCTGCGTGGGGGACCTCGGCGCGCCGGGGTACAAGAAATACGATATCGAAGCCTGGTTCGCCGGATTCAACGGCTACCGCGAAGTGACCAGCAACACCAATCTCACCTCGTTCCAGAGCCGCCGGCTCAACATCCGCTACAAGGACGGGGATACCCGGGATTTCGTGCACACCATCTCGGCCACCGCGGTGACCGACCGGGTGCTGATCGCGATCATGGAGAACTTCCAGCAGGATGACGGCACTGTTACCGTGCCGGAAGTGCTGCGGCCGCTGTGCGGATTCGACCGCATCGAACCGGAACGCTGAGAAGGCGGGACAGTCAAAAAAAAGCGCGGAACTTGCCGCGCTTTTTTTTGCGGAAAAATCCGCACCTGGGGGAGGGGACGGGAATCAGTCGGAGGTGTCTTTTTTACGCCAGACGCGGGCAGGGGAGGCGTCGAATTTCACCGCCTCCAGGCTGTAGCAGTTTTCGCCCAGCAGCGCGGTCAGGCCGCTGAAAAATTCATCGCAGAGCTGAACGCCGATACCGCGCGAACTGATGTAGGTTACCTCCTCCTTTTCGCTCAGCATGCAGAGCAGAATGCCGGTGCCGCCCGGATATTTCCGGCATAAATCAGCCAGCGAAGCCAGCGCCGAAGCGTCAAACTTTTCCGGGTAAATCCGCAGACGGATCCTCTCCGTCATCGTGTCGCGGGCCCGCAGCAGCGGGATGATCTTCTCCACAACCGCCCGCGGCTTTTCGTCCTCACCCCGCTTGCTCACCCGCATTTCCGCCAGCACCGGCATCCGCTCGGCAAGCACGATGCCGTCCGCCGCCAGATCATCCATGACTTTGCCGTAAAGCATACATTCCAGAATGCCGAACCGGTCTTCAAAACTCAGAATGCCGAACGGCTTGTTGCTCTTTTTGGAAAATTTGGTTTCATATTTGGAAACCATTCCGGCCATCCGCACCCGGTCGTTGTCGTTCTTCTGCCCGAACCCGGTAACATCGCAGGTGGAAAACGCCCGGATAAGCTCATCGTAGGGATCGAGAGGATGGGCGGTGATATAGAAGCCGAGCAGATCCTTTTCGTTCTTCAGCCGTTCGTCCAGCGGATATTCCTCAACGGCGGGGATTTCAAGGCCGCAGGAATTCCGCTGCTCCCCGGCGCCGAGCAGGTCGAAAATCGAACTCTGGCCGGACGCCTTGTCGCGGGCATGCGCCGCCGCCAGCGCAAGGGCGCTGTCGGTCATCTCGACCAGCTGCCGGCGGCGGAGCCCCATGCCGTCCCGCGCGCCGGCCCGGATCATCTGCTCCATCAGGCGGGAGTTGAGCGCACCGGAGGTGCGGTCGCAGAAATCCATGAAATCCCGGTACGGGCCGTTCTGCCGGCGCTCGGATATAATCCGGCCGGCGGCGGCGGCGCCGACACCCTTGATGGCGCTGAGACCGAAGCGGATATTGCCGCCGTCCACCGAAAAATTGATATTGGAGTGGTTCACATCCGGCGACAGCACCTTTATATCCATTCTGCGGCATTCCTCGATGAAGAAGGCCACCCGGTCGGAGTTTTCGATTTCGCCGGTCAGCACCGCCGCCATGAATTCCACCGGATAGTTGGCTTTCAGATAGGCGGTCTGGTACGAAACCAGCCCGTAGGCGGCGGAATGGGATTTGTTGAAGCCGTAACCGGCGAATTTTTTGATTTTTTCCCAGATCGCCTCGGCGACATCCGCGGAGATATTGTTGTGCTCGGCGCAGCCTTTGATGAACACACCGTGCTGCTCGGCCATCACTTTTTCCTTTTTCTTGCCGATGGCCCGGCGGAGGATATCGGCGCCGCCCAGACTGTAGCCGGCCAGCGCCTGCACCACCTGCATGATCTGCTCCTGATAGATCATGATGCCGTAAGTCTCGCTGAGGTACTGCTCCATTTTGGGATGGTCGTAAATGATTTTTTCCGTGCCTTTTTTGCAGGCGATGTAATTCGGAATGAACTCCATGGGACCGGGACGGTAGAGCGCCACCAGTGCGTTGATGTGGTCGATGGTTTCCACTCCGAAATTGCGGCAGAGGTTCTGCATGCCGGAAGATTCAAGCTGGAACACTCCGGCAGTATCACCGCTGCGGAGCATTTCGAAGGTTTTCGCGTCGTCCAGCGGAATTTTGGAGATGTCCAGATTCACCCCGCGCGACTCGGAAATCATATCCAGCGCGTTGCGGATAATGGTCAGGGTGCGCAGCCCGAGGAAGTCCATTTTCAGCAGCCCGAGGTTTTCACACGGCTCCTTGGTGTACTGCACCACCATGTCGCCTGTGGCGCTGCGCGCCAGCGGCACCAG
>JAZRUY010000009.1:0-4102 GCA_045598845.1 Victivallaceae bacterium
AACAGCCTGGAGATCCGCGGCATCTGCGTGGGCAGCCGCTGGAGATTCGGAGCCGGGGCCGCGGGAGACACCGGTTTTCTCCGGGATTTCTGTTCCCGCCGGGGCATCGGGTTCGCCGCCGTGGATGAAATCACTGAAAACGGTGAAATAATAAGTTCCAGCGCCGTAAGAAAAGCGGTCGCCGGGGGGAATCTGGATGCCGCCGCCGCCATGCTGGGCTACCGTTACTATCTGTGCGGAGAAGTGGGAAGCGGTTATCAGGATGCGGGGAAGATACTGAAATGTCCGACGGCAAATCTCCGGATCGGAAACGGAATACTGCCGCCGGACGGCGTGTATGCCGCTCTGGCGGCGGCTGAAAATGAAAAGCCGGTACCGGCGGCGGTGAACATCGGGATATCGCCGACTTTCAACCGGCCGGAAAACGAACGGCGCATCGAGGCGCATCTGCTGAATTTCAGCGGCAGTCTGTATGGGAAGCGGATGCGGGTGATGCCGTTGCGGCGGATACGGGGGGAAATGAAATTCACCGGAACGGAGGCGTTGAAAAAAAGAATTGCGGCGGATATCGCGGAAATCAATTCGTTTTTCAGCCGCTGGAATACCGGTGCTGATATATCCGAGTTAAGCGCCGCGGAACAATATTACGGAGAACTGAATCATGAATGTTAAAAATTATCTTACCAGCGACATCGCCGCCGAACTGGGCATCGCCCGCAGCACGGTGGCGGACTGGCTGGTGCGGTATGCGGATTTTTTGGAAACCGAAACCCGCGGCAAGCGCAGATACTATACCGAAAGATCGCTGGAGGCGCTGAAAGAAATCGCGGAGTTGCGCAATGCCGGCAAAAATGCGCTGGAAATCGAACAGGTGCTGACGGCGCATTACGGTCTGAAACCCGAGGTGGCATTGAGCAGAGCGGATGACGATGCTCCTGCCGCCGGCGGAGAAACGATGAATATACCGGTGCTGCGCCCGGCGTTTGACCAGATGGCCGCGCGGATAAACAGTGAATTTGAAAAAATAACTGCCCGATTGGAAAATGCGGAAAGAGAAAGGACACGGTTGTCGCGCCGGTTCCGGCGGATTGCCGCGGCATGGGCGGCGGTACTCGCGCTGACCGCCGGTACGGCGGTATGGTATTCTTGCAGACTTTATTCCGGATTGCGGAAAGCCGACCGCAACGCTTCGGAAAAACTGGAAAACAGTCTGGCCGGAATGAGGGCGCTTGACGAGCGGCGCGGCGCCGAACTGCAGGATCTGAACGGCCGGATGGACGCGGCGGTAAAAAACCGCGATTCGGAATTGAACAGCCTCCGCAAGCGGCTGTCGGAAAACGATCAGGAACTTAATGCGGTGAAATCGCAACGGGAAAACGATAAAAAAAGCGGGGAGGAAACCGCCGCCGCCCTGCGGGAAGAATTGAAAAAACAGCGGGCGGAACTGCTCGCCGAACTGGAAAAGACGCGGGCGGAATCCCGGACCCGGGAACAGGAACTGCGCAGTCAGCTGGCGGACGCGGCGGAAAAGATCCGGCATGACGCTCACGATGAACTGGCGGCCAGGCATCAGCGCGAACTCGATAATCTGATTCAGGAAAAATCGGCGGTGGAACAACGGCTTCAAGACAGCGGCAGGCGGATTTCCGAACTGGAATCGGAACTTTCCAAGACCGGAGAACAACTGCGGATAGAGCAGCGGAAACGGCAGGATGCGGAACTGAAAACCGAAATAAAACCGGATAACGCGGGAGAAATACAATTATGATAGCCGGCACCGGCACCGACATTGCATCGGTGAAACGGATTCAGGATATTCTGCAGCGCCGCGGGGAGAAATTCCTGTTGAAACTCCTCTCCCCCGCCGAAACGGAATCCGGTTTCACCGCCGATGCCGGCAGACTGGCGGGAAGATGGGCGGCGAAAGAGGCGGTGGCCAAAGCGCTCGGCACCGGAATAGGCGCTCGGTGCAGTCTGAATGAAATCAGCATTGATTCGCGAAACGGGCGGCCGGAGGTAACCTTGACCGGCAAGGCGGAGAAATTCTTCCGGGAGTCCGGCGGTGGGCACATCCATCTGAGCATCAGCCATGAACAGGAGTCGGCAATCGCTTTCGCCGTATGGGAAAAAACCGCGGCGTTTCAAAACTGAATTTGATTTTTTACAGCGGAACAACTATTTTAAGCGCATACAGGCCGGAGTGGCGGAATGGCAGACGCGCTAGACTCAAAATCTGGTATACTTTGTATGTATGGGTTCAAGTCCCATCTCCGGTACCAATTCTTAGTTTAAAGCGGCTAATTAAAGTTAGCCGTTTTTTATTATTTCTGCTTGTAATATTGTAGCAAATTTGTAGCAAGTAAAAACCGGCCGCGACATAAAGCACGAATGGCAGCGGAAGCTGGAAGCGCTGGAAGTCAGCGAAAAAAAATAAATAAAGGAGACCGTCATGCAGAAACCGGTTTACCGGATCCCGGGATTTTATTCTGAAACCGACCGGCCGGCGGAAATAAATCCGGCCGAGCTGGCACCGCGAAATGCGGAAGTTTTCTGCCGCCATTGTCACAAAATTTCCGGACAGACGGTGCCGGCTGTGGAGCCGGCGCACTTCCGCTGCCCGGAATGCGGCCGCCGAAACGTGATCTATCCGTTTCCGCCGAACTGGAAGGGTGCGGTGGTCAGTGGATATCTGCCGCTTGTCTGTCCTTCATGCCGCAAGATCCACGCGGTCAGCGATGAATTCGCCGGTCAGTTTGTTTCCTGCCCGGATTGCGGAGCCGTGAATCCGGTTCCGCACGCGGTTCAGCCGTGGAAGTTCGAGCGCAGGAATATCCTGCAATACGGATTCTATATCGGTTGCGGTTTCACGATGTTCCTAATCACGCTGATACTGGTGTCAGTTGCAATTTACGAGCTTGCGCTACTGCTGGCGGTGATACTGTCCAGATAAAACTTGTATTCCACACTGATTTACGCGGCGGAAATTTGCGGTTGCACGCCTACGATGATAAGTTTCTATTTATCCGGCACGGTGCCGGTGCCGGTGCCGCCGCTGACGGCGGAGAAAATCCGGGAGATTTACCGGAAAACGGAGGAATTGAAAAAATGAAAAAAATTCTTTTGGCGGCGGCGTTTCTGTTTCTGGCGGAACCTTTTTTAACCGCCGGCACGGTCGGCGGCTTTGATGCCCGCGCGGTCATCGGGTCGATGTACAGTCCGCCGTCGGATCCCCGGGAGCAGCAGCGGAAAAAGCAGGAAAAAAGCAGGACGAAGGAAAAACTGACTACGCTCAGAAAACTTATCGAGGCGAATTCCCAGCGCCGGCTGACGCTGAAAGAGATAAAGCGCGCGCAGGAAATTATTGCGGATCTGGAAAAAATAATTAATTCCATGCCGGCGGACTGACCGCCGACAGGAAACAAAATCCGTAAACGAGCGCAAGAGCGCCGGAATACCTTATAAGAGAATTCAGCGGCATGAGCGCAGATTCAGATTTATAACCGCGGTTATTTTAAATCGCGGAAATGACTGTTTTTAATCCCTGTCGGATGTTTCATTCAAGGCGGCCGCAAGGCGGGGATGAACTCCGATCACGAATTCCCCTTTCCAATCCTTTCCGGCTGCGACAGCGGCCACTTCGGCGGCGGTGCCGCGGATAATCTGCTCGTGGATTTTCGTGGCCTCGCGGATAACCGCCACCGCCGCATCCGGGCAGAGTTCCGCCAGTTCGGACAGCGCTTTGACAATGCGGTGCGGGGATTCAAAAAAGAACACCGTGTTTTCCGAATGCGCCAGAGCGGAGAAAAAAGCGGAACGCCGGCCGGATTTGACCGGCGGAAATCCCCAGAAGGAAAATTTATCGACCGGGAGAGCCGAAGCGGTAACCGCGAAAGTCACTGCGGAAACTCCGGGGATCACTTCCAGCGGAATATCGCACCGCGCCGCCTCGCGGGCCAGCATGAATCCGGGATCAGCCACCGACGGAGTACCGGCGTCGGATACCGCCGCTACCCGCAGTCCGCCGCGGATTCTCGAGATAAGATTTCCGGTCTTGGCATGCTCGTTGAAAGCATGAAAACTTTCCAGCGGAGTATGGATACCG
>JAZRUY010000010.1:0-8872 GCA_045598845.1 Victivallaceae bacterium
GACGGCGGCCAGCAGCGCCCGGGTGTAGGGATGCGCCGGATGCGCGGTCAGCTCACGGGACGGAGCGGTTTCAACGATCCGGCCCAGATACATCACCATGACGCGCGAGGCGATATGCTCGACCACCGCGAGGTCGTGGGCGATGAACAGAAACGCGGCGGAGGACGAGGCGCTGATATCCAGCAGCAGATTGATAATGGAAGCCTGCACGCTCACATCCAGCGCGGAAACCGGCTCGTCGGCCACGATGAACAGCGGATCGGCGGCGAGGGCGCGGGCGATGCCGATGCGCTGCCGCTGGCCGCCGGAGAATTCATGCGGATAACGGTCTAGGGCGGTGCCGTCCATGCCCACCCGGTCCAGCAGTTTTTCCGCCTTCGCCCGGCGCTCCGTCCGGGAACCGCCGCCGTTGAGGCGCAGCACCTCGTCGAGCGAAGTGAACACGGTCAGACGGGGATTCAGCGAGCCGTAGGGGTCCTGAAAGATCATCTGAAAGCGGCGTCGGCGCAAGCGCAATTCCCGGCCTTTCAGGGTATTAAGATCGGTTCCGTTCAGCAGGATCCGGCCGGAGGAAGGTTTTTCCAGCCGCACCAGCGCCCGCCCCAGGGTGGATTTGCCGCAGCCGGATTCGCCGACCAGGCCGACGATCTCGCCGCGGTTGACGGCGAAACTCACATCATCGACCGCCTTGATTTCGCGGCGGCGGGAAAACCAGGAGCCGCCGCGCAGCGGAAAATAAACTTTCAGGTTTTCCACCTGCACCAAAGGCGCACCGGGCGCCGGGGATAAAGATTCAGAATTTTCCATAATTCACTCCGTTTACGGGGAAGTCCGTAATCATACCGTATATGTCAGATAATATATCCTGGTAAATTGTAACACCCGTCCGCCGTCGTCCTTTTTCGCGCCTCGTGCGAAAAAAGACTATGGCGGGATGACTTTCCGGTCCGAAATTGTTTTCGGAGCCGGAAAGCCACCGGCCGGTCGTGACGCTGAACCTGTTGTTTTTTACTGAACACAGATCCGCACATCCTTTTGTTTGAGTAAGTAAGAGAGATTTGCCGAGTGCTATTGAACACATACCGGATTCCACGGGTTATAAGGGCAAATCGGCATTGCTGCCGACCAGGGCGGCGGCGATATTTTGAGACCGGTCGGGTTCAAAGGCTTTCATGATCGGCATGCTCCTTGAGTATTTAAATTGCTCTCCGTAAAATCGTTTACTCCATCGGGCGGATCATCGATTCGATGAAGGCGATCTCCTTCGGGGTAAGTTTGTACTTCGCATACAGTTCGGCATCGGTCCACGGCTTGCTGAAATCCTGCACCGGGACAAAATCATATACCTGACTTGTTGCATCTTGAGTATTTTTCTTAAGCAAAATCAAAAAGCGAAAAAAACGGGTTTTCATATACGAAATAACATTATCCGCCTGTCTCCGGCCGGAAAAATCATTTCCGACAACAAGATAGGTTTCACTGCAAACACTTTCAGGTTCACCGATAAACGGTTTGCCAATTACCATATATGGGAACGACCCTCGTTCTCCGTATGCTTTGGCAATATAAACTTTCCATTTATCGATCAATTGGATTCCTTTGACAATGATATCGCGGCGGTAATAACCGCAATCCGGATACGCATATATTTTTACAGAATCGGCGCTTGCTTTTTTAGAAACTTTTACATTAGTAGCAAGTCCGAACGGTTTACGGGCACTGACCAAGTCTGCAAAAGACGCTTCTTTTTTGGCCGACACTTTGCGGATAATCCCGACGGCTTCGTTGAAACGGATAAATGATTGCGCTCCCGGCTCCAGCAGATGACGCTCCATCTCATTGTCTTTACCGGAAAAATGGGACACAATTTTACATTTGCCGTCATAATTTTTTTCCCACAGAAAATAACAAATTCCGCCGGAAATATCAACGCCCGGAAAGCAGACCGTGGAATCAAAATAATCATTCAGCGACTTAATTCTTTTATCATTGAGCATTTCGGCTCTGAAATCGTCCAGACCTTTGCCGCCGCTGTACCAGCGGGCAGGGATGATCAGAGAAAAGAAACGGGGATTCAGCCGTTTGGCGGCACTGACAAAGTGATGGTAGAGCGGTTTGGCGCTGGCGCCGTTGCCGCCGTCGCTGATCTGATACGGCGGATTGCCGACCACGGCATCGAACTTCAGAGTTTTCATATTATCTAGGTCCTTTCCCCAAAATGACG
Organism: Victivallaceae bacterium; assembly: GCA_045598845.1. Lineage (GTDB taxonomy): Bacteria > Verrucomicrobiota > Lentisphaeria > Victivallales > Victivallaceae > JAZRUY01. Next base: position 2,225 of record JAZRUY010000010.1, read on the forward strand.
GCGAAGAAACGTTTTGAACGAATTTATCCGACGAGCGCTGCAGTTCTCCAAGCATATTCCCGTAATAAACCGCATTGGGCCGGATGCCGGTATTGTAGCCGACCAGAGTGCGGCGGGTGATACTGCGCGCCATTTTGGTCCTGCAGAGGACGAAGACGTTTTCCTCCACCGCCTGGCGCCAGAACAACTCAATCCATTCGGGATCGTTTTCGGAGCCCGGATAATCGCGGCAGAGTGCGTAGAACAGGCTGCAGGCGGCATAGAGCGGATAGAGGCCGGTCTTGGAATTAATCTCCAGAATCCGGGGATTTTTCCCGCCGAACACCGCTCCGGTTACTTCATCCCTGTCGATCCAACGGGGTTCCTCCAGCGGTTTTTCGTACTTGTCATCGTAAAAATTCAGCCCGCCGAGGCAGTCGCACAGATGCATATTGACCACCCGCCACGGAGTGAGCACGGTCTCCTTGTCGGGATTCTTGAAAGTACCCATCAGCCTGGCGATCTCGGCCGCCCGGGGCAGCGGGGGCAGCAGGTCGGCCTGTTTGGCCAGCGAGCGGATCTGCCGGCCGGCCTCCACGAACACATCGAGATCGAAATAGCGCCGCATCTCGCGGAAGCGCGGCTTGGTGACACCGGCGGGCATGAATTCCAGCCAGGATTCATCATCGACCAGTTCCGGCAGTTTGCCGAGGGTGATATCCTGTTCAAACTGCTGCGGCGCTCCGTAGAGCAGCAGCGGAATGCGCACCGCCACCGCCCGGAGCACGCTCAGGGTGGTCTTCAGATTGTCGCGCCGCTCCTTTTCCTCCCTGCTAAGCGTTTTTTTCGGTTTCGCCGTTTTTTTCCGGTCCGAAGCGGCGCCGGTCTGTTCCTGATCCAATCCCTCGGCATTGAGAATAACATCCACATTGCCGGTGCCGTTTTTGCCGACGATGCCTTTCAGGTCGTTGAAGAGTTTCAGCGCTTTGGGGTCAAGTTTGCGGAGTTCAGCCAGATTGAACAGCCGGTTGTCCTCGAATCCGTGCTCCACCACCTTGCGGGCCTGAGCGCGTTTGAGCTGGCGCAACAGTTCGCCGGTGTCATACTCCTTGGCGCCGGAGCCGGTGATAGAGATGACCGGACAGAAATTCAGAAATTCGCCTATGGCCCGGCGCTCTTCCCCGCGGTCACCGGAATCCTTGTCTTTGCGGCCGCAAGCCGCCGCCTCCGCCACCATTTTCAGGGTGCGGTCGGGGGCGAAGTCGAAAGCGAAGCAGAGTCGCTTCGCCCGGCCGTCGGGAGCGTTATAGGGGGTCTGCACCCGGAATATGGTCTGCATGTACTGCATTGCAGAGGTGGAGTAGGAACCGGCGAGCATCATCACCGCCGTCCATTCCGGCACCGTCACCCCGGTGGTCAGCCGGCCGCAGGTTACGGTAACGGTGTATTCATTATCGCGGACGGCGGTCTTTACCTCCTGCAAAGCATCGCCGCATTCCCATTCGTTGTCGGAACCGGCAACGTTGACGATCCTGAATTTGCCGAACACCGGATGATTTTCCAGCATGGCGCAAAGCGCTTTCGCCTCTTTTACCCCCGGCACCACCCAAAGGGAATGGCGGAAAGTTTCGCGCCATTGGGCGGTGCTGTACGGATAGTTGGATTTTTCATCCTCACGGCACATCAGATCGAGGAATTTAAGCACATCGCCGGCATACTTGAATTTCCCGACTTCGGACGGGTTCACGATGCGCCCGTCGCGCTGGGGATCGCCGGTCCAGACCCGGAAGAATTCGGCGAAGTTGAACGCCTTGTCCACGATATCCTGATATTTGGAGCCGAAGCCGAGTTCGCCCAGATCGTAGGTGAAAATCCGCAGTTCCGGCAGGTCCTCATAGGGATTGACATCGCCGAAGTGCGTGGAATTCCATTCCCGCCTGCGCTTCTGCTCCTGAATGTAATCCCAGCTGAACACGCACTCCGGGTCGTAGTCCTCCAGCAGATTGAACGGTGTGCCGGAGAGTTCCAGTCGGCGGCAATTCCCGTGCCGATCCAGCAGCGCCAGCACATTCAGCCCCAGTTCGGTACGGGTGCCTTCGTGAGCCTCGTCAACGATCACCAGATCCCAGTTGTTGCCGAACACATCCTCATTCTTGGCGAAACTGCCGCCGGCGGCATCCGAGCCGCGCAGATCCTGCATGGAGGCGAAGTAGATGTATTTGCGTCCGTTGACATAACGGTCCAGAAAATAACTGAAATCGGGAAAATCCTTCCGGGAACCGTAGGCGTATTCGCATGGGTCAAGAATGTCGGGAAACGCTTTTTTCCAGCCGTCGTTGACCACCGGGCGGTGGGTCAGAATCAGCACTTTGCCGAGTTTCATCCGCTTGACCAGCGCCAGGGCGGTGAAAGTTTTGCCGAAGCGCATTTTGCAGTTCCACAGCACCCGCTTTTTACCGGCGCGGAATTTTTCCATGGCGAATTTGACCGCCTCCTCCTGCTCATCGCGCAGCACGATCTCTTCTTTTTCCGCCACTTCAAGATTGGTCGGAATCATGCCTCTGCTGATAAGGACGGCGTTTTTCGCGGTGCGCCAGTCGGTGCGGAACCATTCCCTGCCGCCGGTATCCATGTCCTCCTTGTAAATACCCATCGCATTAAGCGCCCGGTGGGCGGCGCCGTCGCGCAGCGCCAGCAGCCGGGGGCGGCCGGATTCATCCCTGATTTCGCGGACGGCCAGCGAGGTATAGAGCAGATTATAAGTCAGCCCGGCGGTGCGGGTCCACTCGTTGATGCGTTCTTTCGCCGCCGCATTGAGAGCGGCGCAGTTGTCCGGATACTGATCCGGGGTGGCGGTTCCCTTGAGAGTGGCATCTCCGACCTTCACCAGGCCGGCATGGCGGATATCGGGGATTTCACAGATGTAAATCACTTTGTACTCGGTACAGTAGTCCAGCCGGAGTTTAGATTCGTCCCGGACCACCGCCGGCCGGCGACTGACCCGAGTGCCTTCAAATACGCTGTTCATCCCGTTTCTCCGATATATGTTTAAATGTGTGAATTCGTCCGCTCGGCCGCCGGTCGGATTCGCGCCAGTTCTTGATCCGGCACCACTGCGGAGTCCTCCCCAGCAGCGGTTCATCGGCGGTGTCGGCAAAGGGCGGGGCACCGGTAAAAGCGTCCATCTGCCAGATGTTCCACGATATCACATCGGCGAACCGTTCCGCTTCGGACGGAGCCGGGCGGCGGTGAAAGCGCGCCTGCAAATGGCCGACAAAGGTGAACATCAGATTTTCCCGCGCCAAAAGCAGACTGTCACCCTGATACTCGTAAGCGTAAACACTCTGAAACGCCCGCAGCATCCAGCGCAGCCATTCCGCTTCGGAACCGGTATTCTCATTCACCACCCGGATCTTGCGGTCCAGCAGACCGATACGGTTGTCAAGCGGAATCGGCTTGCCTGTTACGGTGTCGTAGGGGCTGACCAGATAAGGCGCTTCGCCGCAAGCGATCTCCAGGCGCGGGGCATCGACATAATCGCGCCAGGTTTTGCCGGGAGTGTCCGGAAAAACAATTTTAGCGCGGCGGGTGCTCCAGCCCTGTTTTTTCGCCGTGTTGAAAACATTGCTCCGGCCGAACCAGGCCCGGTCGATCAGATTGTTCTGAGTGTTGCAGATCCAGGAGGGAGTGAACACCTCGGCCTTGTCGCGGATGCGGACGAGCTGAACTTCGCGGCTTTTGGCAATGCGGGGCTGGATCACCCGGGTGTTGGCGCCGATAATCAGTTCCGGCAGAATCGGTTTGTCCGGCAGATAAGCATCCCCCATCCCGGCATAGTTGTCGGTAGCCCAGACGATATTTCCGCCGGTGGTGCGGTCGCGGAGCAGAATATCCAGCAAACGGGGATTATAGGCATTGATATCGTCTTCGAGAATATCGATGTCCGCAAAAGAACCGCAGGGCGCTTTTTTGCCGGAAATAAATTTATCAGCCGCCGTCACTTCATAGTCCTGAATTTTTAATTTGTCCTGACAATATGCTCATCGGATTCCGCATATTTCCATACTCCGCGGAGAGAAAAAATCACGCAGGAATAATATATAAAACTCCGCATCATTTTGCAATCCGTTTTCCCTTCGCGCACACATACCTTAAAAACACAGACAACTGTTGTCCATCTTGTCTATACCGTAGCAAATCACATCTATAATATCATCGTGCGCATGGCTCCCGTCAGCGGTAAATTCCGCCGCCTCCCTGATAACCTGCGAACTTATCCGGTCGTTCTCACCGTTCGGCAGTTTGAACCGCCCCGAGGCAATCGCCGGTATCGCATCCAATGCCCGGCTGTACTTGTCCTTGTTCGGCCGCATCGGTATTATCGGTATACCCTCCCGCTGGATACTCTGTATAAGCCCCGTTCCGCTCGCCTTGTCCTCTATGTACACTTCATCCGCCGCCGCTACCGAACTGTCCCGGTTCACCGCCCATTTGTTGTAAAACTCCTTGAACACCGCTATCAGTTCCGGCGCCTCAAACTTCCCCCGCACCATGTCAATCATGTATATGCTGTTGTCCGCCAGTCTTCCGAAACATCCCAAAACCGTGTAATCGTTCCTTTCCCCCGTCTTCATCGCCGTATCAGCGCAGATTATCAGCCGGTCAAACGGCGGTTCCTCTCCGTTTTCCCCGTATTTCCAGTACTGCCACCAGTCGGAATGGAAAACAACCCCTCCGGAAGGCTGCGGCTTCTGCTGGTACTGGGAGTAGAAAACCCGGGGGGAGCGGTCGCGCATACGGCACAACTCGTCAGTGGAAATCACCTCCGGCCAGACGGATTGGCCGGTCTGCTCATCGTAAGCCGCGACGGAGAGAAAATTCCACAAGTCTTTCTCGTTGTCACGCAGCCAGCCGGGAAGATCGTCGGTCGCCAGCCGCTGGGCTGCGAGGATGAACGGAACGGAGGCGGAATTGCGGCGGGAGAACAGCACCCGCTGGAAATGGTCGATCACACCGCGCTTAGCGGTAACGGAATCGGCGTCGCGGGCGTTGAGCGGATCGTCGATGATCATGCAGCCGCCGAACCCGGAGCGGGATTCGGCCCGGGCGCCGGCCCCCAGCCCGGTGACGGAGCCGTCGAGCGAAACAGCGTGGAATTCGCCGCCGCCCCGGGTATACCAGGACGGAGCGGCGCTGTTGTAGCGGGACAGGGCGGAGCGGGGGAACAGCCGGGTGTAAGAGGGGATGCCGAGCAGGTTCATGATGTCGCGGCTGGCCGTCAGGGCGGGGTCGGCGGAGTAGGAGGTCCAGATAAAACGGCAGCCGGGATTGACGGCAAAGGCCCAGGCGACAAAATACTCAAGAAGCATGGTTTTGCCGAAGCGGGGCGGCATATTGACGCAGAGACGGCGCTTTCCAGAGCCCGGCGGCGGATAGACAAGCGCCTCCAAAGCGGCGATGAGGTCTTTTGTCCAGGGGAGCAGATCGAATTTGTCACCCCGGAGATGCTCGTGAAAATGGAGGATGAAAGCCTCAAAAGAGATTTTCAGCGACTCGCCAAGAACAAAAACAGACGAAACCGGTTTCAACGCGCGATCATCAGGCGCGATCGCCAGGCACGCGCGCGAGGCGGCCGGTTTTGCAGCAGAGCCGGAAGTTTTTTTCATATCCGCGGCTCCCCGTACAGAATGCGCTCATAACAGGCGATGATATCCTTAATCAGTTCCTGATCGGCATCCTTGAGCTCTGTCGGAATTTTACGGCGTTCTTCGGCGGTCGGGCGATGCGCCAGTTCGCTCAAGGCGGCGCGCTGATTCGGAGTGAGGCGGCAGCCGGGATCATTGATTTCGACGGAGTTCCGGAAGGCGTCGCTTTCCAGCCGGCCGAGTTTCGCCTCTTCGACACGGAGCGCAAGCTCGCGGCGGCGGCGGCGGCCGACCGGGTCGTGCCGGTGGAGATAGATTTTGCCGGCGCTGATAATGTGCGCAATCCGGTCGGGACGGTCTTCAGAAAGAGAACAGGCCAGACTGAAGATCATGGAGGCCACGGCGTCGCAATGCCGGGAAGACGCATCGGTGACAGCCTGATCGAAAGTTTTGTACTTGTTGCGCCAGCGCTGAAGCCGGGAGAGAGCAATATCATGTTTATCGCAGCAGGTTTCGAGCGGGATTCCGAAGGCGTACTCTTCCAGCAATTCAGCCATGATTCGCCGGCGTTCACCGCTGGAGAATTTGCGCTCGCGGTCCGGGATATGATTCAGGCCGGAGGGTTGGAACGGATTCGCCGCGGAAGCGGCGGCGGTACTCGAAACGCAAGTTTTTTTCTTCAGCATAATTCACTCCTTTCGTGTCAGACGCATTCAGATGTCGCTTATGCTGTTTTTTTACATATCACCGCAGGGCGGGGAATCCGCGCCGCGGAGAGACCGGAATAATCATTCCGGAACCGACATACAATTAGCATGGCGCACGAAAAAGTCAACATCGAATTTCACCGAATTTCCCGGTTTTGGGAATTCAGGTATTTGTAAAACTATGTATCTTGTTTACGGATAATGTGTTATGGATACAAGAGCCGGGCGCCGGAGGAGCGGAAAAGGGTGTTTTTTAATTAAAAAATCGATTTTATGAGTTTTTTGTAAAGATTATAAGAAATTTACCCGTCCGAATG
>JAZRUY010000011.1:0-4321 GCA_045598845.1 Victivallaceae bacterium
CCAATGTCCGGTTTCCGCTTTGTCCGCCGCCGCGTTAAGATTGCCGTCAACGGTGTTATCACCGCATCCGGAAACAAAAATAACGGCCGCGCCTGTCAGAACTGCGAGCGCCGTTCCGGTTTTTCCCCTGATCGCAGAAAACATGATTTTCCACTCCGTATTTGAAATTTTTGAAATTGAATTCAAGCCCTTTTATTTCCGCCTGAAGCATAACGCCGCGACGTATGCCAGCGCCAGCAGCACGGTTATCGCCGGACCGGGCGGAAGATCGAAAGTAAAACTGGCCAGCAGCCCGGCGGTGACGAACAGCGCGTCAAGAACCCCCGCCAATGTCATCATCGATGAAAGACGGCGGGTGAAGCAGCCGGCCGCGGCCGCCGGCAGCGTCAGCAGTGAAATCACCAGAATCACTCCGACCATGTTGAGCAGCAGTACAATGGTAAACGCGGTCATCACCAGCAGTACGAAATATATCAGCCTCACTCTGATGCCGCGCAGTTCCGAGAACAGTTCATCGAAAGACGCCGAGAGCAGCTGGTTGTAGAACAGCGCGCACGGAATCAGAATGATCAAGTCGAGGACCAGGGTCAGAATTATATCGCGGCCGGTCAGCAGTAAAATGCTGCCGAACAGGTAGCCCTCCCAGTCTACATATCCCGGAGTATGATGCAGAAACAGCATTCCCGCCGACATCCAGAGCGCCCATACCACATTGATGAGGGTATCTTCGCGTTCGCCGGCGACAATCCTCGCCGCTCCTACTGCCAGCGCGGCCGTAACCGCCCCGGCTAGCGCGCCTAACAGCGGATCAAGACCGGGGAATACCCCGCGCATAAACAATGCCGCCGCGACTCCGCCGAGCGCGGCATGCGCCATCGCCCCGGCCAGCGAACTTATCCGGCGGGTGACCACCATGGTGCCGATGATGCCGAGCGCAATACTGGAAAGCAGACCGACGCAGAGCGCAATGCGGAAAAAACGCATGCCGGGCAGCATTATGCAGTTAAGTAAATTCATATTGCCCGCGGCTCCCCGTTATTCCCGCATTCATGATTTTTTTTACATTCGCAAAAGCAGGAATGGTCATGACGGATAAAATTCATCCGGTGATGATACACGGTGTCGGCGTCGGCCGCGGTGAAATCCCCGGCCTGATGCACCGCCACATTGCGGTTGACGCAGATCACCATGTCTATGTCGCGGTCCACAAAACCGAGATCGTGGGATACGGTGAGCACGGTCATGCGTTCGCGTAATTTCTCCAGCACCGCGTAGAAACGCTGCTCCGCCCCCGGATCGATATTGGCCGTCGGTTCATCCAGCAGCAGCAGTTCCGGATTACCGGCCAGGGCGCGGGCGATCAGCACCCTCTGCCGCTGCCCTCCGGAGAGCCGGGCGAAACTGCAATCCGCGAATTTATCCATTTCCAGTTCGCGCAGGGCGGACATCGCCGCTCCGATGTCCGCGGATGAATATCGGCCAAGCAATCCGGGACGGGCTCTCCCCATCAGCGCCACTTCCAGCACGGTGACCGGGAAAGCGGTGTCAAGCGAGAGATACTGCGGCATATAGCCGATCCTGCGTCTTGCGCTCAACGGCGTGCCTCCGAAGATTTTTATCTCTCCCGACCGGGGGGTTAAAATGCCGAGCAGCAGTTTTATCAGCGTGCTTTTTCCGCCGCCGTTGGGACCGACAATGCAGCAGGAGTGTTTTTTTTCGACAGTAAGCGATACATTCTCCAGTGCCGGCGGACCGCCGTCGTAACTGAACGTCAGGGACTTTATTTCAATGACCGGAACGGAATCAGACATTCATTTATCCTCCGCGGTCTCCTGACGCTGATACGAACTGCTCGGCCTGCCGTCTTCAAAGGAGGCGGAAATATAATCGGCCATGTGGCGGACGGTCATATCGAAATTCTCCTCCAGCGGGTCCACTTCGAACAATTCCGCGTTCAGCGCCTCTTTCAGCGCCGCCGCATTGGCCGGATTGAACTGAGGCTGTACAAAAACCGCTTTGATGCCGCGCTGTTCAGCCGCTTTAATGACAGCGGCCATCCGCGCCGAGGTAATGTCGTGCCCGCCGTGCTCAATGGATATCTGTTTCATGCCGGCGGTATCGGCGAAATAACCGAACGCCGGATGAAAAACCAGAAATTCCCGCCCCTCGTAGGGAGCCAGCGTACGGTAGATGTAATCTTTGGTGGACATCATCTTGCCGCGGAATCTGAGCAGATTTTCGCGGTACACCGCCGCGCCTTCCGGATCGATCGCGCTCAATTCCGCGGCGATGGAATCCGCCGCCACCATGGCGTTGTCCGGAGACAGCCATACATGGGGATCGTTTTCACCGCCGTGATGGTGATGCCCGTGCTCATCCTCCCCGTGGCGGTGCTCCTCATTATCATCAGGCAGTTCCTCATCGATGCATTCCGCGTCAAAAGGAATCATCCGCATCCCGCGCCGCAGATCCACCACCGCGGTGCCGCATCCGGACAGCGCTTCGATGATATTGGATTCAAACGGCATTCCGATGCTGAAGTATATTTTCGCATTGCAGATTTTAGCCGCATCGGCCGGTGTCGGAGAATAAGCGTGAGGATTGTTGCCTTCGCGCAGCGCGCAGCCGGCCGTGATCCGGTCTCCTCCGATCTCATTCAGGATATAACGCACGGGAGCGATCCCGGCATATACCAGCGGCCGGGAATCCGCACCGCCGTTTTCGTTTCCGCAACCGGAGAGCATCACCGCGGCTGCGGTGCACAGACAGAAAAGCGCTTTTTGCATAAAAACCTCCTGCTCCGCACCGGCGCCCTTCGACTATGCCTTGAATACTGTAATCTGTAATCGGCGCTTGCTGATACGGCACTACCCGGATAAAATATAACAGGGCGTCCGCAAAGTCAAGCAGGTGAAAACAGTCTCCGGTTTGCAAAAAGAAAGTCCGCGGTATATATTTTCAGCATCGCTTTTGTTTCGCCTTGGATTTTTAATTTCGGCAACAAAGAAAAAGGGGTCGTATGAAGAAGATATTTCTGACCGGAATCACCGGTTTGGTCGGCAGTGCTTTTGTAGTTGCCTTGCTGCGTGAACGCAAGGACTGTGAATTCGTGTGTCTGGCCCGCGGCGGGCAGGGGAAGAGCGGCATGGAGCGGGTTGAAAGTATTATCCGCGCCGAGTGTGAATTCGACGGGTGTCCGGACGCCGCGGACGATGTGCTGTCCCATGTACGGGTTGTCGAGGGCGACATTGTGACGATGGATCCGGCGGCGCTGGCGGCTGATCCGTTGCTTGAGGGAGTGAACTGCGTGTTCCATTGCGCCGCCGATGTTAATCTTGGCAAGGATCCCACCGGCAAGACGTTCAGAATCAATTATAACGGTACTGAAAACGTTGTAAAGCTGGCTCAATTGCTCAAAGTGGCCGAGTTTCATTACGTGGGAACCGCTTATGTGGCCGGTAAACTGGTCGGCCGCGCCATCGAGGATAAGCCGGTTGACAACGGCTTTAACAATCCGTACGAGGAAAGCAAGTTCAAGGCGGAAATGCTGGTCCGCTCCTGCGGAATCCCGTTCAGCATTTACCGGCCCGCCATTATCACCGGCCGCCGCGGCGACGGCAGAATCCGCAAGCCGCTGGCTTTTTACCGCATTCTCGAACTGCTCGGCAAGGTCAAGAGCCATCACTGCAAGAAGGCCGGAATTGACCCCCGCGAATTTTTCGACATCGGTTTGAATTTTGAAGTGTTCCCGTCGGAACATGTCTATTTCGTGCCGATCGATTATGTGCAGGAAGCCATTACCGCATTGTTCCAGTTGCCGGTGAACGGCACCGCCTATCATGTTACCGGCGACAGCCCGCTTACCACCGCGCAGATTCAGACGGCGGTATGCAAGGTGCTGCGTCTCAAAGGCGTGGCTGTATCAACCGATGCCAAGGCGGATAACAAGGACAGCATGATGATGGGCCGTTTCATCGGAGATCTCTATCCCTATTTCTCCAGCGACATCATTTTTGATCAGACCAATGTCCGCAAGGCGCTCGGGGATAAGATTCTCGACTGGGAATACGGTGTGAAGGAACTGGAAGCGCTGATCCGCTCCTACTATCAGGATTACTATCCCGGTGTGGAGTGGATTCAGGATATCGCCAAGAACTGACATTACCTGACAATTGCTGCGGGGCGGTATTCAGTCCGCCCCCGCTTTTTTTTATCCGGCTGATTTTTTATGATAATCGATTTTCATACTCATTTTTATCCGGAAAAGATCGCATCGAAAGCGCTTGCTTCCTGTTCCGGCAAGTTGCCGCGCGGGCTGGAT
>JAZRUY010000012.1:0-1977 GCA_045598845.1 Victivallaceae bacterium
TTTCTTTTCCCCGGCCTGTTTGCGGCGCAGTTCGGATTCAAGGGCCTCCCTGCTGATCTGAAGACGGTCGGAAACTTTATTGATATACAGTTCCCGCTCCACCGGACCGGGAAGCAGCATGATGTAGCCGAGCAGTTCATCCGCGGCGGCGGCTTTGCCGGCCGGAGCGGTGAGATCGTATTTTTCACCGAGTGAATCGGCCACCGTATCGAACCATGGCGCCGCCGATGCCACCGCCGCCTCGACCGCCACCGCTCCTCCGTTGCGGAACAACTCATCCGGATCTTTGCCGCCCGGAACGGTGATGACGCTGACATCCATGGACTGGGCCAGACAGAGCGCAATGGCGCGGAATGCCGCTTTGCGTCCCGCGCCGTCCGAATCAAAAGCGAGAAAAATACGGGAGGTGTTGTATTTCAGCGTCCGGATCTGATTTTCGGTGAGCGCGGTGCCTTGCGGAGCCACCGCGCAGTTGTACCCGGCCCGGTGAAAAGCGATGGTGTCGAGTTGACCTTCGCAGATGATCGCCATATTGCGTTCGGTCATGCCGCTCCGCGCGATCGAAAGCGCATAGAGCAGATCGCTTTTTTTGAAAACCGGTGTTTCCGGCGTATTCACATATTTGCGCCCGGAATCCGGTGCCGGCGGCAGAATCCTGGCGCTGAATCCCACGGTGCGGTTCTGCGCATCGGCGATGGCGAAAGCCAGCCGTCCGCGGAAACGGTCATACAGCCGTCCGCTTTCCTCGTCTTTCCCGATGATGCCCGAGGTCACCAGTTCCTCGTCGGTAAATCCGCGGCCGCGGCCGTATTCCAGACAGGCGTCCCGGATGTCCGGAACATAGCCGATGGCGAAACGGTCCGCCACTTCGCGGGGAATGGCGCGCGACAGCAGATACCGTGCTCCCGGATTACCGGCGCTGCCGACCAGATTGGCATGAAACCAGTCGCGGAAAACATCATTGATTTCATACAGACGCTGCTTGGACGGTCCGGCGCTTTTCCGCCCTTTGTCTTCACTTTCCATGATTATCACGCCGCAGCGCGCCGCCAGCATCCTCACCGCATCCGGAAAAGAGATGTTTTCCTTATCCATAACGAAGCGGAAGATGTCACCGCCTTTGCCGCAGCCGAAACAGTGAAAGGCCTGCCGGGTGGAATCGACGGTGAACGACGGGGTTTTTTCCTGATGGAACGGGCACAGGCCTTTGAATGAATGACCGCCGCTGCGCCGCAACTGCACATAAGAACCGATCAGTTCGACAATGCCGCAGCGGGAGCGGATTTCCTCGACGGTGTCTTTGTCGATAATGCCGCTCATACCGCTACCGGGCCGCGGACATGCCGCTCAGCGCGGTTTCGGCGCGCCGGCGCAGATTATCCATACCGGAAGTTTTTTCCGCCAGAGTCAGAAAGCGGGCATAGAATTTTTTCGCCGCGGCCGGATTTCCGCCTGCGGTTTCAAAGAAACGGGCGATGTTGTAGATCAGCACCGGATTGCCTCCGGCCGCTCTGAACGCGGTTTCGAATTCTTTTTTCGCCTTGGGCGTATCTTTGCGGCCGGAGCAATAGGCGACCGCCAGCATATTGTGAAAAGCGGGAGTGCGGGCGGTTTCCGGTTTTACTCTGGCCAGTATCGAAAGCCAGTTGACCGCGTCAGGTGAACCCAGCGAGGACGAAACCGTTGCCAGCAGCATCAGCGTGTCCGCATCCTTATACCGGGATAATTTCGCCGCTTTTCGCAACGGCGTCACCGCGTCGGACAGCCGGTTGACATCCGCCGCGTACAGCCTTCCCAGGGTATACTGCGCCGGAAAACTTTCCGGATTGAGCGATACCGCCCGCCCTGCGGCGTCCAGCGCCAGATCGCGGTTTCCGCAACGTTCCTGCGTAAGCGCGAACATCAGCTGGGCCGCGATATTGCCGCGGTCGGCTTTTACCGCTTTGGCGGCATATTTCGCCGCCGCTTCCCAATGTC
>JAZRUY010000013.1:0-3532 GCA_045598845.1 Victivallaceae bacterium
CCGCATCGCTGCCGCTCCAGAAATATAACTGTACCCGTTCCAGCACTCCGCCGCGGTTGTATTCCGCCGCGGTTATGATAGCGGCGCCGTCTTCCTTCATCAGTTTTTCAGCCTGTTCCAGTAAAGTCATTTTACCATTCCGTTTTTTCATCCCGCCGTTAATTTGAACTTAAAGCGGATTGTTTTGTAAAAAATCATCGATTTCCGCATTGACGGCTTCCGGTGTTATTGCCCTGATGCACCGGTTGACACCGTCCGGGCAGGTGTGGCGGTAGCAGGGGGAACACGGGAATTTGTTATACAGCAGACTCCAGTTTCCGCCCAGCGGTCCGGTGGAGGTCAGATCAGTCGGACCGAATACCGCTACTCCTGATTTTCCCAGAGCCGCCGCAAGATGCATGATGCCGGAATCATTGGCCACGGTGAATTTGGAATATTTCAGCAGCGTCATCAATTCGATCAATCCGGTTTTCCCTGCGAAATTAACGCACTTTTTTTCGTCCAGGTTTTCCAGAACTCTGACACAGGTCGCGGTTTCGGATTTACTTCCCAGCGCTGCGACAATTCCGCCTTTATTCAGCCAGTGTTCCGCAACGGCGCGGAAATTTTCCTCCGGCCAGCGTTTGGCATCACCGAACGCCGCGCCCGGAGCCAGGGTGAGCAGGGCAGGATGGCGGCAGCAGGACGCGGTAATGTCTTTGAACATGTCTATGCGCGGCAGGCGGAATTCCGGTAATCCGCCATCCAGTTCAGGTGCGCCGGCGGCCTCGGCGATGCGGGAATATATATTCGCCTGATGTACTTTTGCGCATTCGCCTTTCGGCAGGTTCGGAAGTTCAAATGCCGCGCTGAGCAGCAGTGAGCGCCCGCGGGCTCCGGCTCCGTACAGCCGTTTTACTCCGGCCAGTTTCATGCAGATTACATCGCGCAGGGAATTGTTCAGCAGCACTGCCGCCTCTATTCCTGCATCCTTGAGCCGGTTGATTTCCTCTTTACTCCAGAAACGATGAGGCGATGCGAGATCGAGTACTTCGTCCACTCCGGCGGTTGCGCGGAATAACTCCCGCATATATGCCGGTGCGATTACAGTGAGTTTCCCGCCTTCAGCCGTTGCTCCGCGCAACCGGGAAAGCGCCGGCAGCGCCATGACCGCATCCCCCAGATGGTTGGGCATGCGTACCGCCAGCGCGCCGCATCCTGTTATCGTTTTTTTTGCCGGGCGCATCCGCGGAGCCGGATATTGCGCCTGCGCATTGAACTGATGTTTCATTGCACGACCCTTGATTTCCGCTAACATAGCACGGCAATGCCTTTTTTCAATTCCGCCGATGTAAAAGCGGTTTCCTGTTTGCAATCCGCACAACGGCAAAGTATTTTAATTACAATACTATAAATTGTTTTGTCACGCGCTGCCGCGTCTGCGGCGGATGCGAAACGGGAGAACAGAGCATGGGCAGACATTTTCTGACTAATCTTTTCGCCACTTATATCGGAGTGGATCTGGGGACCGCCAATTGTTTGGTCTATATCCGCGATCGCGGCATTGTGATGAACGAGCCGTCGGTAGTGACGATCAAAGAAAGCACCGGAGAGGTTATCTGCGTTGGTTTGGAGGCCAAAAGCATGCTTGGCAAGTGTCCGCCGAATATCAGGGCGGTGCGTCCGATGCGCGGCGGGGTGATTGCCGATCCTCAAATTACCGAGGAGATGTTGCGCTACTTTATCCATAAGTCGCTGCGCCAGATGCCCTGGCATAAGCGGATACTGCGTCCGCAGGTGATTGTGGCGGTGCCGTCCGGCATTACCGAGGTTGAGAAAAGGGCGGTCAAAGATTCCGCCAAACGCGCCGGCGCCGCAGGTATTTCTCTGGTGGAGGAACCGATGGCCGCCGCGGTCGGAGTCGGTCTTCCTGTGGCCGATCCGATCGGCAGCATGGTGGTGGGTATCGGCGGGGGGACCACTGAAGTGGCGATTATTTCGTTGTCCGGTATCGTAAGCGCCAAAAGCGTGCGGGTCGGCGGCGATGAATTTGACCGCGCTATTGCCGAGCACCTGAAGCGGGTTTACAATCTGCTGGTCGGCGAATTGAGCGCGGAGGCGATTAAAATCAAGATCGGCAGCGCTTATCCGGTCAAAGACGAGGAGAGCATGATGGTACCGGGGCTGGATCAGAATTCCCGGATACCGAAGGAAGTCAAAGTCAGTGCCGCCGAAATCCGTATGGCGCTGGAGCAGCCGGTTACATCGATTGTCAATGCCGTCCACACAACGCTTGAACTCTGTCCGCCGGATGTCGCGGCTGATCTGCTGCAGAGGGGGATTATGCTGGCCGGCGGCGGCGCGATGCTTAGCGGTCTGGATAAATTACTCACCGAGGAAACCGGTTTGCCGGTGGTGATTGCCGAATCACCGCTTGGCGCGGTGTCCCGCGGTACCGGGGCAATGCTGGAACTCGATACCATCTGGTCCGACTGACATCCGCTTACTGCCGCCGGTTAAGGAAAAACCGCCGCCGGATGAATCGGCGGCGATAACGTTTGAAATACAGAGGTTTTAATGAAGATAAATTTGACTGAGCTGCGTCCGGTTGAACTCGGAGACAGGGCGCTTTTTGATAAACATCTCGCCGTGATGAAAAGTCAGAGTTGCGAATGTAATTTTGCCAATATTTTCGCTTACCGCAGTCAGTATCAGTTGCAGTTCCTCGATGCCGGCGACCGGCTGGTGGTTTATGACGGCTCCGGCCGGTGCATCCATTATCCAATCGGGAAATGGACTACTCCGAAAGAACTCCGTGCTGTTTGCGATGCTTTCCGCGATGCCGGGCTGACCGACGGCGGAGTGTATGATGTGCCGGAAGAATTCATTGACCGCTATGATGACTGCGATTCTCTGTTTGAACTTGAATATGACGAGGGTATGATAGATTATCTTTATTCGGTGGATAAAATCGCCGGATTCGTCGGCCCTAAGCTGCGCAAGAAGCATAACCTGGTCAAGCAGTTTCAGAGTGCTTTCCCTTATGCGGAAGTATGCCGGATAAATGCTGAAAATATCGGTACTGTTGCCGAATTCGCCAAAGATTTCAACGACCGTTTGCCGCAGTGTCCGTTTTTGGATGAAGAAAATATCGCCATGGAGCAGGCATGGAAAAATTTTGATGAACTGGGGCTGGCCGGGCTGGTATTGTTTGCCAAGCCGGATTTCCCTGTCGGTTTTTCGGTTTATAAAATCCTTCCTTCCGATACCGCCGATATCATGTTTGAAAAAGGCGACCATACAGTCAAGGGGGCGCCTCAGACGCTCACCTGGCAGCTTTCGCTTGCTCTGCAGGGCAAAGTGCGGTTCATCAACCGCGAGCAGGATATGAACGAAGAAGGTCTGCGCACCGCCAAACGCTCGCTTGATCCGGAGCGTTTCTTTAAACGGCTGTACCTGCGCGCGCTTTGATTTTGCCGCTTTTTATACTTCCGCGATATTAGCGCAAAAACAAAAACAGATTTGCCGGACGGCAAATCTGTTTTTATCTGCG
>JAZRUY010000014.1:0-1528 GCA_045598845.1 Victivallaceae bacterium
CAATCGGGAAACGGCAGCCGCCGGGTATGATACGGGCACGGATATCATCGCTGACCGCATGCAGCGATACGGCCAGATTGTATTCTTTGCCCAGTTGCGCCAGCGCATCAATTCCAGGTACAATGCCGCTGGTGGATACGGTGATGCGGCGTGGAGACATTCTGAACCCGTCCACAGCGGTCAGACGCTCCAGAACCCGGCTGAGTTCCTTAAAATTCAGCAGACCTTCGCCAATGCCCATAAAGACGATGTTGTCACATTTACCGCCGGTCTTCCTCCGGCATAGCAAAAATTCTTCTATGATTTCACCGGCGCGCAGATTGCGGATCAACCCGTCTCTGCCGCTGGCGCAGAACGCACACTTTACCGGGCATCCAACTTGCGTGCTGAGGCAGAAAGTCATGCGTCCGATTGCCGGTATCAGCACTGCTTCCACCGCTTCCCCGTCCGCCAGCCGGATCAGCAATTTCCGGGTGCCGTCGACTGATTCAACGCTCCGTTCCTCCGTTGCTCCAGGGGCGAAAAATTCTTCTGTCAGCAGTTTTCGCGTTTCTCCCGGCAGATTGAGCATTCTCTCCGCCCGGTTTTCGCCCTTGCCGTACAGCCAGCAGGATATTTGCGCGGCACGGAATTCCGGCAATCCATTGCGGTCGCAGAATTCCCGCAATTCATCCGAATTCGCCGCCGCCAGAATCGGTTTTTCAGTTATTTTCGTCATAATTCTTAACATACAATAAAACAAATCACCCGGTCTCTCGTTGAATTAAGAAACCGGGCAATCCGAACGGAAGAATTTACTTCTTCTTGTGCCGCATCAGCTTGAGCAGCTTCTTCCGCTTATGCTTGGCGATCTTCTTGCGCCGTTTCTTTTTCAAGTTACCCATAATGCACTTCCCGTTATTTTTTGGTTTAACGCTTATCAACGTTACATCGGAATAATTTACCCCATTTTTCCGCAATTGCGAATTTTTTTACGAAAAAAGCGTAAATCCTGGTATAATTATCCACCTATCTGCCGCTTTTCATCCCCTCAAGCAGGGCGCGCTTGCGCGGTGAATCCGGCACAGGTGCGATTTCGGCGATATTGATGCCGTCCTGTTCCACATCCCAGGCTTTCCACTCCCGGAACGCGTGATAGGTCCAGTCCCATCCGTATTCATTGAAAATATCGATGCAATCCTTTATGTATTTGTCATTGCCCTTTACCCAGGCCAGTGCGGAAAATTCTCCGGCGTAAATTCTGGCGCGGTGCTTTTTCTGGAATTCCAGCACCGGGGCGAGATGCACTTTCATCATTTCCTTGTCCCACCAGTTGCCGTCGATGAATCCCGGATATCGGTTCAGCATTCCCGGCACTTCCGGCGCCCAGTCCCAAAAACAGGCCAGCCCCTGGTGAGTATAGTTGTCCGGAGCATACATATGCACTTCGTAGATCACATTGTCCATTTCCAGCGGTTTCAAGTAGATGAAATCGCGGGCATTGTTGCAATGATTGCTTTCGATTATAAGGGTAGTGTCCGGATCTATC
>JAZRUY010000015.1:0-1882 GCA_045598845.1 Victivallaceae bacterium
AATATCACTTTGAAAGAACTGGAAAAGCGGTTCGGCAGGAGCTGAGCCGCGTTCAGACACTTAAATCTGGAAAGGATTCCTGTCATGATGTACGACAATATTCTCGGGTGCATCGGCAACACCCCGCTGGTGAGGTTGAACCGTATCGGCCGGGGCGGCTGCGAATTGTTCGCCAAAATCGAATATTTCAATCCCGCCGGCAGCAGCAAGGACCGCGTCGGACTGGCGATGATCGAGGATGCCGAGCGGCGCGGATTGCTCAAACCGGGAGCGATGATCGTTGAGCCGACCAGCGGCAATACCGGAATCGGGCTGGCTCTGGCCGCGGTTGTCAAAGGTTACCGCGCGGTGCTGACGATGCCCGACAGCATGAGCGTTGAACGCCGCAGACTGCTGGCGGCTTACGGCGCCGAACTGGTGCTTACCCCCGGCGCCGACGGCATTCAGGGCGCCATAGACAAGGCAAAACAGATCGTCGCGGAAAATCCCGGTTCGTTCATGCCGCAGCAGTTTGAAAATCCGTCCAATCCGATGGCGCATTACCGCACCACCGCCGAGGAAATCTGGCGCGACACCGGGGGCAGGGTGGATCTGCTGGTGGCGACGGTCGGAACCGGAGGCACTTTCTGCGGCACTGTCCGCCGGCTGAAGGAGTTGAATCCCCGGTTGAAGGCGGTTGCTGTTGAGCCCGCCGGTTCTCCGGTGCTTTCCGGGGGCAAGGCCGGACCGCACCGGCTGCAGGGAATCGGGGCCGGATTCATTCCGGGTATCATGGATGTGTCGCTGATTGACGAGGTGGCAGCGGTTACCGATGACGAAGCGGGCGAATTCGCCCGCCGTTCGGCGCGCGATGAGGGTATTCTGGTAGGCATTTCATCCGGCGCCGCCCTGGCGGCCGCGGTCAGAATCGCCTCCCGTCCGGAATGGGCCGGCAAACGGGCGGCGGTGATACTGCCGGACAGCGGCGAACGTTATCTTTCCGGCTGGCTTTTTGAAGCGTAACCGCGTTTCAGAATCAGATGTTTCTGGCGATGATCTGCATCGATCCGGTTGCGCATCCGGTTATCCCGGCCACTACCGGGCATTTGACGCGGAACAGGTGAAACAGCGGCCGGTCGGTAAACCAGTCCATGGATTCATAGTTGCCCTGACCCTTGGCGACGACTATATCCGAGTCGCGCATGGCGGCGATGAATTCCGGCGCCGATCTCAGGAAAGAAACACCGGGAGAGCCGTCGCCGGTATCGATGCAGCGGTATTCTTTCAGCCCGGATGCGGCGAGTTCGCGCCTGGTGATATCGTTCAATATCGGCACTCCGCGTACCGCAATGGTGATTTTATCCGCATAACGCTCCAGCAGCAGGCGGTCGATAACCGCTTCTCCGCAGTTGTCCAGTATGTATAATATCCGCTTCGCTCCGTCCATCGCTTCCTGCAGTTTTCCGCAGGCGGAAACATCCACAGGTTCATTTTTTACACCGAGTATCGCCTGTTCGGCGTCTTCCAGCCGGAACTCCGGAGTGGCGCCGTAATCGATGATATTGCCGGCGATGGCGAACTTTACCGCGGTTTCAAAAGGCCGTTGCGCCAGTTCCGTTTCCCGGCGCAGCCCCGGCAGCAGCCGCAGCGCCAGTTCGGTGGAGCGATCCTTTATTTCCGTGTAGCCGTCGCGGATTCCGGTGCGTTCAGCCAGAAAATCGAAGAATTCCCCCGCCATTTCCGGCGGGGTCGCCGCTTCGTTGCGTCCGGCCAGTTTGCCGAGCAGACCGCATAAAGTCCGGTGCCGTCTGGCTTCATCCGGAAACGCCTGCGAAGAAACTGCCAGCAGCATTTTGAAAATGCAGTTGTAACAGGAGAACTGTATCCGCATTTACCGCCCCGT
>JAZRUY010000016.1:0-16229 GCA_045598845.1 Victivallaceae bacterium
GTCCGGACCGCATTGCCGCCGTATCGGTTTTACGGTCGTATCTACCATACGCTGGCTGATGTAGCAGAAAGGTGTTCTTCGGTATGTAAAACATACGGCGGCGGAATGTCGGTAGAAGTCACCGGAAAGCGCGGAACCGCCGTTTTTTATCCTGAAAAGCGCTATATGCGGCTCAACGGGGTAAAAGTAGCCGCTCTCTTTGCGCCGTTCAAGTCGCGCGGACGGTATTATGTAAGCGATGCGGACTGGGTTACGGTGCTGCTTCCTTTTTTTCATGTTCAGAAGAAGAGCACGCATCCGGTGTTAACGGTGACAATTGATCCCGGGCACGGAGGCAAAGATCCGGGAACTTCCGCCAACGGGATTGTGGAAAAAACTTTGACTTTGCGTTTTGCCAGGCGGCTTGCCGCCAGATTGCGCGCCGACGGTTATAAAGTTGTGCTGACCCGCACCGGAGATAATTATGTGGAACTCGGACGGCGTGCATCAATAGCGAATGCGGCGCACTCGGATTTATTTATTTCGGTACATGTGAATTCAGCCGGCAACCGCGGAGTTAGCGGATTGGAAAGTTTCTGCCTTACTCCTGCCGGAGCGGCATCGACCTCGGGTGCTCCTGATAAAATTTCAACAGCCGTTTATCCCGGCAATGCCAGGAATGGCGACAATTTTATGCTGGCTTATTGTTTACAGAAAGCAATGCTGAAATGTACCAGAGCGGATGATATGGGGGTTAAATTCGCCCGTTTTAAAGTGCTGCAAGGGCTTAAATGTCCCGGAGCATTGCTGGAAATCGGTTTCGCCAGTAATGCCTCTGATGCTAAAAAACTGCGTTCCGATGCTTATTTGGATTTGCTGATAAACGGGATAGAACAAGGAATTATCAATTACCGCAAGGCAGGTCAGTAGTGGCAAAATGAACTCATACGGATATATTATATCCCGTGTTGCTTGACCGGAATACGATATGGAGAAATTTTATGTTTGAAGTTGAAATTGACCGCAGTTTTTCCGCTGCGCACCGGTTGTGCGGTTACAATGGAAATTGCAGCCGGTTGCACGGGCACAATTACAAAGTTACGGTAGTTGTCCGTTCCGATACGCAGGATGAAGTCGGTATAGCGGTGGATTTTCGCCGTCTTAAAAATGAACTGGATGTATTGCTGGAACATTTTGACCACAGCAATTTGTCAGATTTACCGGAATTCTCTGAAATTAATCCGACCAGTGAAAATATCGCAAAGCTGATTTATCGCAAAATTTCCGTAAAAATCAATAACGGTACCGCCAGGGTATATAAAGTCCGCATCGGTGAATCCGAACATTCCGCCGTCACCTATTTTGAGGAGTGAACTGTTGCTGGTATGTGAAACATTTACCAGTTTGCAGGGTGAATCCACCCATGCCGGACGGGTGTGTTTTTTTATCAGACTGGCCGGGTGTAATTTACGCTGTTCGTATTGTGACACCATGTATGCTCATTCTTTTTCTGACGGCATGGATCGTTCTGTAGATGATATTCTGGCTGCTGCCCTCGCGTCCGGCACCAATCTGATTGAAATTACCGGTGGAGAACCGTTGTGCAGCGCCGATACCCCGGCGCTTTGCTCTGAACTGATAAAAAGCGGTTTTGAGGTGTTGCTGGAAACCAATGGCTCTCTTCCCGTGGATGCCGTGCCGGAAGATGTGTGTAAAATCGTGGATTGCAAACTTCCGTCTTCAGGAATGAGCGGATATAATCTGTGGACTAATTTCTCATTGCTGAACAAAAAGGACGAGGTGAAATTCGTGGTAGGCGACCGGGCCGATTTTGATTATGCCTGCGGGGTGATCCGTAAATACGGGCTGATATCCGTAACACCCAATCTGATATTTTCTCCTGTATTCGGAATGGTGCAGTTCAGTGATTTGGCAGACTGGGTAATCGGCAGCGGCTTACCGGTGCGTATGCAGGTGCAGATGCACAAAATTATCTGGGGCGATAAACGCGGAGTTTGAGATATGGCGGAAGATAAACGGGCAATGATGCTGGGGGTAGGGCTTAATTGTGAGGACGGCCACAAGCGCCTTACCCGCGGTGATAATTTCATATTGGTCGGCGGATCCGAGGAAACTCATGAACGGATGACGGAAACTGCAATTAAGGTAAATGAAAAACTCAACCGGCGAGGACGCCGTCTGGAAGAGTTGTCTCCGGAGGAATTCGCCGATATTGTACAGGAATCTTCCCGCTAATGCCAATGTATACTGGGTACCGCGGTTTATATCGAAGTCTGGTTGAAAAATGCCGTAGTTGCGGTATCGAAGCCGCGGAAGCGGAAACGGAATATTTTTTGGCCGAAGAAGCCGGTGTGTCCTATCCGGAATTGCGGAGAATGATTGCGGAGGATACCGCATTATCCGACTGTCATGCTGATAAACTCGGGGTTTTGATTCGGCGACGGTTTGAAAATCATGAACCTTCCCAGTACATTTTCAGTCGCGCTTATTTTATGGATATGGTATTGCGGGTTACTCCGGATGTGCTTATTCCGCGCCCCGAAACTGAAATACTGTGCGAAAAGGCGGCGGAGTTGCTTCCGGAGTCAGGTTCTTTGCTGGATTTGGGAACCGGTTCGGGATGTATTGCCTGCGCTATCAAGCGAATGCGCCCGGATGTTACGGTTACGGGGGTGGATATTTCATCGGCGGCTCTGGCTGTGGCGGCGGATAATGCCGATAAATCGGGGCTGGATATCGAATGGCTGGAATCTGATTTATTCTCCGCTTTATCCGGTCGTAAATTCGATGTGATTGCCGCTAATCTTCCTTATGTAAATCCTGCTGATTACCCTGGTTTGATGCCGGAAGTGCGCGATTACGAACCGGTGTCTGCCCTTACCGCCCCTGATAACGGTGCCGCATTGTTTAACTTGGCTGCGGATGAAGTGCAGGATTATCTTAATTCCGGCGGAAGTGCGGTTTTTGAAGTTTCTCCGGAGCAGATTTCCGCTTTACGGACACGGTTGATTGCCAAAGGTGTCTTTTCCACTGTCGGAATTTTATATGATTACACCGGGCGAGCGCGCGATGTGGTTGCGGAAAATTATTCGAACTTCCGGTATTTTAACGCGTAAAACATTTCTTTGAGTTCTTTTGATCTCGCAACCGCATGACACAGCATATAAAGCAGCCCGAATCCCGTTAGCAATACCAGCAGTATCGGAAAATTCCCGAGCCACTTGAAGTTCAGATACGGTTTCAGGTACGGAATTAAACGCAGCATGATACAGCCTGCCCCCAGTGAGAACAGCAGCGCTTTGATAAAACATTCCGCTGTCGAACGGTTCCACGGCCGGATATTTTCTTTTTGCAGGAATTTAATCAGCATCAAATTATTGACCAGATTGGAAATTACGGTGGCCAATGCGATTCCGCCTTGCCGCATCGGCCACATCAGGGTTAGATTGCATACAATATTGACGGCTAATGCGATCAGACTGCATTTCATGGTGGTTTTCATCATTTTACGGGCATAAAGCGGAGTGGCAAGTATTTTATTTGCGCAAAATGCGGGAATGCCGACACCATAAAATATAGCTACGTATTTCGCCGCTTCAAGATCAGCCGTGGTATAATTTCCTCCGAGACACAGCGCTTCGAGCATTTGCTTCCAGAAGAAGATTACCGTTACTGCCGCTGGAATGCAGATAAAGTAAACCTGCCGCAGACTGAATTGCAGATCAGACGTCATCTGATTGGTGTCGCCGCGGGATGCGTTACCGGCCATGGAAGCGATTAGAACCTGCCCCATGGATATGGCGAAAATTCCGATCGGCACATCTATGATTCTGTCCACATAATTCAGTGCCGGTACCGCTCTGGCTCCAAGACTGATGGCGCAAAAACGATCGATGAGAAAGCTGACTTGCAATGTCGCGCCGCCTATCAGCCCGTAAAATATCAGCCTCCGGAGATCTTTGAGAATATAGCGGTATTTGAATATGCTTAAAGAAAAATCAGGGAAGAAATTGCATCTTTTCAGCAGAAAAACAGTTATGATAAATTGCGTGATTCCGGAAATAAGAACCAGTATTGATAAATGTTCCAGCAGCGAAAGCTCTACCGGTTTACCGTATGCGGCGGCCAGGCCGCCGATAAGCATTAAATTGAGGATTATCGGAGCCAGTGCCGGAATGAAGAATATGCGTCTCAACCCCAGCATCGCGTTTGCCGCTCCTACCATACAGATGAAAAAAGTGTACGGCATCAGTAGCGGCAGCAGAGTCAGGGTCATGATGGCGCGTGCGCTGGATAAAGCCGGAAAACAAGTTGTAAAATAATTCGATGTGAACAGTGCTTTCAGTCCTATGGATGTCAGTGATACCAGAATTATGATGGCGGTCAGCAGAATCCCGAGCATAGTGAATACCAGCCCGAGTTCTCTGGCTGTAGCCGTTTTATCTCCGCGCGTTTCCGATTCGGCAATCAGCGGAGTAAGAGCCTGTCCCAGGGCTCCTTCTCCTAAAATCCTTCTGAATGTGTTAGGAATCGCGAAAGCCAGCCCCCATGCGCTGGCGATTTCCTGCCCGCCCAGAATGCGGGATTCAAACCACACGCGCGCTAAGCCGAGTATCCGGCTTATAAAAGTCGCCCCGGCAACTCCGAGAGAACTTTTCAAAAGTAAATTTTTGCTTTTACGATTTGTATTACTGTTCATCTGTCATCACGATTCTGGGAGTGCAACTGGGATTTTTTCCTATTCTGGCTGTGATAATTTCAGATTGCGGAAGATTTCCGGATAATCTTAAATAAGGGCTGAAAAACGCCAGTTTCCCGCAGATTCCCGAGGCCGGCAGACCGGTTATCTTTAAAAGCGGTTTTACATTCGGCATCATGATTCCTGAGAAGAATTTTTTTAATTCCGAAATTTCGGATTCGGTTTCAGGAATATCAGTGCTCAGAAGCAGTTCCAGTTTTTTGTTGTAGACAATCGCCGCGCATTGTCTGAAAAAAATCAGTTTTTCTATATCCGCCGAAACATCAAGTATAATGGCGCGTATATGAAGTTCGCCGCAATATCCGGCATATTTATCCAGAATCAGAAAAAAACTGTTCCTCACTTTATTGTTTTTTCCGGAAATGCTGTCCGCTTGTCCCGGACTGATCAGAGAATGCACCGCCAGGCACGGTGTCTTTTTTAATTTGGCATATATATCTTGTTTTTCCAGCAGTTCGGCCGGGACGGATGAGAATCCGGCGCGGCGTTTGTCGCTCAGCGCCGCTTCCGCCGCCGGTGCCGTTAACGCATAAATGCCGGACTCGAATTTATATGCGGCATTCATCGCAGATTACTCCGTAAAACCGTTTTCGTTCAACATATTCATGGTTATCTTGTGTTCCGGTTGGTGTCCGGCATATAGTCCGCGGATGTATTTCCCGAGAATATCTGTTTCAAGATTTACAATATCTCCGGTTGAACATTGGCCCAGATTGGTGGTGTTCAGCGTAGCCGGAATCAGCCGTACGGAAAAGCCGTTTTTCCGGATTTCGGCGACGGTCAACGATACCCCGTTTACGGCAACTGAACCCTTTTTTATTACTTCTCCGGAAAGATGTTCCGGAAGTTCAATGGTCATTTCGGTATCCCCGTCCGCAGCTTTCCCGCATGAAATTATTTTTACCGCGGCATCGATATGGCCGGTTACTATATGCCCGCCGAATCTTCCTCCGGCCGGCATGGCGCGCTCTAAATTTATTTTTGCGCCTGTACGCAGAGAGCCGATATTCGTCAGACGCAATGTTTCCTGCAAGGTGAAGAACAGCAGCGCGCCGTCCTGCTGTCTAATTCCTTCGAGAGTAAGACAGCATCCGTTTACCGCCACGCTTTCACCTTTTTGCGGTGAAATAAACGGTGATGACGGTATTACGGCCAGCCTTCCGCCTTGCGGAGCCGCCAGGGTGCCGGTTTGTTCTATCAATCCAGTGAACATGTCTTGTCCTTCCATGCCTGATTGTTCAAGTATCCGCTTATAGCGATATCTTGTCCGTACCGGAATATATTTACGGATTTGAGCCGGTGCATCATATCCAGATTTTCCGGAGATTCCACGCCGATTGCCGGGCGGCTGTCCCTGCCTCCCATCAGCACCGGCGCGATATGCATTTCTACAAAATCCACTGTTCCGGCATTTATTGCCGCCGCGGCCAGTTCTCCACCGCCTTCGATTAGTATCGAGGTTATTTCCCTCGCGCCTAATCCGAGCATCAGAGTGTGCCATTCTTCGGCAGTATCAGGAGCGATGATTTCAAAGTTGCCGTCCGGAAAATATTCCAGTAAATCTTTTTGATTCATGCTGCGTGTAGCAATGAGCCGCAGAGGTTGCCGGCACCGGTTTTTCAGGTCCCGTACCGTTAAAGACGGATGATCGGCGCGTACGGTTTTGCCGCTCACCATTACCGCGTCTGATTCCAGACGTAAAGCCTGTACACGCTTTCGCGCTTCCTCCCCGGTAATCCATTTGGATATTCCGTTTTTATTGGCTATTTTCCCATCGAGAGTTACCGCCAGTTTTAATGTTACGAAAGGCTTGCCGGTGGAAATCCATTTGAAAAATGCCCGGTTCAGTTCCGCGCATTCAAATCCGCATACCCCCGTATCTACTTTAATTCCCGCTTGCCGCAGTATTTCCAATCCGCGCCCGTTATGGCATGCGTGGGGATCTGTCGCGCCTGCGACTACTCTTGTTATTCCGTTGGCGATAACCGCATCAGTACACGGCGGAGTGCGTCCAGTTGTGCAGCAGGGTTCCAATGTCACATACAAGGTGGCTCCGGCTATGTTTGCTCCGTTCTTACCGGCATCCGTAAAAGCATTGATTTCGGCATGAGGCCCGCCGGCGCGTTGATGGAAACCCCGCCCGATGATTTGACCGTTTTTAACTATAACCGCTCCAACCATGGGATTGGGCGATGCGGTTCCGGTTCCAAGTCTGGCCAAAGCAATTGCTTCGCGCATGAAAACGCAGTCATCCGGGGCGAGAGTCATTTCGTTATATCCGAATTCATTTCTGAAACAACGCTTCCGCATATAATACCGGATCAAAAGTCTGCAAATCTTCCGGTTGCTCCCCCAATCCAATGAAGAAAGTAGGCAAATTGAACTCTTTGTTGAGCGCTACGCACATGCCGCCGCGCCCGGTGCCGTCAAGTTTAGTCAAAATCAATCCGGTGATTGCGGCTGCTTTGGAAAACTCCCTTGCCTGTATCAGTACATTGGCTCCCAGACTTGCGTCTACGGTGAGCCAGATTTCATGCGGGGCATCCGGGCAGACTTTTCCGATAATTCGTCTGATTTTTGCCAATTCATCCATAAGTTCACGCTGATTCTGCTGTCTGCCTGCTGTATCAATAAGCAATATATCCGTATGCCTGGCGATAGCCGCGCTGACGGCATCATACGCTACACTGGCCGGATCGGCGCCATGTTTGCTTGAAATAACAGGAACTCCGGCTTTTTCCCCCCATAACTTTAATTGTTCAGTCGCCGCCGCCCTGAATGTATCGCAGGCTGCGAGCATTACGTTTTTACCTTCCGCTTTCCAGCGCGATGCTAATTTCCCGATGGTTGTTGTTTTGCCGGAACCGTTTACTCCTACCATCAGAATAATAGTCGGGATGCCTTGCCGGGCAAAATTTATTTCCCGCCGATTACGGTTTAATATCTGCACGACCGCTTCTGAGACACACTGGCGTAAATCAGCATCCGTAGTGATTTTGCCTCGGTCGTAACGGTCTTTTATTTCCGCAACGATTCCAAGCGAGGCTGCTACGCCGAAATCAGCGGAAATCAGCGTTTCTTCCAAGTTGTCAAACGCATTCCGGTCGTGCGCTTTTACGGCTCCGAACATTCCGGATAGTCCGCGCATGACTTTTATGGCGCTTTTTTCCAGACCTTTCTTGAAAATAGAAAAAATCGAACTCATTATGTAGTCTTTGGTTTCCTGCTGCCGGCCGTGCGGTGTGTACTACGGAATTTATTTTGCTTTTTTACTGATTTATACCGGCTTTTTTTGCCGGATGTTTTTGCGGGTTGCCGGTGTTTTTTTACGGTATTTCCAGTGCTTTTAATGTCTGCTATCCCGGATGCTGATGAGATTGATTGCGGCAGTATGTCCGGCAATTTGCATTCTTCTTTTTCAGATTGTCCTTCCGGTATGCCTTTGGAGCGCGGGTCGCGGCGTAGCGTGTTCTTTACCGCATTCAAAACCCCGTTGATGAAATTGCCGGATTCGTCACCGGAAAAATCTCTTGCTATTTCCACCGCTTCATTGATACTCACTACCGGAGGTGTATCGGCTTCGGTAAGCATTTCCGCAATCGCGATACGCATGATATTGAGATCTACTTGAGAAATCCTCTCTATTCCCCAATTGCTGGTACGAGCCATAATGGTTTTGTCGATATGCTCCTGGTTGAGCGCTACCGCCGTAATCAGTTTTTCAGCGTATTTTACCGTTCTTTTGCCGTCATGATTATTATTCAGCCCGTGCTCGCCCTTGAGCAGTTCGCAATCAACGGCGAATTCGCCTAAATCCGGCAACGCTTCCAGCAGACCGCATTTGTACAGATACTGCATTGCCAGTTCTCTGGCGACCCGCTTATACATTGTATGCGGTAAATTCAGGCAGCTCGGAGAATCGGTGTGTCCGGCATTGTTTTCCACTTTATCCGATTACCTTTGTAAGATTGGCCATTTCAATCGCCGCCGCTGCGGCATCCGCCCCCTTGTTGCCGGATTTGCATCCGCTGCGTTCTATCGCCTGTTCCAGATCGTTTGCAGTTACGATTCCGAAAGTTACCGGCACTCCGCTTTCCAAACTGAGCTGCGCCAAAGATTTGGCGACTTCGCTGTTTATGTATCCTGCGTGCGGTGTCGCTCCCTGTATTACCACTCCCAGCGCAATTACAGCATCGTATTTACCGGTCGCAATCAACTTTTTCGCTGCAAACGGTATTTCATAGGCGCCGGGAACATAGGCGACGGTTATGTTTTCCGCCTCTCCGCCGTGTCTTACAACGGTATCAATAGCGCCGTCCAACAGTTTACTGACAAAAAAATCATTAAAACGCGAGCATACGGCGGCGAATTTCAATCCGGCCGCATTGAGATTTCCCTCGAGTACTGTACCGCAATTTCTGTTCATAAAGGTTCTCCTTCTGTTAAATGATGTGTCTCTCAGCGTAATTCAACTTTCAGAACATCTGCCATTTTCTGTCTCAGTTGATCTATTCTCGCATTGATTTCCGCATCTTTGAGAGTACGTTCCTGATTACGGAAAGACAATGTGTAGGCCAGTGACTTTTTTCCGGCATTTTTCAGACGATCATCCGCGAATACATCGAATAACTGTACGGATTCAAGATCCTGCAATTTCGCTTTGAAAATAAAATCGGTAATATCGGCATGACTGAGCGATGCCGGAGCGATGAACGCAATATCTCTGCTGGTGGCTGGAAACGCTCCGAACGGACGATAATAGCCGCATCCGCGGTCGCAACTCATCAGCAAATCGGCATCAAGCTGGGCAACCAGCACCTGACAGACAGTCCGCCACGGTTTACTGAATTTACGGTTCAGCAAACCCAGCATACCGGCCGGCTTGCCTTCCACAATCAACTCAACCGCCATCCCGGGTTCGAAACGGCTATCGTCTTTGTTCTTAAAAGCATATCTGGTTATGTTCAGCTTGCTCAACAAAGCCTCCACCGCTCCCTTTAAATCGAAGAAATCATAATCCTGCTTCAAATCATCGCCGTAGAGTTCTCCATGGCGCTTCCCTGACAACATAAGGCATAGTTCCTGCCGTTCTTCAGGGAATTTTTTCTGATTTTTGCAGAAAACATTGCCTACTTCAAACAACCGGAAAGACAGATTGCGTCTGGCTATGTTGCGTTCCGCCGAATTCAGCATCTCTCCCAACAACCCCGGCCGCAGAACCGATAGTTCCTGACTGATAGGATTGGTCAGTTTGAACAAATCATCTTTTTCAAAACGGCTGTCGGCAAGCGCGGAATTAACACTTACCATGCTGTAGTGCATGCATTCGTAGAAACCAAGGTCGATTATCCGGTCACGGAGCTGCTGCAGTTTCCAATAGGCATCGTTGCGTATTGAATCACATACGACGGCTTTTACCGGAACTTCCGGTATTGCGTCCAGCCCCGCTATACGCGCCACTTCTTCCGCCAAATCGGCTTCGCGTGACAGATCAAGCCGGAACAACGGAACCGTGACTTTGCATCCGGTATCGCTTTCATCGGAAACAGTCAGCCCCAGCGCTTTGAATATTTCCGAGATACGCAGTCCTGAAACCGGAATTCCTGTTAAGGAACGGATCTTTTCGTAACGGCATTGAATGATTTTTTCTTCCGGACGCCCTGCGTTTACTTCAGCCGGAGAGCAGGCAGGTACTCCCCCGGCGGTTTCCAGAATGAGCTGCAACGCCCGGTCAGCGGCGATTGCCGCCATATCATAATCAACTCCGCGTTCATAGCGGTAACTTGAATCGGAAGAAATCCCCAGCTCACGCGATGTGGAGCGTATGCATGAGGTATTGAAAACTGCGCACTCCAGCAGAATATCGCATGTATGTTCTCCGATGCACGAATCCGCACCGCCCATTATTCCGGCCAATGCGACCGGTTTATCTTCATCGGCTATTACCAGATGCCGTTCGGATAATTCAACCGTTTTCCCGTCCAGCAAGGTTATTTTTTCATTCTTTTTCGCCCGCCTTACAACAACTTTGCCGCCTTTGAGTAAATTCAAATCGAAAGCGTGCATCGGCTGTCCGAGTTCCATGAGTACGAAATTCGTCACGTCCACGATATTGTTTATCGGGCGCAACCCCACGGACAGCAACCGCTTTTTCAGCCACTCGGGACTTTCCAGGACTTTTACGCCGCGTATTATCCGGGCGATATATCTTGGGCATAATTCAGGAGTTTCCACTGTAACCAATCCGTCCGGCGGCGGAATTTGGCATGCCGGAACATTGATTGCCGGCAATTTAGCCTGTTTACCGAGCAGACAGGCCACATCTCTGGCGATGCCGTAATGCGATAACCAGTCCGGACGGTTAGGGGTTACTTCAACTTCGATACAGACATCGTTGCCGCACAGTTTCCCGACGGATACACCTGCAGGAGTATCATCAGGAAATATCATTAATCCGGAATTGTCTTCCGATACCCCGATTTCTTTTCCGGAACACATCATTCCGTACGATTCAATCCCGCGCAGTTTGGATTTTTTGATTTTGAAGTCGCCTTCCGGCGTCTTGAAAACCGTTCCGATGGTTGCAACCGGGACGGTTTTCCCGGCATCGCAGTTCGGAGCACCGCATACAATCTGTAACTGCTCCGTTCCGATATCCACTCTGCATACCGACATATGATCTGAATCCGGGTGTTTTTCCCGACAGAGTATTTTCCCGGTAACGACTCCGTCCGGTACGCTTCCAGCCGCGGTCAAAGATTCGACTTCTATGCCGGCCATGGTGATTTTTTTGCATAACTCATCCAGCGGACAGTCCACATCAACATATTCGGAAAGCCAGTTTTGCGATATATTCATAAGAGTTTATCCTTCGGAGATGTCAGTTAAACTGTTCCAAAAAACGCACATCGTTTTCGTATAACAATCTCAAATCAGGTATGCGGTAACGCAGCATTGCCAACCGTTCTATTCCCAGACCGAAAGCGAATCCGCTCCATATTTCAGGATCATATCCTACATTTTTCAGTACAGCCGGATCCACCATGCC
Source organism: Victivallaceae bacterium (assembly GCA_045598845.1). Lineage (GTDB taxonomy): Bacteria > Verrucomicrobiota > Lentisphaeria > Victivallales > Victivallaceae > JAZRUY01. The sequence goes on from JAZRUY010000016.1 coordinate 11,808, forward strand.
GGCTCCGGCTATTTCAATCCATCCGGAATGTTTGCATACCGGGCATCCTTTGCCGCCGCACATTATACAGGAAAAATCATATTCCACCGACGGTTCGGTAAACGGGAAAAAATGCGGTCTGAGCCGTATTCTGACTTTCGGACCGTACATTTCCGTGGCGAAAGAGCGTAATACACTTTTCAAATCGGCCATTGACACACCGCGGTCTATATAGAGTCCCTCTATTTGATGGAAGTTCATTCCATGGGTAGCATCGGGAGTATCGCGCCGGAAAACCCGGCCTGGAGCAACGATGCGCACCGGCGGTTCATGTGATTCCATAACCCGGATTTGCACCGGACTGGTCTGGGTGCGTAAAATTCTTCCGTCATCAAAATAAAAGGTATCCTGCGGATCACGCGACGGATGATCCTGCGGAGTATTCAGCGCATCGAAATTGTGAAAGATGTCTTCCAGTTCGGGGCCAGCGGCGACTATGAAACCCATCCTTCTGAACAGTGCCGCGCATTCATCCGCGACAATGGTTACCGGATGCTTGTGCCCGCATTTCCAGCGCCTTCCCGGCATGGACAAATCGATTTTTTCATTTTTCTCTTCGGCACCGTTGTTCATACGGGCAGATGCCTCTTCAATGAATTTCTGGATTTTCGTGCGTGCATCGGAGAATTTTATGCCGGTTTCCCTGCGTTCATCCGCTGGAACGGATCCCATTTCTTTGGATAAAGCCGGCAGTAAACCGTTCCGTCCCAAATAAGTTATGCGCACCGCTTCTATATCTGCGGCATTGGCCGCCTGACGGCATTTCTCATCGGCATCCTTCGTCGCCGCGTCAAGTTTAGCAATAATAGAGTTCATGAGTATTATGCCTTATTATGCCTTTGTATACTGTTGCGGAAATACTTTTTCGGCATTCCCTGCGCTTTTTTATTTCCCCGCTTAACTTAAATAAAAAACAGCCTGAAACGGCGGCGGAAAAGCCACATTTCAAGCTGTAGGCTCAAAACAACTGAGTTCAGGCTTGGGTGACTTTTTCCACCAAAGCTTTAAATTCAGCCGGCTCTGTAACAGCCAAATCCGCAAGAACTTTGCGGTTTAACTCAATATTGGCTTTTTTGAGACCGTTTATAAACTGACTGTAGTTGACATTCAGCGAACGGCACGCCGCATTGATACGAACGATCCACAACGCGCGGAACTGCTGCTTTTTCTGCTTGCGTCCTTTGTATGAATGTACCTCGGCATGATCAACCGCATCGTAAACGGTGCGGATATTTTTACTGGCATTGCCGTAAAAACCCTTGGCACGCTCCAAAACACGCTTGCGGCGTTTACGCGACGGAACAGCGAAAGTTACTCTTGACATCTTTTATCCTCCGTCCTATTGATTACAGACCATACGGCAGCGCGGCCTTGATGCGCTTGTTTTCGCTCGGAGCGACAGCTCCGTCCTGACGGAGACGACGGCGACGCTTGGCATTCTTTGTAGACATAAGATGACGGGCACCCGCCTTGTTGTGGCGGAACTTTCCGCTGCCGGTTTGTTTCAACCGTTTGGCAGCGCATTTTCTGGTCTTTAACTTCGGCATTGTTACTACCTTCCTTGCATTAAAAGGTTGATTTATATTCCGAGCCGGTCAATGCCACCGGCTGCGGTGTACTTTGTCACTTCTCTTTATCCGTATTACCGGTTTCCGCGGCCTTGGATTGCTCTGCAGCCAGTTTCATCGCTTTCGCTACACTCGGTTTCAGAGAGAAGTTGACCGATAAATTTCTTCCCAGCATTTTCGGCGTTCCGTCCGGATCAGCCAGCTCCCGCAGCGAGTCAGTGATTTTTACCATTAAATCGCCGGCGAATTCCTGATGAGCCATTTCACGGCCGCGCAAAACTATCGTGACTTTTAATTTACTTCCGTTTTCCAAAAAGTCAATGGCATGCTTTAGTTTTGTCTCGTAATCATGCTGATCGATATTGATGTGGAATTTTACTTCCTTGACCTTTTTGGCTGCCGCATTCCGCTTTTGGGATTTTTGATTTTTCTTTTGCTCGTAACGCAGTTTGCCGAAATCCATGATGCGCACTACCGGCGGGGTGGACTGCTCCGACACTATTACCAGATCCAACCCGGCCTGATTGGCCAACTCGCGCGCTTTGGCAAGCGGAACCACATTCAACTGTTCCCCGTCCGCTCCGATAAGGCGGACTGAAAATGCGGTGAACGTGCGGTCATTCGGTTTTAGCAACTTAGCGATAGCATACCCCCGTTTATGTATTAAGTTTTACGACACTGCAACAGCGGTGTTCTACATAAGATAGCCTAAACTGTCTTTTTTTCAACTTCCGCGCGCATTTTTTCCGCCAAAGCGTCCGCCGGCATAGTTCCCAAATCTCCTTCTCTCCGGCTGCGTACCGCCAGAGTGCCTTCATCCGCTTCGCGTTCTCCTGCAACCAGAATGTACGGCAGCCGGGCCTCCCTCGCTTCTTTGATTTTTGCTCCAAGACTGGATGCTTTCGCATCCACTTCCACCCGGAATCCCTGTTCTCTGAGTTGCCGCTGTATCAGTTTGGCATATTCCAGTTGCTTTTCAGTTATTGGCAGAATTCTGGCCTGAACCGGAGCCAGCCACATCGGAAACGCGCCGGCATATTGTTCGATCAGGATACCGAAGAAACGTTCCAGGGAACCCATCAACGCGCGGTGAACCATATACGGACGGTGTTTTTTACCGTCTTCGCCTATATAGGTCATGTCAAACCGTTCCGGCAGATTGAAATCGAACTGTATAGTGGAAGTCTGCCATTCACGGCCGATGGCGTCTTTGACCTTCAAATCGATTTTCGGTCCGTAAAATGCGCCGCCGCCTTCATCCACCTCGCATTTAAGTCCGCATTTATCCACCGCCTTGCGGAGAGATATCAGTGCTTTTTCCCAGCGCTCAGGTTCTCCCACCGCTTTTGCCGGCCTGGTGGACAGGTACGGCTTGATATCGGTGAATCCGAAACTCTTCCAGATGTACAGGCTGAACCGCAGTACTTCCGCGATTTCATCTTCAATTTGTTCCGGAGTGCAGATAATATGCGAATCGTCCTGCGTGAAACCGCGGACTCTCAGCAAACCGTGGAGTGAACCTGATTTCTCATAACGGTACACAGTGCCGAGTTCGGCCCAACGCAACGGCAGTTCGCGGTAAGAACGCAGTCTGGAACGGTATATTTCTATATGGAACGGACAGTTCATCGGTTTGACATAGTAGTCTTTCTCATCGATTTTCATCGGCGCGTACATGCCTTCGTGATAGAAATCAAGATGTCCGCTGGTTTCCCACAGAATACTTTGACCGATATGCGGGGTATAGAGCAGTTCATACCCGTTGCGGTAATGTTCTTCACGCCAGAAAGTTTCGAATTTGTTGCGGATAAATGCGCCTTTAGGATGCCACAGCACCAGACCGGGACCGACATTGTCGGAGAAGCTGAACAAATCAAGTTCCTGCCCGAGTTTGCGGTGATCGCGTTTTGCGGCTTCTTCCTGAATTTTCAGATACTGCTGCAGATCCGCTTCCGTGGCGAACGCGGTGCCGTAAATGCGCTGCAGCATTTTATTTTTTTCATCGCCGCGGAAATAACTGCCGGCAATGCTCAGCAGCTTAACCGCTCCGATGCAGGAGGAATTTTCCACATGTGGGCCGCGGCATAAATCGGTGAAGTCTCCTGATCTGTAAAAACTGATAGCTTCTCCGTCGGGAATATCGGAAAGCCGTTCCAGTTTATAAGGCTGTCCTGCCAGCAGTTTTTCCGCTTCGCCGCGGGTAGTTTCAAAACGTTCGAAAACTATTTTGCGGGCGATGAGTTTTTTCATTGCCTTTTCAATGGCTTTCAGGTCTTCGTTGACCAGGCGGTGTTCCATGTCAAAATCATAGTAAAATCCGTTTTCGGTGGCTGGACCGATATCGAATTTCACATCCGGGTAAATCTGTTTTACCGCCGCGGCCATCAGATGCGCGGCACTGTGTCTTATAGTTGCTAAATCTGCGGTGTTCATGTTATATACCTTTTTATTTTAGTTTGTTGATTGATCGGTCGTGTGCATTTTTTTTGATTCAACAGGATTATGCCGGACAATGCAAAACGGCAAGTGCCGTTTACCGCCGGTGGTCAGCGGATAGTCACACCCGCGTCGGTTCGGACGCGGGGTAATCCTTTCAATATACTCTTTTTCTCAATGCGCATCTGTAATATCCTGAAATCCGCAAATACCGCAAAAAGCAGTTATAGAATATAGCACTGTTTTTCGGCAAATTCCCCGTTCCCCATCCTGATTTATTCTTTTTCTTCGTGAAAACATATCCGTCAGGCTGTGTCTGCGCGCATATTTACGTTGTCGTTCCAGTTTTCCGTTGAAAATCTCCGCAGTGCGAAATATA
>JAZRUY010000017.1:0-3079 GCA_045598845.1 Victivallaceae bacterium
TTGCGCCGAGTACCGCCGGGTACTGGCTGAAATTGAAAAACTCCGCGCCGGCCGGGAAAAGCTCGAACGCCGTATCCGGCGCGAGGAGCCGGATCTGGCGGTGCGCGACGATCTGTTCATCGATATGCCGGTCTGGAATTACGCCGCCAGCAAAAACCAGGAATACCGGGCTTTGCGCAAACGCCTCGGCGAACTGACCGCCGCACTGCTGCAGGGCAGCCGGCTGGAGCGCATCAAGGCGCTCGAAGTCGCGGACTTATGCTATCTTGCCGTTCCCGAAGGCATGATCAAGCCGGATGAAATCGCCGCCGGCTGGGGGCTGGTGTATCTGGGGGACAACGGCACCTTCAAACTTGTCAGCGAGGCGGTTCCGCAGGAAACTTCCCCGGCCGGGAAGCAGATACTGGTTCAGAATATCGGCGCCGCCTCTTTGCGGCAGGTTAAATTCGCCTATGGAATCGACAACGATGCCGGCGGCGCTCTGCGGCTGCGCAAACTTCCGCGCCGCCGCCGCTGGCTTGACGGAAAGAAATAATCTTATGCGTTTCACATTATCCGACATACGGAAAAACCTGTCCGGCGGCATCATGGCCGGTATCTGCATCGGCATTGCCGGGACCGTGTATCTTTCGGTTGCGAATCCGGTTGCGGGAGCCGTGTTTTTCGCTTTCGGTCTGCTTACTATATTGTGTTTCGGATTCAGACTTTACACCGGCGCGGTCGGATATTTTGTCGCCAGTACGGATAAGCCGGTCTGCCTGCTGCGGCTGCTTTTCATCTGGCTGGGAAATTTCGCCGGCACCTGGATTACCGGCACTTTGCTGAAATTTACCAGAGCCGGAGTGTCGATAGCAAGCCGGGCCGAAGCGGCGGCCGCCGCCAGGAGCGGCGACAGCGCCGTCAGTCTGCTTATCCTTTCTTTTTTCTGCGGGATTCTCATGTATGCCGCCGTGGAAAGTTTCCACCGGGAAAAACTTGCCCCGGTTTTCCGTTTTTTCATGGTGCTGTTCGGAGTAGCGGTATTCATTTTGTGCGGATTTGAGCATTGTATCGCCGACATGTACTATTTTTCCGCCGCCGGCGCCTGGTCCGTCCGCAATCTGGCATTGATTCTGCTGATGACCCTCGGCAATTCGCTTGGCGGCATGCTTATTCCGCTGGTCGAAAGAAATATTAAATGAAACCTCTCATTGCAGTGCTGGGGGCAAATCCGTCCTGGCAGAAAACTCTTTTCTTCGACCGTCTGCGCGCGGGGAAAGTCAACCGCGCGGCAAGGATGGAAGAATATGCCGCCGGCAAAGGATTGAATTTCTGCCGCGCCTGCCGCATATACGGTCAGGCTGATACCAGATTATTCCAGTTTGCCGGCGGTGAAAACGGCCGGAAAATCCGCGATGCGCTGGATTCCGGCGGAGTTTCCAACCGTACTGTCTGTTCCGGAGCGACGCGCTGCTGCATCACCTGTCTGGATGCCGACGGAGGTATGACCGAAATAATCGAACCGTCGAAAAACGCCTCGCCGGATGAGATCGCCGCGCTGCTTGGCGCCTTGCGTTCGGAAACCGGTTCTTTTGCCATGCTTTCCATTAACGGCTCCCTGCCCGGTTCTACTCCCGTATCCCTGTACACCGATGCCGCAAACGCCGCTTTCCGCGCCGGAATTCCGGTTCTGCTTGACACCGCATATCCGGAAGTGCTCGGTATATCCCGTTCCGGATATCCGGTTTATCTGAAAATCAACCGCGGGGAATTCGCTTCCGTGTGCGGTGAAACCGATACCCTGCCGGCCGTGCGCCGGGTCGTTTCTGAACACCCCGGTCTGGTTCTGGCTGTCACCGACGGTCCCGGCACGGCTTTAATGGCGGCGGAAGGCCGTTTGTTCAGTTACGGCATCCCCTGCCCCGGCGAAATAGTAAGTCCGCTCGGGTGCGGCGATATAACCGCAGCCGTTTTCGCGTCATCTCTGGTAAACGGAATTGATGCGGCGGAATCTTTCCGCCGCGGGCTGGCGGCCGCCACCGCCGGCTGCCTGTGCGGCCGGGCCGGAGATTTCTCATTGGAACAGTACAACCGTATTTTGAATTCCGTTACGGTTGAATCCTCAGTTTTGTAAATTTGCGTTTTTTATCGTTTTTTGCTATTATGCGCTTGCATTTATTCAAAATCACTGTATTTTAAAAGTATTGATGCTCCGGCATAGCTCAGCGGTAGAGTAGGTGGCTGTTAACCACTTGGTCGCTGGTTCGAGCCCAGCTGCCGGAGCCATTTTTTTTACCCTTTCAGCGCGAACAAAAAAAACAGCCCTGTGTCAGAGCTGTCCGCATATTACTGTTTGCAATGCAATGTTTTTAAACTATTAAGCGTCCACCACGGCGAACATCAGCGAACAACGGAAAACATCGCGTCCGTCCACCCTGCCTACTCCGCCGCACTTGCCGAAACTGGATTTGAATTCAGGATAAGGAAATCTGATTTCCAACCGGTCGCCCGGCAATACCGGAGCGAGCGATTCCGCCTCCGCAATACTCATAAAATATGCCAGTTTACCCTGATTTTCCGGTTTGGAAAGCACACTGGAGCATCCGGATTGAGCGGCGATTTCACACATTATAGATTCCGGTACCGCCGCGTATCCGCCGCGGCATCCGGCGAAAAAGTATTCATCGGCGGTAACATTTTTTACCGCTACAATCTCGCCGTTGCAATCGGACGCGATATAATCCACCAGCAGAAAAGGGAAACGGTGCGGCATTTTACTCATCAGCGCCTGCAAATCGACCGCATTGCCGTCACCGCGGTCAAAATCATCAAATCCGCAAGGCATGGATTCCGCTTCTGTTTTTTCACGGACCGCCAATGTCAATCCCCCTTCGCTGACAACGCCGGACGCGGTTTCGCATTTCGCCTTGCATACCGCTTCTTCCGGAGTCAAGGAAAGCACTTCAACCGATATCAGCAGACGATCGCCCGGCAATACCGGCTTGCGGAATTTAACCCGGCTGATTCTGCGGGCATATACATCGTATTTTCCCTGCGGGTTCATTACTTCGGAGCAAGCCAGTTCCGCCAGCTGCTTCAT
>JAZRUY010000018.1:0-1539 GCA_045598845.1 Victivallaceae bacterium
TCGCCGGTACCGATCACAATGCCGCCGTCACGGTTGGCGGCATCCATCAGAATCTGAGTGCGTTCGCGGGCCTGAGTATTCTCATAAACACTGTCATGTGTTTCCGGATCATGACCGAGATCGCGGAAATGCTGAAGGCAGGCGGGACGGATATCCACGGTACGCAGTTCCGCACCGAGCGCTTCGGCAAGAATTTCCGCATTGCCGCGGGTACGGCCGGTAGTGCCGAACCCGGGCATGGTATAAGCGATGACATCGGACGCCGGACGGGAGAGTTTGCGGCAACATTCCGCCGCGACCAGCATCGCCAGAGTGGAATCCAGCCCGCCGGACAAACCCAGCACTAATTTACGGGCGCGGATCTTCTCAACCCTGCCCGCCAGACCGGCGGTCTGAATCGCGAACACTTCGGCGCAGCGGCGGCGCAACCGCTCCGCATCCCGGGGAACAAACGGACGGGAATCAAGTTTAAGACAGGCGGCATCCGGGCTTTCCGGCACCGCGGGCAATTCAACCGTACGGAATACTCCGGAGTGCGGAGCGGAACGGAAAGCAGGATCGGAGCAACGGCGGTAACGCAGGGCGGCAAAATCTATATCGGCGCAGAGCAAATCATCCCCCCCGCTGAAAGCGGGATTTTCCGCAACGGTCTTTCCGTTGACCGCGACAACGGAACCGCCGGGATAAACCGCGGACGAGGTGGATTCACCCTCCCCGGCGGCGGCGAGCAGATAGGCGGCGGGGCAGGAGGCGCTTTGGCGCAGAACCGCGGCGCGCAGATAATCCGCGCCGCCGGCGGAAGCCGGAACAGCGGCCGGATTCAGCACCGCCAGCGCACCGGCGGCGGCCGCAAAGGACGACGGCGGAAGCATGGCGTACAGATCAGCGCCGATTTCAATGCAGAAGGAAAAATCCGCGCCGGAGCGGAAAATCAAATCCGTGCCGAAAGGAACTTCCGCTCCTCCGATGGTCACAGCGGAGGGCGCGGCGGCTGAACCGGAAACAAACCGGCGGCTTTCACCGTCATCAAGCAGGGTTTTCGGAACCGCGCCGAGAATACGGCCGGCGGCGGCGACGACCGCGGCATCGTAAACAAGATGCCCGGTCCGCACCGACAGACCGAAGACGGCGGCGGTGGCCGCGGCCGCAGTGGCCGCGTCCAGTTCGGCGGCGGCGGCAGCCGCGGCATCGCAAAGCAGCGGAGAGCGGAACAAATCGCCGCAGGAACAGGAGGTCAGTGAAAGTTCAGGAAAGACGGCGACAGCGCAGCCGCGGCCGGCGGCGGCGCGGTACAGTTTCAGCATTTCCGCCAGATTGAAGCGCACATCGGCGACAGCGGCGCGCGGAGTTACGGCGGCGAACCGGTATATTCCGAACATGAATCAAACCTCCCGGTAAAAAACCATATCAGTTATCAGTCAACGGATTAAGATACAGTACGCAAGGCGGCAAAGCAAATCATCCCGCCAGCGCCAGCAGCGCCACACCGGCCAGAATCAGCAGCATGACCAGGGCCTTGCGCACCAGATTGGCCTCGCG
>JAZRUY010000019.1:0-3577 GCA_045598845.1 Victivallaceae bacterium
AGCGCTTTGTCGCGGGCGCAAAACAAGATGGCTCCGGATTCGGATTTCACCGTTCCAGCTGAAATGACGCCGCTCCAGTACGATGCGACAGCGTCCATAAGCCGCCCGGTTTCATTCACGCTCATCACCAGGGGCAGCGGCTTGTCAGTTTTCGGCGGCGGCAGACTTTCAAACGGATTGATATCCACCGCCGACTGACGCAGCATGAAATTGAAGAAACTGCGCAAAGAGGAAAGTTTGCGTTTCTGGCTGCGAGGGCTGTTGCCGGCGGAAAATAATTCCATCTGAAACGCGCGCGCCTGCTCACGGTCCACGCTGCGCCAGTCGTTGAAATCCGGATCGCCGCCGTGAATCAGTTTTATGAACTCGCGGATATCCGATAAATAGGCCGACAGGGTGTGACTGCTCGCGTCTTTTTCTCCGGCGAGATAGGCGGCGAACGCTTTTATCAGGTTGACCGGCGAGGACGTACTTTTTCTGTTCATAGCGCTGTAATGTTCATGATACGGTTTTGTGCTTCGGATATTACCGTAAATATAATATGTGCGGACGGGGAGGGCAAACAAAGTTGATTTTTTCAGTTTCCGCACTAATTTATTAAGAGTAAAGTCATAAAGGCCGGCTTCGGATTCGCCGGAAAGAACATTGCGGTGTTTTCCCAGCCCGGCAGAAATTTACAGTAACGATAACGGAGGCTGAAGATGAAGAAACTACTGACGGCGGCCTTGGCCGCGATGATATTCCCGCTGGCGGTTTCGGCGGTATCCATGCGGGTTACCGCCAAGAGCGGGTTGAGGGTAAGGACCCGGCCGGATACGCGGACCGGCGCGGTAGTGGCGCTGCTGCCGGAAAAAACCGTGGTGGAGATGACCGGCGAGGAAAACGGATTCGCCGTCATCGCTCCGGTCCCTCAGGCGCGGGTGTATATCGAAGCCACCTGGATTTCCAAAAACGCGGTGTCGCGCGATGCCAAAATGTTTCTCCGGCCGGATGCCGGCTCCGCCGCGCTGGGCACGCTGAAACCGGGTACACCGGTTAATGTGGTGAAAATAGATAAATTCGGATGGGCGGAAATCGAAGCGCCGTCCGATTTGAAACTCTATGCGTCCAAAAGTTATCTGGCCGCCTGCGGAGAAAGCCCGGCCGCCGCTCCGTCAGTCCAAGAGCCGCAACCCGCCGCCGCACCGGAGTCGAAAAAAGATAATAACGCGCCGGGACTTGCCGAGTCCGCGGTGAAAGTGTTGAACAGCCTCGGAGTGGATCCGGTTTCCGGAACCTACAGGACCGGGCTGAAATACCGTTTCATAAAACTGGAAAGCTCCGGTATCGAAGGCATCCGGTTCGGACTGGCCGATGAGGAAGGTGTGATTCATTATTTCGCCATCAGCGACGGGCGGAATTTCTCCGCTTTCGGCGAAATGCAGTTCATGAAAATAAACGGCAGTGAATTCCGGGTGCCGGGCTGGGAAATCCCGCTGCTCTGCGTCACTCAGGTGAGCAGTGTGAAATAAACAACCCGCCCGCCGCTTGCTTTATCCGCGGAAAGGCGCTATATTAACCGAATATGATTGCCGGGTAAAACAGCGGTAGCACTTTAATCCATAGTGAGGTAGATTATGAAAAGAACATTTCAGCCGTCCAATCGCAGGCGCAAGCGCAGAATCGGATTTTTCGCCAGAATGGCCACCAAGGCCGGGCGTCTGGTGATCAAGCGCCGCCGTCAGAAGGGACGCGCGAAACTGACTGCCTGATGCGCGCAGACTTAATCCGGCGGAGGCGGAAACGTCTCCGCTGTTTTATCTCAACCGGATTTTTAACTGAATGAGTCTTTTTCTGGATAAGTCGGACAGATTCAGACGCAGAAATGAATTCGAGTATCTGAAAGGGACCGGTGCGAAGTCGGCCGGACGCTTTTTTCTGCTGATCAGCGCCCCCGCGGCCGGGGAAAACCGGACTCTCAAATTCGGGATTATCTGTTCGCGGCGTTTCAGCCGTCTGGCGGTGCGGCGCAACCGGGCGCGGCGTCTGCTGCGGGAGTCATTCCGCGTTCTGAAACCGGAACTGCGCGAGGAAGTGTGGATTCTGCTGATCCCGCGCCGGGCGATACTGGATGCCAAGTGCGGCGAGGTGACGGAAGAACTGCGCGCAATGTGCGCAGAGGACGGGTTGCTGAAATGAAAAATTTTTTTAGGCGTCCTGCGGTTTTTCTGGCTTTGCGCCTGATAAATCTGTATCAGCTTACCGTGTCGCCGCTGTTGCCGCGCTGCTGCCGTTTTGAGCCCAGTTGTTCTCATTACGCCGAAGAAGCTTTCCGGGAATGGGGATTCTGGAAAGGCTGCCGGCTGACGATATTCCGGTTGCTCAGGTGTCAGCCGTTGTGCAAAGGCGGGTATGACCCGGTGCCGAAACGGAAATAACAGAGCGGGCTCGGGATATATGTGCTATATTAACGGTATTTATCAGGAATTGTTTGCTTCAAAATTGGAATTCGGAAGAATATGAAATTTGACAGAGATATTATCACCGGGCTGGTGCTGTGCGGTGTAGCGGTGTTCGTATGGTATTTGCTGGCCGGTCGCAACGGTGTCATGCCGCAACCGGTAATTCCTCCGACGGTTGCTCCGGCGGTGGAAACTGCAGCGGAAAAAGGAGAACCGGAGACTGCTCCGGCGGTACAAACCGCCGCGGAGCAACCGGAACAGTATGAGGCTGCTCCGGAAATTGCGCCGGAAACGATATCCAACGGCGATCTGGAACTGCGGATCAATCCCAACCGGGGTGCGGTCGCCGCATTGACCTTATGCCGGTACAACCGGAACGAAGAACCGTCTCCGATCACGCTGGAGCAGACTTCCGCCGGAGCGGGAGGTTTGACTTTCGCCCAGCGCGATGCGGAATGGAAGAATCTGTCGGTCAAATCAGTTTCTGACGGGCATGTCTGCACGGTTACCCGCCGTATCGCCGCCGCCGGCGGAGCGGTGTTCGATCTGACCGAGACATTCGCGGTAGCCGAATCCGGATATACCGTCAGAACCTCGGCGGAATTTTCCAACCCGGGCGGGCAGCCGGTGAATTTACCCGGTCTGATGTACCGCGGCATATATGTTGCGCCATGGAGCCGGATATCCGGCGACAAAATCCGGATACCGTCCCACCGGATGGATGCACTGACATCCGGCGGCGATTATCTGGATGTGAAGGCCGATGCGGCGGACGACAAATTCTTCGCCGGTGCTCCGGAAGTACGCTGGGCCGCCAGCGGCAATAAATATTTCGTCACCGTTCTCCGCGGAGCAAAGCCGTTCGCGCTGAACCGTTTCCGGGCAAAACTCGGCTCCGGCAAACATCCGGATATGCTGCTGAACGCCGGAGCGGAACTCGGCGGCGCGGTGCTTGCGCCGGGAGAGAAGAAAACTTTCGTATTCGATGTTTATGCCGGACCGAAAATCATCGACAATATCCGTGATTTCGACCGCTCGGCCGCCAAAGTGATGCATCTGGCCTGGGGACCGCTGGATTATCTGGCCAGGCTGCTGCTCTGGATTCTGCTGTGGCTGAACCGGGCATGCGGAGCGCT
>JAZRUY010000020.1:0-9080 GCA_045598845.1 Victivallaceae bacterium
AGAGCGCCTTGAGCATCCGCATTGCCCTGCTCCGCCGCCTGACGCAAACTTTCCATTGTTTCGTCATAATCACATTTCGCATTTTGTCCGGTACAGCAATTTTCCTGCCCATGGGCATCCGCCGGGCGGGCGGTTCCTTCAAACGGTTCAACGGATTCAGCCCCGCCGGCTCCGGTATTCAGTTTTTCCAGACGATCTAAAAATTGTTTGATCGCTCCACCGGATATGCCGTCATTATTCATATCGCACTCCTTAATTTTTCCGTATTGAAATCACTATAGCGTAATGTTACAAATACTCCGGCGCCGCATTTATTTTGCCAATAAAACGGTCTGCATCAACTGAACCGCCCCGATAACGATTCCCAGAACAAATCCCAGCACCTGAATCGCGCCGAGATGCCGGGCTGCGATATTGTTGATCATATTATGAAATTTCCGCACATCCTGCGCATTGATAGCCGACTCAATGCGTTCCGCCAGATTCAGATTCTTAAGCAGCATATCTTTATTTTTCCCGACATATGCGTAAATTCCGTCCACCATCCGCGGCAGCAGCGTTTTCTCAATCCAATTCCACAGCGCCTCCGAATTGACCGCCTCCCCGACCAACTGCGGCAAACTGTTCTGCAGATAATCCCCGATCATTTCCTTGAGATTACCGCCGAACTGATCTGAAAATTCATCAAGTTTGCGCTGCGCCTCCGGACCGTCAATCCAGGTTCTGGCCTTAATTCTCAATCCGTCCATCAGATCCAGTATCATTTTTTCAGTATCCGGCCCTTTCAGCCAGTTGTCTATCATCCGCTCCATCGCAGTACGGTCGGCAAAAAAATCCATCACAATTCCGGTAATTTTATCACTCCATATTCCCACCAGCGGAATATTACTCAATTTATCCTCAAGGTGCGCCTGCATTCTGGAACGGATGACATCCACGATTTTTTCAAGATTCCGGCTGCCGAATCCGGTGATGAAAGCGGATACCGCTTTCCGGTGTTCAGGATTCCGCATCATCGGTTCAACAACCCGGTCATAAAGTTTGCGCATGTTGTCCGCAGTAAGAAATTTGTCCAAAGTCGAGTACAGCGATGACTTAACATGCGGTACCAGAAAATCGACAATGCTTTTCCGGTGTTCCAGCAAAAACAGACGGAATTTTTCCTTGAGCCGGGATATGACATCCGGCCGCATAAGATAATCATGCAGTTTACCACTCAATTCAACAATAATCTTTTCCACATTCAGCAGGCCGTTGCCGACTTCATTGCCCATGGCGCGGGCAATCGCCGGCTTGTTCTGCGGAACCATTCCCTGCGGCCAGACCCAAAGCCATTTTTTCCGCACGTAAGGACGAAAAAGCATCATGATCGCCAGCCAGTTGGTCAAATACCCCACCGCCCCGGAGAGAAGAACCGGCTGCGCGTAATCAACAAACCAATCAGGAAAAGAGATATGGAAGCACAACTGCAAAATCACCTGAATCAGCAGCAGCAGCAGGGTAAAAAAACTGACCGGGAAACAGAATATCTCCAAGGCGGCGAAAATCCGCTGGAATCCGGAATATTTTTTTTCCCAATTCAGTACAATGCTCCACCTGGATGACAATTCTGACAACAACATTTTAAACATAAAACATCTCCTTTTTCATATCCGAATAATATCCGGCAAATACAATCACAAACGGAATTTCCAATAAAACTGCCATATCCGGTTATCTATAAGCAATACCGGAGCACAGGCGCAGGAAGTATTCCGTCCTTATCTGCCAAGCAACAACCATTTCAGCCGCAGGAAGAAAGAATTCCGGTTCCAGGCAATGAACTGCAGTAACTCCAGCAGCTTTTCATTCCGCCGGGCGAATTCTCCATACGTTTTTTCCAACGAACCGAGCTGCCAGCGGCAATCGGAAAGATCGCGTAGAATCTTGTTGTTTTCCTCATGGAATTTTCCCGTGATCTTGTCCAATTTATCAATCAGGGAATTTAATTTTCCCTCGCATTCCGGGATTCCGGCCATCTGTTCAGAATATTTTGCCATTTCCGTTTGAATCGCCCGAACGGAATCCTCCTGAATTTTCCGGCAGTGCTCTTCTCCGGCGGCGGCAACCGCCCGGGAGACCGCTTCGCATTCGGTCAAACATCCGGCGGCCTTATCCGCATTGGCCCCGGACAATTCAACCTGCTTCTGCAATTCAGCGACATCAGCAACAACCGCTTTCTGAAATTCAGAAACAACCGTCTGAATCATCTGAAGAGATTTTTTTCCGGCGGAATCAACCGCCCGGGAAACCGCTTCGCATTCGGTCAAACATCCGGCGGCCTTATCCGCATTGGTCACGGACAATTCAACCTGTTTCTGCAATTTAGCCGCCTCTTTTTCAATCTTCTTCAGATGTTCAGCCACGACTTCCCGAAAGGCATCGGACAACACCCCTTTGTCGGCGATAAGAGCAGCCAACTCATTCAAACGCTCACCTGTTTTTTCCAATACGAAATTGATCTCACCACTGACACTATCGCAATATCTGAAAGCCCTACGCAGTTCATCATCAATTTTACCGATTTTATTCTGAAGGATATCTATATCGCTTTTCAGATCACAGACATCCTCTGCCGAGGCGACATCTTTATAGCTGACTGAAACAGAATGGGTATGCATTTTAAGACCCCATTTTTCTCCTGTTTCTTTTTCGACCGATGAAACAACTCTCGTACTCATAATCTTCTTCCTTTCCCATGACAGGATTCTGTCTCGTAAAGTTTAATTACCCGATCAAAACCGAGAAAAAGGCTGGACTGCCAGCATTTGAAAACGCGTTGCAGCCGGGTATAGGATGAAACAGTGCAGATACGGCAGCTTCGGCCGGTCAGAAAACAGGCAAGCGAAGAAACATTGCTGCGGCTGTTCAATTCCCCCAGGGACAATTTCGCAATATCAGCGCCGATCCCGTTGAATTTTTCATCATCCGATTCGCCGCCGGGCGCAGAACAGGTACGGGTGATAAAATACCATTGCCACAGAGCGTTGACATTGAGTACGGCTTCATCTCCGATCGGCCACGGGCAATGGGCGCTGACAATATTGGCGATATTTTCCCGGGTGGCCAAATTATTCGCGGCGAACGGATCGTTGCTGGCATTACCGCGGCCGGCGACATTGTTGATTACCGCGAACGGCACGGATTTACGATGGAGCGTTTCAACGATAGCCTCCTCTCTCTGGTCAATTTTGTTTTGCAACACCAGCAGAACAAAATCAAATTTTTCCAGCTGACTCAGAGTGCTTTCATCATCGTCTCCGTTGTTATCAAATCCGGCGGTATCAACCAGAATTACCGATTTCAAAATTTCCGCCGGCAATTCGACGCGGAAGGACTCAATCCCGGCATCCTCCCCGGCGGTGCCGTGCCTGGACAGGTCCAAATATTCACCGAGGGAAAGTTCCCGCCCGGAATCACCGGTTTTACAAGCGAAAAAACGAGCCCGTTTTCCATAAGAATAATAAGTACTGCACCGGGTGGTCGCCAGAAAATCGCCGGAGACCGCCGCGGCGCGCTTCAACAGGCAGTTGGCCAGAGTCGACTTGCCGCTTTGAAAGACACCGACCAAACCGACCCAAGGTAAACCGCTTAGTGATTCATCAGTCATTTGATTTTCCCTTCCCCGGCAGACTGCAACATATTCAAGAAACTCATGATCCGGCTGTATACCGACTCTTTTATTTTGCCATTATCATCGCACTTATCACCGCGCATACCGGCAAAAGTATGACGGGCAGAAAACATAAGATAAACAAGCCCGGGGATTCCCCGCAACATTTCCTTGAGCTGATTCGTTTCGGACAGCAAACGGATAATGTCCCGCCTTAAATCCCGGACATCGTCAAGCCGATATCGCCGGGGATCAATATCCGCCAGCCAAACGCCGAGTTTATCATTGACATGACAATGTAATCCGGATTCAGCCGATTCAGGATCCACCGCCGCTGTTTTGAAAACATTCTCAAAAGAAGCATCAAACAGCGATGACACCAAACCGCGCGCCAGCCGGGATGCTTCGGTTGAATTATCTGGAAAACGGCTGTTGTTCATTTTTGCATCCTCCTATAATTGTCAGGAAGCGATGAATGGAGGAGCGAGAGAAGTACCGCAGTCAGAAAAACGGCAAGCGGAGCGACATTGCCGCGCCGTTCCAATTCAGACAGGGGCAATTTCGCGGGATCAAAATCAATACCGCTGAAATCCTCACCCGCGCAGCCGAACAAGGGACTGTTTAAGGCAATAACATACCACTGCCACAGCGCATTGACGTTAAGCACCGGTTCATTGCCGATCAGACACGGGGCATACCGGCCGACAATACCGGTGATATTTTTCTGGGCGGCCAAATTATCCGCGCCGAACGGATCGTTGCCGGCGCAGTCGGCAACATTGTTGATCACCGCGAACGGCACGGATTTACGCTGGAGCGCGTCAAGAATCGCCCGCTCTGTCCCGAAAACGGTGTTTTTCAACACCAGCAGGACAAAATCAAATTTTTCCAACCGCCACGCAACGTTTTCCCTGTTGTTTTCACCGTCAGCAAATCCGGCGGCATCAACCAGAATTAACGACTTTAAAATTTCCGCCGGCAATTCGATGCGGAAAAACCTTGCATACGGATCATTGAACCGGCCCCGCAATGACATAATCAAATATTCTTTCGGGGAAAGTTCCCGTTCCGAACACTCCGCACAAGCGAAAAAGCGAGCACGTTCGCCGTAAGAACACCAAGTGTCGCACCAGGGCCAGAGCGGAGCGGGGAAACAGCCGGACACCGCCGCGTCGCGCTTCAACAGGCAGTTGACCAGAGTCGACTTGCCGCTTTGAAAAGAGCCGGCGATTCCGACGACCGGCAAACGACTGTTTTTCATTGCATTCATTTTTCTTAAATCAGGTTCGTTTATACTTTTATGAGAATCAGGGCTATTCCAGCGGCAAGTCACCGATAAATTTTTCAGTATCGGCAATCAGCGGAGTCAGGGATTGCTCAAGGAAATCCTGACAGACCTTGATCCGCGCCTCTTTTTCCGCCTTTCCGGCGGCAGCGGCGGCAAGCCATTTCTTCCAATCCGCTTCAAACTTTTTCAAAGTGTTGTCAAATTGCTGTTCGAAATAATTTTTGACCCCATCCATCATCCGGCAGACTGGCTCCCGGGCCGACGTAGACACCTTATTCCGGAGGTTCGAATCGTTCTTGATTCCGCGCAAACTGCCGGACACTTTGTCCAGAACATGCTCGAACAATTTCGCAGCCAATGCCGTTCCGGCTTTTTTCCCAGAAAAAATAGCGACAAGACCGCCAACAATAGCGACAGGTAATGCAAGTACCATGGTATCTATTCCGAGAGCTATCGTGGCTACTATACTGACAACAATTTTGGCAACCATCACTCCGGTAAGCAAGCCGGCAATTACCGAGCCGATGGCGCCGGCGACCCCAAAAGAGGCGACCGAAGTTGCAGCACCGGCGGCTCCGGACAATCCGTCCATACGCAAATCCGCCACTGATATCGGAGAAAAAGCGAAATCCATATCCCGGCTTTTCCGGGATATTTCACGGCAGATTTGCGCGGCGGCGGTGCCGATAGTACTCTGATACGCGGAATTTCCGCCGGATCGGATGGAGGAAATCCATGCCTCCATTTGGTTTTTGACATAACTTTGCAAAGACCGATCGGCCATAGGTTTGATTCTATCTTCCAAGTCCCCGCTGGCGAAACCAGAGCAGTCCCCCATGAATGATTTTACCTTGTTCCAGACAGTGCGACCAGTCGACTTCAGCCAGGATGATTTATTCTTCATGATATCATCGGCGATTTTCCGGGACAAGTCCCGTCCGAAGCCGTCAATGAACGATTCCCCAAGCAAACGCGACGCCAGATCATCGGCCAAAGCAGACTGGATATAATCCGCCCGGCCGTCCATTTCCTCCTCAACTATTTTACGGGATTCTTCAATAAGTTTCAACAATTTTTTCTTTTGCTCAATATATTCGTCAAATGCGGCGTCGGACTCCTGCCGGAGGATTTTAATTTCCTGCTCCACCGCCGTTTTTTTTGCATTGAGAAGAGTCAGCAATTTGACTGCGCCGTCAGTACCAAGCAGAATATACCCTTTTTTCTTCAGGGAATAATTTTCCAACTTGCCGATAATCGTCGACAATCCGGACAGATCGTACAACTCGTCATTGCCGCGCTTTACCCCCGCTTCCTTATACCCGATGTACTGGCTCACCGCCGCGGCGATCGCATCGTCACGCATCTCCTGAACGGACATCTGCCGCCCGTCCGAACCGAAATTAGCCTGATAGGAGGCAATAAATTTCTCTTTCGCCGCGGCATCGGTGTTCAAAGACTGCTCGTTCCGGGAATACAAACCCAGCAGCGCGTGAAAGGGCATAATCCCGCCATTGCACAATTGAAAGCCGTTGGCGCTTAATTTCGCCTCGGATTCACTGATGACACCGGCCGTCTGCTTTCTGCTAATGTGGGAGTTGAAAGCGTAAAAGATCTTATCTTCGAACTGTATAGTTCTAATGTTGCGCAAAGCATCGATATCCTCGGTACCGATCGCTTTATTCCCGCCGAACATATAAAGAACCGCCTGGGCATCGCTCAAGGTATTTATGGCGAGATGCGAATCCCAGCTGCTGGCGAACAATCCGGGGCAGTCAACTATCGCGCACCCAATCCGCCGTAGCGTATCGCTGTGGATGAAACAATCCACGCGGGAAACAAAAACATACCGGCAATCCTCCTGCTTAAACGGAGGATTGTCGAAATCATCAAGCCAAGCCGACCAGTCGGAGGGAAATGTGACATACTGCCGGATATGCTCGACTCCATCCAGCCTGACCGTGCCGCCCAATTGACCGGCAACCCCGGGATAAAACAACACCGCGATTATGGCGGTCCGCAAAAAATCCAGCTTGGAGTAAGCGCTACGGTCCCGACGGTAACATTCCCATTCCTCCCGGAGCACATCAAGTATCAGTTTGCGGTCGTTCTCGTCACTCAGCCGCAGCGGCTGCGGCTGAGAAGAAAATTTATAGGCGGAATAATCGGTTATTTCACCGCAAAAAACCTCCGGCTTGGCGCATATTTCCTTGAAACGTTTTTCATCATGCTTAATCAGGCCATCGCAAAGCACCTCGTGCATCATCAGAACAAGTTCCGGCTCGCTTTTGAAAACAATCCGGGCATATTCACCGTCCTGCGGATTTTCCAAATTGCGCGCGGTGATGACGCAGGCACTGGTTTTTATCATATTACCGCGGGGAGAAATCTCGCGGCCGTCGCACAACGCATCGAAAGTAGTGGACTTGCCGCCCTGGAACTCGCCGACAAAGACCATCTCGAACGCTTCTTCCATCAGTTTTCTACGAGTTTCCACAACGGGTTTCACATCCTCGGGGTTAAGGCATTTTCCGTCTATCGCCCGCTGAAACAATTTGTTCAACTCCGTTCTTTGGGCCTGAAAAACTTCCTTGGTAATACTCATCAATTATTCCTCACAAAAAATAAATTCACGAAACAGGACCGGGCAGGAATTCCCGATTAAACAGTTATTCCTGCCGGTCCGGAAACAAGAATCGGCACTTTATTACAGTTGAGCGACAACCTCCTGCTCAAATGTTTCACACCACTCCCGGTTGGGAACAATATGGGTTTCGCGCAAGGTTCTGCACTCGGCGGCCACTTGCTCACGAACCGCCTGAGCCTGAGCAAAATCAGATTCCGCCTGGGCTTTGTTTTGCTCAAACGCCTCTTTCTGCCGGGTCAGCATGTCAGACAACTGCTCACGGGCATTTTCCTGAATTTTTTGGGCAATCTCTCGACCGGCGGATAAAATTTGTTCCTTATTCTCATTTTGGTTGAATGCCTCCATAATGGAGTTGTGAATTTCATGTTTGAATGCGTTTTTGACCTTATTTTTAACTGTTCCAAGTATTTTCCCGGTCCCCAGAATCGCCGCTATCGCAATAATTGGAAGGATAATAGGGGCGGCGGTAATGAGCGGAAGCGCAACCGCCAATGCGATATTAATTCCTATCCCACCCGCAAGAAGTCCGGCGGGAATCATCGCTAAATTGACAGCCAATAATTTAATGTTAACCGTAAATGCATCCTTGGCAATCTTATCGACATTCACCTTGGGCGCTGCTCCAGCCTGGGCTATGATTTCTTGAACTTCACACAAAAAACCATCCAAGCCGCCCAGCAGTAATGCTCCATCGACAGCGGCAATTTTCTGCCATTTTTCCTGGAGTTCCTTGACAATTTGATCAAAGTCACGCTTGATGGAACCCTGATAGGCTTTATTAAAACCGTCACAGACATTGGTAATCCACCCGGAAATCGCCGGCTGCAATATTTCCTGCGTTGCATCATTGATCAACGGAAGCAATTTTTCCTTGAGAGCATCCTTGTTAAAGGCCTTCAGGAGATTCTTGAACTGCAGGATGTTTTCGGCGACTTTATCACTGACGGCATCGGCCAAACTACCGATATTGGCAATTATCACACTGTTCAGGAAATCATTGGCGAGCGGCTCCCGGTCCGGCTCGGACATAATCTGGGAAATATCCTTCATAGACTGGGTATTGAACTCTTCAAGAATCCGGGTTTCCCCGGCGACCTTGTCTTGGAATTCCTGAGCGGAAACCGAGGCCAATTTCTCTTTGCGTTCAAGATCGGCTTCAAAGGAAGTCAGAATATTTTCCACCGGAACCACTCCCTCGTTGACCAAAATGGACATCGCCTTCTGGTTAATGACGGTACTTTCAAGCAAGCCTACCAAGCCCTCGAATCCGGATGCCTGAGCCAATTTCTCCGGTGAAGCCAGCAGGCCGGAAAGATTATCCTCACTTTTTTCTTCACGGGTCAGATAATTTTCCAGACAGTGCCTGACCATTTCTTTCCGGCATTCGACCGGTTCATCAGAGTAGTCGCCAATTGATTGACAATTCTGCACAAAGCGCACGGCGCTCGTGGCATCAGCGCCGGATTCAGACATAAGCCGGTAATTTTTTGAGCACA
>JAZRUY010000021.1:0-3494 GCA_045598845.1 Victivallaceae bacterium
ATTTCCGTTATCCCGGCTCCGACCGACATGCTGTGAGTGACTTCTCTTTTCATGCCGGACCGGGCCGTACCGTGGCGTTGGTCGGTGACTCCGGCGCCGGAAAATCAACGGTGGCTCATTTGATCATCGGGTTCATCCGTCCTGATTCCGGCCGCATTCTGCTTGACGGCCGCGATATGAATGAAATCGATCTGCGCAGTTACCGCCGTTTCATTTCCGTGGTTACTCAGGATACTTTGCTGTTTGACGGCACCATACGCGAAAACATCTGCTACGGTACCGATCCGACCGAAGCGGAATTGCGCTCCGCCGTGGAAAACGCCGCGCTCGGCGATCTTATCGGCTCTTTGGAAAACGGCCTGGATACCCGTTTGCATGAAAACGGCGCCGGTCTGTCCGGCGGTCAGCGGCAGCGGATCGCCATCGCCAGGGCGCTGCTGCGTAATCCGAGAGTGCTGATTCTCGATGAGGCCACCAGCGCGCTGGATGTGGAATCCGAAACTCTGGTTAAGAAGGCTTTGGATACTCTGGTAAAGGGGCGCACCACCTTTGTGATCGCCCACCGGCTTTCCACCATCCGGAACGCCGATACCATTCTGGTGATGCGCGATGGAAAAATCTGCGAACGCGGCGCTCATGCCGAACTGGTCGCCGCCGGCGGAATCTATGCCGGTATGTACAGCAAATTCACTGCCGCCGGCTGACGCTTATTTTTTTATTTTTTATCATCATTGCGCGGTGCATATCCACAGAGGCGAACGGGAAAGTGTGTCCGTAGGCGAAATTCGCCAGCACCGGTCCGTGTACTTCCCGGGTGCGGCGGCGCAGAATTTCATACAGCAGCGCCTTGTCTTCCGTACAACCGCTGAACTGTCCGAATATTACTCCGGAGCATTTTCCGAATGCTCCGCTCTGTTCCAGTACCGTCAGCGCCCGGTCTAATCTGTACGGTGCTTCATTTACGTCTTCGAGGATCAGAATTCTTCCGGCCGTGTCAGGCATGTATTGTGTTCCAGGCAGGGTCGCCGCCACGGTAAGATTTCCTGCCAGCGGCAGTCCTTCGCATTCTCCGGGGGCGATGATTTCATAATCGCCGTAACATTCCGCCGGTGCGATTCCGTATTCTTCTTTCCCGAAAACTTTCCGCATATATCCGGCTGTATATTCCGATTGCTCCGCTTCGGCGAGTTTTCCCAGCATAGGCACCGCCATCGGCCGTCCGGCGCCGTATTTTTCCGCCGCCCATTGCAATGCGGTCAGATCGCTGTATCCGCACAGCGGCAGTTCCGGCCTTTCCCGCATGGACTTCCAGTCCAGCAACGGCAGCAGATGCGCGCATCCGAATCCTCCTCGCACCGGCAGCATCAGTTCTACTGATTTGTCTTTCCACAGCGAAGCGAGGTTGGCGGCGCGTTGTTCGGCGGGAGCGGCCAGATAATCTAAATCCGGAGTGTAAAGCCGTTCCGGCACAACGGCGGCGATGCCGTTCCGGTGTAAAATTTCCATTCCGGACCTGAACAGTTCCGGGTTCAGTTTTCCCGCCGGAGCGAAAATGCCGATTTTGACGATGTCGCCGAACAAGTCCGGCATTGCGCGTACTCCTGTCCGCCCCGGTTTAAAGTACCGCCAGCAGTTCCACTTCAAAAATCAGTGCCGCGTTGGGCGGAATCTGCGGCGCCGCGCCCCTGCTGCCGTAGGCCAGACGGGAAGGAATGAAGAGCCGGTATTTACTGCCGGTGTTCATCAGCTGCAGGGCTTCCGTCCAGCCGGAGATTACCTGGGAAACCCCGAATTCCGCCGGTTCCCCGCGGTCGACGGAACTGTCAAAGGTTCTTCCGTTGAGCAGAGTTCCGGTGTAATGTACCCGCACGGTGTCGCCGCGTTTCGGTTTGGGGCCGTTGCCTTGTTTCAATATCTGGTACTGCAATCCGCTGGAAGTTTCCGTCACCCCCGCTTTTTTGCGGTTCTGCATCAGAAAATCCTGTTCCGCCTGAAGGTTGCCGGCGGCGAGTTTTTCACTCTGTTTTTTTACCGCGTCATTCACCCTGCGCTGCAGTTCCTGCATCGCCAACGCATATTCTTCCGGCTGCAGCTTCGCTTTACCGGCCAGATAATCGTTGATACCCTCCAGCGCGGCGTCCAGATCGGTTTCCACCGGAGTCCGCTTGAGGTATTCCCCCATATTCATTCCCATTGCGTAACTGAGTTTCGTCACTTCGTCTTTGAATCCGTCCATCTCCACGACTCCGTTTTTTGTAAACTTAATTCAGTATGGTCATCTCCGTTTCCCGGCTGTATGGCGTTAAATTACTTTTACGGATACGCTTTTTCAAGCCTGCCGCGGAAATACCGTCCTCATCCGCTGTTTCCCGTTTAAAAGTTTTCCCGTATGTGTTTTTTTATGTGAAAAGGTTGCAAAAAGGTTCCCTCTGCCTTATAATTATAAATAAATCGGTTCTGTCCTGAATTTCGGGTGAATTAAGATTATGGATACAGGTCGCGTGAAATATTCTGTGCGGCGCTTTACTCTGGTGGAGCTGCTGGTGGCGATGGCGGTGATGGTGATGCTTACCCTGATCGCCATCCCGATGTTCCGCGGCATGACCAGACTCAACAAGGTCGATGCGATGGCTTCCAATGTCAAGCTGGCTCTGGAGCAGACCCGCAGTCTGGCAATCAAGGAGCGCCGTCCGGTGGCATTGGTTTTCTGCAGCGGCCGGAAAGAAGGCGCCGACAATGCCAACCGTTTCTGCAACGGCGGCTGGCGGATTACCCGGGTCAGAAAATCCGGTGAAAAATATATTTTTGACGATGAAACCGGCGGAGCTGATAAAAATAAAAGATTTGTTTCTTTGGATTCCTGGCATAATGCTCCCGACGGCGCCATGCTGGTTAAAATATCCGCCGCAAAAGAAGATTTGTCCGACGGGGTAACTGTTAGCGATAAATCGATGGCAGTGCAAATGGAAGGATTTTCTTCTTCTTTGAAGCAAATTGATTTCTTCTATACCGCTGATAATTCCGGCGGGGAGAATGATGAAGAGGACGGATACAGTGAACCATCTGCCATCGGGGAGAGAGAGCTTTTTGTCGGTGATGAAGACGAAACCGACAGCGCCAATCCGGCATTCCGCGGTATTGTTTTCAATTCCGGCGGCCGGGCATTGTTCGGTGATTCCGAACCTGAATTGTATTTAATTTTTGCCGAATGTGGTGCGGATTCCAATGCCTACGATGCCGTTATCGAAGACAGTGATGATCAGGGAAAATACCACAACATCCGCCGTATTAAAATAGAACGTTTAACCGGACGGGTTTCTTTTGTCAAAGAAGACTGAGTTATGAAAAAATTTCATTATAATTTGATTGAGTTGATGCTGGCCATGCTGGTGCTTACGGTAGGGCTTACCGGGGTCATGGCGCTTATTCCTGTTGGTATTAACGCATACGGTTCCGCTGTCGCCGACATCAATAATGCCAATGCGGTAAAAAAT
>JAZRUY010000022.1:0-1140 GCA_045598845.1 Victivallaceae bacterium
ACCCGTCCGCCGTCGTCTTTTTGCGCACATCTGTGCGAAAAAAGACTATGGCGGGATGACTTTCCGGCTCAAAATTGTTTTTGAAGCCGGAAAGTCACCGGTCTGGCGTGACGCCGGTCTTAGGAAATATTACAGATTAAATTCCGCGCTCCCGTGGGGTCGGTAAGTATTAAAAGAAAGTTGTAATTCAGACTTTCGCTGATACAGCGGCGGCGTTGCTCCCGTGAAAGTAAACAGAATATAAAGACAGTATGACGGAGGCTGAAATGCAAGCGGTTCTAAAAGGAAACGCTGACATCGCCGTCAAGTTTAACCGGAGGCTCCATCAGCAGCAGCCCGGAAACAGCGTTCCAATCCCGGGACCAGTCGCGCGCCATCAGCGGGTCAGTCGGCGGACCCCACGGATTGATATCCAGTATCAGGATCGAATCGGAAGCGGTGATGTAGGCGTCAAGCGCCAGACGCCCGGACGGCAGCAGCCAGGATATTCCCCCGACAAATTCCGTCAGCATCTTCCAGTAAACATCCCGCCGGCTCTCCAGCCGGCTGAAATAACGGGTCAGATTATACTGGCTGGCGGCCAATAATTCACCGTCGCGGATAAACAGGCGGAATTCCCGCATCCGGTTGATGCGCCGGAACGGGCGCAGACAGATATTCGCCACTTCTCCGGCGGCGGCGGAAGCGCGCACCTTGGCGCTGGAAGCCAGCACTTTCCACACGCTCCCGGCGGAATGCACCGAGCCGCGCCTGGCGGCAAAACGCTCCGTATCCGTCGGAGAACAGCGGTCAACCCCGATGAACGCGCTGCCGGGCACCCCTTTCAGCGGACGCCGCAGCGATTCAACCGCCTCGCGCACCGCCGGATCTTCCAAATCGGTATTTCCGGCGGCCAACGCCGCCACGGCGGCGTCGCGCAAAGGCACAAAAGTCGTTATAAAAGTGTGTCCGGAAAGCACCGGATACCATCCCGGAATACTGCAGAAATCATAATTTTCCATAATCAATCCTCCCCCTCTCCGCCGTCTCCGCGCAACTCCAGCGCAGCGCCGGCCACCGTGAGATAAATCAACTGCGCCGGCACAAAAACCGTGGAAAAACTCAGATATATATCCAGCGCCTCCACCGCCGCCGCCACCA
>JAZRUY010000023.1:0-3956 GCA_045598845.1 Victivallaceae bacterium
GGTTCAGCGGGAGTTTCCGGCACAACCGCCTTGCGTACCATTATCAGGCCGTCGGAGCCCTCCATGGCGTACATTTCCGACTCGCCGAACCTGTACACGCCGGCGGAGGACGGAACCGACGGATCGCATTTGCGGAAACGCAGCGTCATCTCGCCGGTGGTGATTTCGCCGTCGCCGGCGTCGGCGAACACATTGCCGGTACAGACAATCACATCGACCCGCTTGCCGTTGCTGGAGATGCCGAGGTCATCCGGAGGCGGCTCTTCCCCGCCGGCGGGAGATTCAGCGGCCGGGTCGGCGGATTCAGCAACAGCGGCCGGGTCGCGGTCGGTGAGGAAAATCACCATTTTATCGCAGTCAAGCGACAAGGACGGATCGCGCAGTTTCACCTGCTTGACGAAAGTCAGCTTGTTGCCGCCGTAATCCAGATCGCAGGAGTCGGAGGTGATCGTGGCGCCGCCGACCGTCATGGGAGCGTCGGCGGAAGCGCCGGAAGCTTCAGGTTCGTCCTCAAATTCCAGATTGAGTTCGGAGAGTTCCAGCGCGGCATCGGAAAGTTCCGCCGGAGCGGCCAGAATTTCGCCGGAACGGACACCGCCCAGCAATGCCGATGCAAGCGCGCGGGACACCGCCGGAGAAGAATACCGGAGCACGGCGGCGGACTCCTTGCGGAGCACCCGCACATTGCCGTCGCAGATAACCCGGGAGATATTGCCGAAAGAGGCGTCTCCGGCATCCTCGCCGCCGGAAGAACCGTTGTCCATCAGCACGGTCATGCGGTCGCAGCTGATCAGCGAGGTATGCTCATCGACCAGAACATTGCCGGACATCACCACGGTGTTGGACGGCATGTCGATGAACATGGAGTCGGATTCGGCGGTAATGAATTCATACTTGGACGGCATGATGCCGTCTTCGTCAAGCACCCGGCGCGGATCGCAGGATTTCATACGCAGCACCGCATGGACATCGTCTTTCACCGAAATGGTGCGGCGGGAGAAATCGGCCTCGAAACCGATGCCGTCCATATCTATAACGGGGGAGCGGAAGAACACCGGATCGCCGCCAGCGGCGCTGCGTGTCCGCTGGAGCACATCGGCGCATTCCGTCATGATGACACCGTCGCTGTAAAGCCGGCCGCGCCAGAAATCCAGAACGGCCGGCAGACCTGACCCGAGCGGGTAGAACGGCAGATTCCAGGCATCGCGGATGATATCAACATCGGTGCCGGCATGGATAAGATCCATCACCGTTCCCCGGCCGGATATCACCCGGTCTTTCTGCTCGGCCCGGGAGCAGAACACCACCGTCTGCAGTTTATCGCCGTTGTAAAGCGGCAGTTTGACATCGCTTACCGTGATGCCGCGCAACTCGCCTCCGGCATCGGCATGCGCCGCGGCCGCGGCGAAAAGCAACGAAAAAACAAAGAAAGAGCGCAGATACATATTCAAACCTCCATACAAAAATACGGCCGCGCTCAGGCGCGGTAGCGTTCCAGAACCGAATCCAGTTTATCCTGTTCAAGCAACAGGCGGCGCACCGCCTCGCACACCGCACCGCGACCGCCGGGAGCAACGGTGCGGAAATCCGCGACCTCATCAAGTTCGGGCACGGCGTCGGCAACCGCGACCGCGACTCCGGCGCGGCGCATCGGCGGCATATCGACCACATCGTCACCGATATACATACACTCCTCGGCCGCCAGACCGCGGGAGGAAAGCAACTGCACGAAACCGGCGAGCTTGTCATGACATTTTTCGATACAGAAATCCAGACCGAGTTCCGCGGCGCCCCGGCGGTTGGCGGCACATTCGCGGCCGGACAGCAATCCGGCCTGCAAACCGGCGCGGCGCGCCAGTTTCAGCCAGTGCCCGTCGCGGACATGGAAGAATTTCACCTCGCCGACAGGAGTGTCGCCGTAACCGACCCGCCCGTCGGTAAGCACACCGTCGATATCGAGCACTATCGCCCGGACGCGCAGAAAATCATTTTTGGAGAGCATGGATATCCCTGACCTCTGAAAGAACTTCTTTTATCATACCGAAATCCAGCGAATTCGGACCGTCGGACAAAGCGCGCTCCGGATGAGGATGGACTTCGCAGAACAGCGCGTCGATACCGACCGCGGCGGCGGCGCGGGCCAGCGGACGGACGAATTCGCGCCGGCCGCCGGAGGCGTTGCCGAGACCGCCCGGAAGCTGCACGGAATGGGTGGCGTCAAAAACCACCGGAACCCCCATGCCCCGCATAGTTACCAGAGAACGCATATCGACCACCAGATTATGATAGCCGAAACTGGCGCCGCGCTCGCAGAGCATCACCTGCCCGTTGCCGGCGGCGCGCACCTTGCCAAGCGCACCGGCCATATCCTCGGGAGCCATGAACTGGCCTTTCTTGATATTGACCGGTCTGCCGGTGGCGCCGGCGGCATGCAGCAGATCCGTCTGCCGGCAGAGGAACGCCGGAATCTGGAGGACATCGGCGACTTCGGCTACGGCGGCGGCTTCGCCGCTTTCATGCACATCGGTGATAACCGGAACCTGAAAGCGCCGTTTCACTTCGGAAAGAATTTCCAGACCTTTTTCCAGCCCCGGACCGCGCACGGTGTCGTTGCTGGACCGGTTGGCCTTGTCGAACGAAGCCTTGAACACATAGCCGATACCGAGACCGGCGCACAGACCGCGGAGATATTCCGCTGTTTCGCAGCAGACATCAAAGCTTTCGGCCATGCACGGCCCGCCGAAAAATACCAGTCCGCCGCCGCCGACCGTGATACCGCCTATTTTCACCGTTTTCACTGAATCCATAAAGTTCACCCTGATTTCACTCTGATTTTTCATTGCGGAGCGCATCACAGCGCGCCGGTTTCGCGCATCCTTTTTTCCACTCTGATCAGATCCTCCGGAGTATCGACGCCGATGCTCTGCAGATCGGAAACATGCACATATATCGGAATGCCGTTTTCCAGTGCCCGCAACTGTTCAAGTTTTTCGCTCATTTCCAGACGGCCGGGCGGCAACTTGACGAAACGCTCCAGTGCGCTCCGCCGGTAGGCGTATATGCCCCAGTGCAGATAGACTCCGGCATCGGAACCGCCGGAGCGCACGAAAGGAATCTCACAGCGGCTGAAATACAACGCCGTGCCGTCGGCGCCGAAAACCACTTTGACATTGTTCTCCGTCATGGAACCGCGGACGGCGGGAACCGCCACCGTGGCCATTTCCGGACCGCCGGCACGCTCCATCACGGCGATGAGATCATTGATGACCGAAGTCGGAATCAGCGGCTCGTCGCCCTGCACATTGACGATGATTTCCGGACGGATATCCAGCGCCGCCGCCGCTTCCGCGATGCGGTCGGTGCCGGACGGATGTTCAGAAGAAGTCATCACCGCGGTGCCGCCGAAAGCGGACACCGCATCGTAAATACGCTCATCATCGGTGGCCACGGCGACGATATCGGCATCGCTAGCGGCCGCTTTTTCATAAACATGCTGAATCATCGGCCGACCGCAAAGCATAGCCAGCGGCTTGCCGGGGAATCTGGTACTGGCATAACGGGCGGGAATGATCACCGCCACCGGTTTGCGCTCACTCATATATCCGCTCCTGTTTTATTATCAGCAACATGCCCGCCGAGTTCGGCAAGCAATTCGGCATAAGACACCGGAACGGTGCCGACCTTGCCGACCACGATGCCGGCGGCGGCATTGGCGATTTCCGCCGCCTCGGCAGGAGAAGCTCCGGCGGTTACCGACAAGGCGTAACTGGCGGTAACCGTGTCGCCGGCGCCGGAAACATCGAAAACCTCGCGGGCCCGGGTTGGAATGACCGTACGGGACCCGTCGCGGCCGAATACCGCCATTCCCTGAGCGGCCAGCGAAATCAGCAGCGTTTCGGGCTGCCATTCGCGCATAAGCCGGTCAGCGGCTTCCAGAAGAGAAACGTCCTCCAGCG
>JAZRUY010000024.1:0-1331 GCA_045598845.1 Victivallaceae bacterium
CCGATGTTCATGCCGCGGTAAACCTGCCGTGAGTCCGCGCTGATGATTTCTCCGTTGAACCGGCGCGCAAGAAAAACCGCCAGCGCGGTCTTTCCGGTTGCGGTGGGACCGGTTACCGCAACGGTTTTAATTTTATGCTGAAACGCATCGGCCGGCATATTTATCAGATAATGTGCAAAAAGTGTAAAATGTTGAAAAAATCGTCCGGCAGGTATTATATTATTTCATAACATAAAAATCAAACCGAATCCGGGATTTTCATGTCCCTGGGGAATCTTTATGGAAAAGCAGCATACTTTGAGCGGTTGCGCATCCGCATCCGGCATCGCTTTGCATTCCGGGGTCAGAGTCGGAATACGGATGTTGCCGGCCGAACCCGGCAGCGGTATAATATTCCGCCGTGTGGATGAACCCGGTGCGCCGGAAGTGCGCGCACTGGCTTCCAATGTAGTGGATGTGCGCCGCGGCACCGCTATCGCGGAGGGCAGGGGTGCGGTATTCACCGTCGAGCATATTCTGTCGGCGCTTTTCGCGTTTGAAATAGATAACTGCGTTGTTGAGATGGACGGTCCGGAACCTCCGATTTTCGACGGCAGCGCGCTTGAATTCTGCAAGATGATTCAACGCGCCGGTATAAAGGAGCAATCCGCTTCCGCAAGGATATATTCTCCTTCGGTCCCGCTGTGGATTGATGAAGGCGGCAGCAAAGTGGTGATTCTTCCCGGGGACAGACTGCGGATATGCTGTACTACCAGTTTCGCCGGATGCCCGTTCGATCCCCAGTTCATTGATTTTGAAATGTCGGCGGAACGTTATCTGAATGATATTGCGCCGGGGCGGACCTTTGTGGATTACCGCGATCTGCGGATGCTGCTGGGGATGGGGTTGTGCCGCGGCGGCAGTCTGGATGCGGCGGCGATAATCAACGACGGAGCGATAATCTGCAAAGACAAACTGCGCTTCAAAGATGAAATAGTGAGGCACAAAGTACTGGATATTTGCGGCGATTTGTATTTAACCGGCGTGAGAGTGCGCGGCACTGTGCTGGCGGTTAAACCGGGGCATGAACGCAATGTGGCTCTGGCAGGTAAAATGCTTGCTGAAATAAAGACGAAGAATATTTGAAAAGAAAGGAGTGCGGAAATGGGCAGAATTTACGGTACGGCTTCACTGATGCAGTCGCTTCCCGGCCGGCTTCCGCTGTTGGACCGGGCGGAAATGATAGACAGGACTCATTTCAGAGCCGTCAAGGCGCTCAGTATTGACGAACAGTTCTTCTGCGGTCATTTCCCCAATCATCCGATTCTGCCGGGAGTGCTGCAGGTGGAGGC
>JAZRUY010000025.1:0-10169 GCA_045598845.1 Victivallaceae bacterium
CATTGGGAGGTCTGGCGCTGGGAGCCTGGCTGGGCGGACCGATAGGAGCGGTCGTGGGAGCGGTTTTAGGAGCGGCTGCCGGAAATACGCGGAAAACCGCCGGTTCGCGGGAATACGGAAAAAAATATGAAAATTTGACAGGTGAACAACGGCAGCTGCTGTATATCACCGCGCTTTTTTCCTGTCTGGCCAAGGTGGCGAAAGCGGACGGCCGGGTGTCGGAAAGCGAGGCGGAGGTAATAAAGGATTTCATAAACCGGATGTTCACCGATGATGCCCAAAAGAACTTTATCCGGGCGGTATTCAATGCGGCGAAGGACAATGACACCCCGTTTCAGGAATACTGCGACCAGCTGGACAACCTGACGGACGACCGGGAAGTCAAACAGAGTTTTCTGGGATTGCTCTGCTCGGTGGCGGCGGCGGACGGAGTGCTGACTTCCAAAGAACAGGATATGCTGATTTATGCTGAACGGCGGTTCGGTTTTACCGGCTATGTGGATATGTTTATCCGGAACAGTCAGGCCGGCCGGCGGCAAGGCGGCCGGAGCGCTCCAGACGGCGGGGCTCCGTCTCTGGACGCGTGTTATGCCGTGCTCGGCTGTCCGCCGGATGCCGCCGATGCCGAAGTGCGCAAAGCCTATCATGCCAAGTGCCGGGAATTCCATCCCGACCGCCTGCAATCCAAAGGCGTGCCTCCGGAACTGCTGGAATACGCGCAGAAAGAGATGCAGCGCATAAATGCCGCCTACGATACCGTCCGCCGGGCGCGCGGGATGAAATAAAAATCGTATTTTCCCCGCAGGGTTCGCCGTCACCGCAATTCGGTTTTTTTCAGTACTTGTATTTCCCGTTCCGTGTATTATTTTATTTCCGGGAATTATAAACCGCGTTTTGGTTGGGTTTTTATTTAGAACAGACGGTCATGATATTGGTTGCTGACGTTTCCTCTTCTGTTGTTCATCCGGATTTTTTGTCTCCGTTTTTCTTCCGTTTCCCGCCGGTCATCACTCGCGCGCGCACCCGCGCGATCGCGCGAGGAAAAACCGGGTTGTTTTTTCCGGGGCGCGGGATTGATTTTTTAGAGCATTTTGTCCGTCTGGTCCGGCGCGGTTATTCCATACAGAAACGAAAGGTCGTCCGTCATGAATAAGACAAACGGTAAAATAAACGGAAATCATATTTTTATCATTCTGATACTGATCGCCTCCGCAGTCCTGATGACAGGAGGCATTGTAAAAAAGATCGCTCATATCCGCGCGGCGGAGGCGAAGCCGGCTGTTATAGCCGTCATTCCCAAAGGCACCATCAACATGTGGTGGGAAGTCGTCCACAAAGGCGCATTGAAAGCCGCCGAAGAAGAACATGTTTCCATTACCTGGAACGGCCCTGAGACTGAAACCGACCGCGAAAAGCAGATTCAGACCGTTGAAGACGCGCTTATTCAGAATGTTTCCGCCGTTGTACTCGGCCCCAATGATTTCAAGGCGCTGGTCCGTTCAATCGAAAAAATCAAGGCATCCGGTATTCCCTGCGTGCTGATCGATTCCATGGCGGATACGCGGGAGTATGATGTTTTCGCCGGAACCGACAATTATGCCGGCGGCGCCGATGCCGCCCGGCTGATCGGCGGTGCGCTGAACGGAAAAGGCAAGGTGCTGCTGATCCGTTTCGTGCAGAATTCCGCCTCCACCGATGAACGCGCCGCCGGATTCCGGGATACTCTGGAAAAAGAGTTCCCCGGCATCACCGTCCTTGCAGAGCAGTACACTATGGGCACGGTTGACGATGCCCGCCAGAAAGCGGAGGATCTGCTGACGCGCTTCCCGGAAACCGATGCGGTTTTTGCCGTCAATCATCCGACTTCGGTCGGCGCCTACAAAGCATTGCAGAACCGGAGCGCAGCCGGAAGAGTGAAATTCGTCGGATTCGATTCCGATCCGGTGCTGCTGGAGGGTATCGAAAACGGCGGAGTCCTCGCCGTGATTGCCCAGAATCCGTTCGAGATCGGATATTCGGGAGTCAAGGCCGCGGTCACGCTGCTGAAAAAAGGCAGAGTGGAAAAAAACATCCCGATTCCGAGTATGATTGTTCAGAAAGACAATCTGGAAGAAATGAAACGGAATTTTCCTGAGGCATTGGGGCTGTGATGAAAGACAACACGGATTTTATCCTTGAGATGAAGGGGATCGGCAAATCGTTCCCTCCGGTCACCGCGCTGTCGGATGTTACTTTCCGGGTGCGCCGCGGCACCGTGCATGCTCTCTGCGGAGAAAACGGAGCCGGAAAATCCACTCTCATGAAGATTCTTGCCGGAGTGCACCGCCCGGACAGCGGTCAGATTCTGCTGAACGGCAGCCCGGTAACCTTCCGTACTCCGGCG
Organism: Victivallaceae bacterium; assembly: GCA_045598845.1. Taxonomy (GTDB): domain Bacteria; phylum Verrucomicrobiota; class Lentisphaeria; order Victivallales; family Victivallaceae; genus JAZRUY01. Next base: position 2,384 of record JAZRUY010000025.1, read on the forward strand.
GAATCCATTCAGTCGGGGATTTCCATGCTCTATCAGGAACTGGAACTCGCCGCGCATATGACGGTTTATGAAAATATTTTTCTCGGACGCGAAATTATTTCTAACCGTTTTCTGCGCACCGTGGACAGCGCCGCCGAGATCCGGATTGCCGGAGATTTGATCCGCAAGTACGGATTCCGTCTGGACCCATGCGCCGAAATCCGCACGCTGTCGCCCGGGGAATGTCAGATCGTCGAACTGCTGAAAGCCCTGCTGCGCGATGCGAAAATCATCGTGATGGACGAGCCGACGAGTTCGCTTTCCGAAGCGGAATCGGAAATATTGTTCCGGATCATCGGCGAACTTAAAAATTCCGGGCTCACCATAATCTATATTTCCCACCGCATGGAAGAAGTGAAACGGCTGGCTGATGATATCAGCGTTCTGCGCGACGGGGTTATAGTCGGCACCCGGCCTGCGGATCAGATCGGAATCGACGAGGTGATCCGCCTGATGGTCGGCCGCGAACTCAGCAATTTTTATCCCTCCCGTAAAGCGGAGATCGGCAAGGTCGTATTCCGTGCCGAATCGCTGTCCGCCGAAAACGGGATCAGCGGGGTTTCCTTTGAAGTGCGGGCAGGGGAAATCGTCGGTTTCGCCGGACTGATCGGCGCCGGCCGTTCCGAAACCGCGCGCGCGGTTTTCGGAATCGACCGTAAAACCGCGGGAAAATGTTTTCTGGATGATGCGGAACTTAAGATCGAAAATCCGGAAGACGCCATCCGTTCCGGTATCGCTTTTCTGACTGAGGACCGGAAACGGACAGGACTCTGTACCGGGCTGCCCTGTTCATGGAATATTACATTGCCTAATTATGCTTCCATCGGAATGCGGACTTTCATCGATCTCGCCGGAGAACGGAAACTCAGCGATGAATTCGGAAACAAAGTCCGGATCAAATGGAGCGCGCCGGATGCGCCGGCCGATTCGCTTTCCGGCGGCAATCAGCAGAAAGTGCTGCTTGCGCGCTGGCTGATGGCCGATTCGCGTTTCGTGATCTTCGATGAGCCTACCCGCGGGATCGATGTGGGGGCGAAAGCGGAGATATACGCACTGATGAATGAACTTGCGGATAAAGGGAAGGCGATCATGCTCATCTCTTCGGATATGCAGGAACTTTTCGGTGTCTGCGACCGGATATACGTTATGCGCGGCGGCAGAATCACCGGCTGCCGGGAACGGGCGGAAACCGCTCCGGAGGAGATCATGCGCCTCGCCGCCGTCGGCTTATGATGAATCACGAAAGGATTGACTATGAATAAATTGACCAAACAGCTGCTTCCGTTTTCTTCCCTGCTCTTCATTGTGTCGCTCTGGTCCTTTCTGGCTCCGGATACCTTCCTGACCTGCAATAATTTTATGAATGTGCTGACCCGCTCCTCCATCAACGGGATCATGGCGGCCGGAATGACTTTTGTCATTATTACGGCCGGCATCGATCTTTCCGTGGGGGCGATGCTCGCCATGTGCGGCATGGGCGGTGCGCTGACCATGCTTCTGCTTTCCGGCGGCACCTGGGCGATGATTTCCGGCGGCACCTTTATCGCCGTGGGACCGTTCGGCATGCTGGCCGGGATATTGGCAGGTATTTTGCTCGGCGCGCTCTGCGGTCTTGCCAACGGACTGCTGATCACCAAACTGAAACTGGCTCCCTTTATCGTCACACTGGGATCCATGAGTATTTTCCGCGGAGTTTCCTATCTGGTCAACAGCGGCAAGCCGTTTGCCGTTTCTTCTTTCAGTGTGCTGGATACCGGTACGCTGCTCGGCATCCCGGTATCGGTTCTGCTTCTCCTGCTGGTGCTGGCGGCGGCCGGTTTTATCCTGAAATACACTCCTTTCGGCCGCTATGTTTACGCGATCGGTTCCAACCGGGAAACCGCGTTTCACGCCGGTGTAAATGTGAATTCGGTTCTGATCCGGGTTTATACGCTCACCGGAGCGCTGGTCGGTCTGGCCGCGATGGTCACCGCGGCCAGGGCGAGTTCGGCGCAGCCGCCAGCCGGAATGTCGCTGGAACTGGATGTGATCGCCGCGGTTATCATCGGTGGCTGTTCTCCGTCCGGCGGGCGCGGAACGATGACGGGAACGATGATCGGCACGCTGCTCATCAGTTTTCTGCGCAACGGTCTGACGCTGCTGAATATCTCTACCAATGTGCAGCTGGTGGTGATCGGTTTTATCATCATCGTCGCCGTGACTGCGGATCAGCTCGCCACGCGCAGAAAAGCGTAATCCGGCGCCGTTCCCCTGCCGCGTTGAATCTTTACGTCCCGGAGTTTCCGGGTATTGCTCCGTTCAGCCGCATTTGTTTCACTTTCAGCAGGAGCATGGTCCCGATGCCGGTCATGATGAAGTCCCACAGGAACATGAAACGGAACCCCAGATAACCGGTCATCCAGCCGCCGGCCGCCGCTCCGGCCATAACCGTCAGCGTGCAGACAGCGGTGTTAATACCGGATAACTGACCGTATTTTTTCTCGGGAAACACCGAAACCAGCAACGGCGTATAGGCGACGCTCTGGAATGAATAGCAGACGGTGGTCAGAATGGCGACAATGCGGTAACTGCCGGGAGAATGAACCCAGAAGAACCCGGCCAGACTTACGGCGGCCACGGTCAGCGAGCCGCGCAGATAAAACGATACCGGGGAGCGGCGGTCCGCATAACGGCCCAGAAAAACCGCTGTTACCGCCCCGATACCGGCGCAGACACCGCTGATGCGGCCGAAATCATCCAGCCCCATCCCGAGATCTTTCGTGGCGAAGAGTATTCCGAAAAGCGTGCGGAGGATCATGGACGCCTGATTGAATCCCATGCTCAGGAAAAACAGCAGATACACGGGTTCGCATACGCTGTCCCGGACGCATCGGACGGCCGTATCACGTATCAGCGTAAAAACGCATCCCGGCCGGTGTTCCGGCGCTTCCGCGGTTTCCTCTTCTTTGGGAATTACGGCCAGTGAAGCCGCTGCGGCGGCATAAACTGCGATTGCAGCGAGAACCGCGGCCAACGGATGCCTGACGCTCCAGTCCAGCCCGCAGTAGTTGAACAGCGCGGCGCAAAGTGAACTCAATGCGCCGTTCCAGGCGGTGAATTCCCCGATGCGGTTGCGCGGGATCGTCTCCGGCACGATATAGAACACGAGCGTGGCTGGAATTATGGCGCACAGAGAGAATATGACCAGCGCGCATCCCAGAAACAGGACATTGCCGGCCGCAAAATGAATGCCCAGGATTGAAAGGCAGAAAAACGGCGCGCTCCACCAGATAAACGGCCGTCTGCGCCCCCATTGCCCGCGGTGATTGTCGCTCCAGACGCTGACGAGCGGGGTCAGGATGAGAACGAACAGTTGCGGCAAAGTTCCGATGATCAGGCTTATCGCGGCCGGCGATGCTCCGGCCCGGTCCAGAAGCAGTGGTGCCAGCCTCGGAACCAGATTCCAGCAGACCAGACCGGCGGCCTGAGTGGCGGCGATGATCGAAAAAGCCTGAACCGGCAGAGATGTTTTTCGCATGGTTAAAAATTTAAGTGGAAATTCAGAAATTCAGACAATGCTCTCACGGCGGCATAATATAACCGTTGTCAGGAGGCAGTGCAAAAACGATGTGTGGCGCAGTCAGCCGCCGAAACGGTGTTCAAACTAAAAACAGATTTAAACAGCAAAGAGCGGATTGAGTTGTAGCCGGATTTTTGAATTGAAAACAATTCGGAAATTATGTCCCCAAAACACCAAAGTCTATTAAGAGATATACGAAAAACAAAAAATCCCGTTCTGAGAGCGGGATTTTAGGTTAAAAAAATGGTCGGGATAGAGAGATTCGAACTCTCGACCTTTTGACCCCCAGTCAAACGCGCTAAACCAGGCTGCGCTATATCCCGATTAAGTTTAATATACAGCGCGCGGCTGCGAATGTCAATTGCTGTCTGCCGCCATGGAGATAACCGCCGGTTCTGTCGACCGCACTTGTATTACCGGAGATTCCGGAATAAATTACAACTGTGTCTTTATTTCGTTTCAGAGGTTGGAAGATATAATTATAACAACGAAAAATCTCAATCTGGAGATTTTCAAACAAGAACAAACGGAATTTCTGTCAAAAAGGTATTGATAGAGGTTTCCTAAAGACTTCAGGCACCTTTAACATAATGCAGAATCCGATATTAACAATCACTCCGTTATTTTACCGGACACCAGTTAAGGAAACACGAAAAATGAAAAAAAATTTGCTGATGCTGGTTTCCTGGACAATCATGGTATGGTTGGCAGGTTGCAAGACCGATTGCGCCGATACGGTGATTTACGGCACCATCCGCACCGCAGAGCAGGAAAATCCTGCCGTGGAAGCCTTTGCCGTCAAGGACGGAAAATACATTTATGTCGGCAGCAAGAAGGGAGCCGCGGCATTCATCAAGGAAGGAGTCACGCAGGTTATCGACCATACGGGGAAAGGCATGGTGATGCCGGGATGCTTTGAAGGACACGCTCATTATCTGTTTGGAAATACCGTTACCAATATGGGAGGGTTGTCTGTCAGTCATGAACACGATGGCGTTGAATCCTTCATGAAAAAGCTCAAAATCGCATATGTTCAGGCAAAAGCGGCAGGAAAATCTAATCTCTACGGGTTCGGCTGGAATTATCATACGTTCGCAACTCAGGGAATGCCGACGCGTGAACAGCTGGATAAAGTCTGCCCCGACATCGCACTTTATGTCAATGACTCCGAGGGGCACAAAGGTTTGGTAAACACACTGTGTCTTCGCAAGGCAGGCATTCTGGATGAAGCAGGAAATGTCCGGATTAGCAAGATAAGAGGCGGAGAAATATGCATGGACGCAAACGGAAAACCCAACGGGCTTCTGCTTGAACAAGCCAGTACGTATGTAAAATCCAATGGGCTTGATTTTAATGATATCCTGTCTCCCGATATAATGGCAAAGGCTTTTGGAAAAACACGGAATATGCTTTTGGCAAACGGATATGTCTCCTATATGGACGGGTGGTCCAACTATTTTGGCAATTCCATATTTTACGATTTGGCCCGGAAACTCGACGATGAAGGCAAACTGAACATCCTTCTCGGGTTGTCATACGAAATTGAGAGTTCCTGCAAAGACATCAATGCGGAAATTGCAAAAGCCGTTGAGATGAAGAAATATACGCATGGACACATTAATGCCGGCTACATCAAGCTTTTTCTTGATGGCACTGTGGAAGGTGGAACAGGACTCACGCTTGATCCCTATCCCGATGGACATCAGGGCATTGCCAACTGGGAAGAAGATGAAGTGGCGTATATCACCGGAAAAGCCAACAAACAGGGACTCACGATGCATATCCACACTATGGGAGACGGGGCTGTGCACCGCTGCGTAAATGCCTTTGTCAAGGCGGGGATAAAACAAGCTCGTAACACACTGGTTCATGTCCGCAATATGCCACCGGAAGATTTCCGAAGAGTGGCAGAACATGATATCGTTGCGGTAAGCGGTATTTTGTGGCACATGCTTGAGGATGATTTCTGGAAGTTTATCCCTGCTGCTGCTCCTGAAAAAGTAGCTTTCCAATCCTATCCGATGAAGTCATATTTCGATAACGGAGCTATTATGTCCTCGCATTGTGACTATCCGGCAACTTCGGGCTCACCGTACGATCCCTTCGGAATCATGGAAATCGCCGTCACCGGAAGTGCCCCTTATCCCGGCAAACCGGGCAAATATACAAAACCCTGGTGGCCGGAGGAACTGATTACGCGCGAACAGGCACTTCAGGCACTGACCATCAACGGGGCGTTCCAGATGCATTGCGAGAAAGAAAGAGGCAGTATCAAGGTCGGCAAAAATGCAGATTTCATTCTCATTGACAAGGATGTATTCACCTGTCCCGTGAGAGATATTCACAAAACCAAGGTGCTTTCCACCTGGTTCGAGGGGGAAAAAGTGTATCCGACATCAACTGACATAAAATAAAAATAACCTAATGCTATACGGAAAATTTCAATGATGACAGATAATTCTACCATGCGGAATTGCTGGCGGCGGATATGGACCGGCATGGGCTGCGCTTCGGCGCGCTGCCTTGTTGTATATATGGCGGTGTCGGCGGTGATCTGGACTCTGCAGTGCACCTTGCTGCAGAATTTTCTGGCGCTCGATATTCTGGAAACCATCAGCTGGGGCGCCAAGTGGCAGTGGGGGCATCTGAAGCATCCGCCGCTTTCCGGCTGGCTGGGTTATTTGTGTTCGCTGGCTTCCGGTTATCACGATTGGAGCATATACCTGGCTGCGCAGCTGTGCAATATCATCGGTGTCTGGTATGTGGTTAAATTCGCCGCGCTGTTTTTCAAAGACAGAGTTCGCCCGGTGCTTTCCGGTCTTCTGCTTTATTTTCTCTTTTATTATACTCCGTCCTCTATGAAATTCTGTTCCCACTTCGTGGAAGTGGCGCTTCAGCCGGTGATGGCGTATTATTTTCTGCTGGCATTGGAGAAGCGGAAACTGCGGCACTGGGCGGTGTTCGGCCTGGTATCGGCGCTGGCGGTGCTGGGGAAATATTCCGCATTGATGCTGCTGGCGGCGCTGTTCGTCTGCATGCTGATTAAGAAAGAGCACCGTATTCAAATTCTGTCCGCCGGTCCGTATCTGGCGCTGGCGGTTTTCCTTGCGGTTCTGCTGCCGCATCTGCACTGGCTGGTTAAGCATGATTTCAGCTGTTTCGGTCATCTTGACTACCGGATGAATGAACATGCGCGCCCGTGGTATTTCGCATTGGAAACTGTCGCAGTGGCGCTTTATCCGCTGCTTTCCTCCGCCGCGGTGCTGCTCGCGGTTATGCTGCCGCGGCACTTCCGGCGCGTTTCACCGCACCGGCCGGCGCTGGCATGGAGTCTGCTGCTGTGCGGAATCCCGTCCGGTATTCTACTGGCGATAGTCTTCAGCGGCGGCAACGTGGTGCAGATGTGGTTTTCCTTTCTCTGCTCATGGGCCGGCATGGCCGCAGTGGCGGCATCACCGTTTTTCATCAGCAGAAGGATGTTCCGCCGGATGTTTGTATTCCTGATTGCCGCAACGGCGGTGATGTTCGTTGCCACTACCGCGGATTTGCTGGTCAAGCCGCGGGCCCGTCTGCATATCCGTCCGGAGGAATTCACCGCCCTGGTGCAGCGGCGCTGGTCTGATTTTTCCGCCGCCCCCGTCCCTTGCGTTATAGGTGAACGCCAGCTGGCCAATGCGGCGGAGCATTATCTGTCGCACCGCCCGGTTTCCGCGGACTGGGAAGACCGTTTCAGCATCGATTTGCTCCGCGGAGAGGCCGAAACGCGCGGTTTGTTTCTGATCGCCTGGGATGAATCAACCCTCCGCGAATTTCTGAATCTGTATTTGCCCGGTACCCCGGTTGAATTCCATTGCGACGAGATAAAATTCCGCACATTATCCGGCAAGGAGAAATCCAAAAATATAGTTACCGCGTGTTTGCCGCCGGTCCGCCTGCTGATCCCGCCCGCCGGCGCATCGCCGTCCCGCTGACTGAAGGTACTATCGCGGTGTTTATTCTTGTAATAGCTTCTTGAACAGGGTAAATTATCCGGACTGTTTTGCCGTCCGCAAGGCCGCCGGCGGACTTTATCCTGACATCGGGGGCATTGTACAGATTTGAATTCGGGAGAGATAAATGCAGGGCAACGATAAATTCACCAGCAAAATCGGTTATGTGCTTGCCGCCGCCGGATCGGCGGTCGGTCTT
>JAZRUY010000026.1:0-1046 GCA_045598845.1 Victivallaceae bacterium
ACCCAGAAGAAGATGATATCCGGACCGGTGACCAAATCGCAGGTGGGATAGAATTTTTCCAGTTCCGGAGTACGGTCCGGCCAGCCCATCACCGAGAACGGCCAGAGCCAGCTGGAAAACCAGGTGTCCAGCACATCCTCCTCCTGCCGCCAGTTCCCGGGCGCGGCGGGAGCGGTTTCGCCGACATACACTTCGCCGGTGGCATCATTGTACCAGGCGGGGATGCGGTGCCCCCACCAGATCTGGCGGGAAATACACCAGTCCTGGATATTTTCCATCCAGTGAAAATAAGTCTTGCTCCAGCGTTCGGGATAGAATTTGATCCGTCCGCTTTTCACCGCTTCGACCGCCGGCTTGGCCAGTTCTTTCATATTGCAGAACCACTGATAACTGACCAGAGTCTCAATCGGCACATCGCCGCGCTCGCTGTAACCCACGGAATGGCGGATATCCTCGACTTTTTCCAGCAGTCCCTGCTCCTCCATCATCGCCACGCACTTGCGGCGCGCCTCGAAACGGTCAAGCCCCTCGAATTCCGGACCGGCGGCGGCATTCAGCGTGGCATCCGGATTCATCACATTGATAACTTCCAGATTATGACGCCGGCCGACCGCAAAGTCGTTGGGGTCATGCGCCGGAGTGATTTTTACGCAGCCGGTACCCTTGGACGGATCGGCATGTTCATCGCCGATAACCGGTATCAGACGATCGGTGAGCGGCAGTTTAACGGATTTACCGATCAAATCGCGATAACGGGGATCGGCCGGATTGACCGCCACCGCGGTATCGCCGAACATGGTTTCCGGGCGGGTAGTGGCGACCACCAGATGACCGCCGCCGTCGGCCAGCGGATAGCGGAAATAATAGAATTTCCCCGGGACATCCTTGTAAACGACCTCTTCGTCCGAAAGCGCGCTTTTGGCCACCGGGCACCAGTTGATCATCCGCTGCCCGCGGTAGATGTACCCTTTTTTGTAGAGATGGACAAAAACCCTGGTCACCGCCCGGGAAAGCCCTTCATCCATAGTGAAACGCTCGCGCTCCCA
>JAZRUY010000027.1:0-2163 GCA_045598845.1 Victivallaceae bacterium
CTCCTCGTTTTCCGGGAACAGATCCGGCGGGGCGGCGGGAGTCCAGTTCCGCATTTGATCCACCAGGAAAACCCGCCAGCCGCACCGCGCCGCGCCCAGGCGGACTTCCCCGATATATTCTTCGATGTCATTCACGCAGTAAGTCATTTGCAGTCTTCCTTTTTCCTCCATCCGCAGCAGTGCTCCCTATTAAGTGTTGTCACGCCGAGTTGCGGGCAGAACCCCAACTCGGGGTCGATGGCGGTGACGCACCAGTGTTTGCAGTTTTCGCAGGTCATTTTCCGTCCTCCCACTTTCCGCACACCGCAACTTTGCCGGTGATGATTTTATCCGCGTCCGCAATGCAGACACCCTTGTTCGGCTCGTGCGCACCCCCCTGCTTCCACCAGTTTTTGCAGTTTCCGCAGTGCGCCCCGCTGATTGCCTCGATTCTGTTCATTTTTCCATAAGCCTTTCCACTTGTTCAATTCTTTCCCCTATCCACTGCATCACATTGACGCACATACTGTTGCCGCAAGCCTTGTATCTCGGCGCGTCCGGACATTTCTCCGCGCTTTTGCCGCGGAACGGTATCTTCGTCCAGCCGTCCGGAAAACCCATCAGCCGCTCGCACTCCAAAGGTGTAAGCCGCCGGACTGCCGAATGAGAGCAAACCACCTTTGTATCTCCGCGCACTTTGCTTTCGCAGGTTGTAACCGGTCCGGTGGGGGTGGGGGAGTCAGCGTTTCCGATTGAAAACGCCTCCCGCTTCTGCAATATGCAATTTTCCTGTCCCTGATTCCGATTGACCGGATTTGCGTGTTCTGTGTTAAATATCGGGTCTTGCGCGCCGTTAAAGCAAATCAATTCCTGCTCGGCCTGGTCTTTTACAAATCCGGAAACGATACAAGGTGTTTCTTTATATGATGTCGCAAGCAATGACGGTACGTTTTCGATTCCAGTTACCTGTTGCCTTGAATCGTAACACATAACCGTCATTCCGGTTTGATTCCGGATTGCTCCGGCTTTGCATTTTACGTCAAGGGTGCGGGAAACATCTGCAATTCTTCCTGTTCCTGCTGATACTTGAAATGTTCTGCTTGTTTCCGCAAGGCGATTGCAAGCATTTCCGGCAGTTTTTTCCCGCGCTTTAATGCGCGCCAGAGGATTCCCAAACATTTTTTCCGGCTCAAATAGTACCGCTGCGGCACGTCGCCAGTCTCCAAAATATCCGACAAGGAACAAACGCCGTCTGCGCTGGGGTACGGCGAAAGGAAAGCGGTGTGTTCGCACATACTGAGCGTCAAGCACTCTCCATGCAAGGCCGTATCTGTTCCGCCCCCCCCCCCGACAATTCCGGCGGTTCGCCATCCTTTTGCGGGGACGGGGACGACCTGTCCGCTGAATGCGGATAAAATGGTGCTGAAAGCGTTTCCCTTATCGGCTGAAAGAACGCCCGGCACATTTTCCCAGACGACCCACCGGCAACCGCTCTCATAAGCGAGTTTAACGAATTCAAGCGCAAGGTTTCCTCTTGGGTCGGCCAGCCCTTTGCGCAGTCCGGCGACACTGTATGATTGGCAGGGGGTTCCCCCCACAAGAACATCAATTGCTCCATTGTATTTCCCTTTCTCAATCTGTGTAAAATCACCCTCGTTGACCAGCCCGCCTTTTTCCGGCAGGAGGTTATTCGCCCTTTCCCACGCTTCGGCGGTCTTGTCGTCGCACTCCACACCGCCTTTCAGCGGATGCAGCGGTCTGGTCGCGTCAAGACGGTGATGCAGCACCGCACAGGGAAACGGCTCAACCTCGCTCACGAACTTGCATTCCCAGCCGAGGGGTTTCCATGCCAGCGCGGCCGCCTCGACTCCGCTGCACACACTTCCGTATCTCAACTTCATTTCCCTTTTCTCCAACTCTCAACTATCCCTTGATTGTTCAATATCCTCTTCCCCGTCGTTCTTGTCGTCGGCGTCCAAAAAACGGAGGCTCTCCCAAACCATGATTACGACGCAAATCAGCCGCAGCGGAAACAACAAAACGCTGAATATTAAATCTTTCATTTCTTTGCCTCCACGAACAACGGCTTCACCTCTTGCAGGGCGGCGAGTGTCGCATCCCAGACTTCCCGCGGGACGGGTTGCCACATGCATATAAACATCATGTACCAGTATTTTTTGCTTT
>JAZRUY010000028.1:0-5519 GCA_045598845.1 Victivallaceae bacterium
CATCAAATTCATCCGCGAAAACGACATTCATCACGTCAATTTTCAATACCCGGCCGGCGACGGCCGTTTGAAGACGCTGAATTTCGTAATCAACAGCGAGGCCTATCTGGAGGAAATACTTTCCTGCGGCGAGCGGGTGGACGGTTCCAGTCTGTTCCCTTTCATAGAGGCCAGCAGCAGCGACCTCTATGTGATTCCGCGGTTCAGCACAGCCTATGTGGATCCGTTCTCTGAATTGCCGACTCTCAATATGCTCTGCTCCTATTTCGACAAGGACGGCAATCCGCTGGAAAGTGCGCCGGAATACACCCTGCGCAAAGCCTGTCAGGCATTCAAAAACGCCACCGGCATGGAATTTCAGGCGATGGGCGAACTGGAATATTACGTCATCGCCGATGACGATGAAACGTTTCCGGCAGCCGACCAGAAGGGTTATCACGAATCGGCGCCATACGCCAAATTCGGGGAATTCCGCCAGCTATGCATGAATTATATCGCCCAGGCCGGAGGCCAGATCAAATACGGTCATTCCGAAGTGGGGAATTTCACTCTGGACGGCAAAATCTACGAGCAGAACGAAATAGAGTTTCTGCCCGTACCGGCAGAACAGGCGGCGGAACAACTGCTGCTGGCGAAATGGATCATCCGCAATCTGGCCTGGCGCGAGGGACTGGATATCACTTTCGCTCCCAAGATCACCGCCGGCAAAGCCGGATCCGGCATGCACATCCATTTCCGGCTGATGAAGGACGGCGAGAACCGGATGCTGTGCGACGGCGCGCTGTCCGATGACGCTAAACGCGCCATCGCCGGCATGATGATGCTGGCGCCTTCCATCACCGCGTTCGGCAACACCAATCCCACCTCCTATTTCCGGCTGGTGCCGCATCAGGAGGCGCCGACCAACGTCTGCTGGGGCGACCGCAACCGTTCGGTGCTGGTGCGCGTACCGCTGGGCTGGACCTCCCAAAAAGACCTTTGTTCGCAGGCCAATCCGCTGGAACCGTCTGCCGGAAGTTTCGACACCAGACAGAAACAGACTGTGGAAATGCGCTCCCCGGACGGTTCCGCCAATATCCATCTGCTGCTGGCCGGACTGGCCGTAGCGGCGCGCACCGGTTTTGAAACCGCCGATGCACAGGACATTGCCGCCCGCACATATGTAAACGTCAATATCCACAAGGACGAGAATAAAGCGCTGCTCAATACGCTGGATACCCTGCCGGACAGTTGCGCCGCATCCGCGGACTGCCTGGAAAAACAGCGCGCTTATTACGAAAAGGGCGGCGTCTTCAGCGCCAACATGATCAACGGCATCATCGACGGTCTGCGCAAATTCAATGACCGCACGCTGCGCGCCGATATCGGGGACAACCGCGAACAGGTGCTTGAGCTGGTAAAAACCTTCTTCCACTGCGGTTAAAAAAGAAAAAACGGATAAAAAAAGGCGGTTAGAAACCGCCTTTTTTTATTGCCGGAAAAATCAATGATGCGGGCGCGAAGCGTCAACCGCGCCGGAATTGAATATACAATTGCGCAGACGCTCGTTATCCTCGTACGGATATACCTCCCGGCAGGGGAAGCCGACCCGTTCCTTCGATGCGGCATGGCCGTCCAGAAACAATACCGAAGCGGCACCGCGGTGCCGGAAAAAAACCGCCCGGTTGTAAGAGTATGATGCGGAGCCGGTCTGATGAACCCGGTACGGATTGTCAGCCCCGCAGAAATAGCAGAGGTGGCCGTAATTCTCCACCAGCATAGCGGTCTGATCAGGATATTTATATTCGCTGATGCGGATACCGCCGCATCCGTCAGTGGCGATCAGATAATTCAATCCGTAATCCGTTACCGCGTCATTCCCGGCAGACGTCTCCGGACAACGGAAAGCGCGGCCGGCATACACGGATGCCTCAACCGTGCCGCCGTATAGATACAAGGCTTCATCAAGCCAGTTTTCAGCGGTGACTTTCTTACCGAATATATTGATTTTTCCGGCACCGATATTGTTAAGACAAGGCAGATAATCATCGTAATCAGCACTGTACAGCAAATAAACATCGGAAAGCCGGCGGATGCCGGAAAGACAGCTTATGCCGGCCGCTTTTTCCCGGGCGGCTGACAGTATCGGCACCAGCAAAGATACCAGCACGGCGATAACCGCGGTGACCGTCAGTAATTCCACCAGTGTAAAACGGAATCCGCGCCTCATAATCCGTAATTCTTCCCTTGCTGATATTGAAAACAAAACCGGCATAAGATACATTATTGCGGGATTTTCAGCAAATCGCGCCAAAAATGTCATTCAGCATAAACAAGGAGCCGAATATGATACGCAAATGTCTTTTTACCAAGTATGCCGGCAATCCGGTGCTTTCCGCGCAGGATTTTCCGGCCGAGATCATGTACACCCACAATCCGGGCGCGATTAAATTCAACGGGGAATATCTGCTGCTGGTGGATGCCGCCACCGGAGCCACCCCGATCGTGCTGTGGATCGCCCGCAGCAAGGACGGTATTCATTTTACCCCGGATCCGGAACCGGTGGACTGGCCGCCGGCATCCTACCGGGAGGACTGCATCTACGATCCGCGGATAACTTATATCAACGGCGAATACGTTATCATGTACGGCAGCCTGAGCAATGAACTGGGGGTAAGAGTCGGGGTGGTGAAAACCCGCGATTTCGTGCATTTCGAGCGCATCGATCAGCAACTCGGTGCAGGGCAGTGCCGCAACGCCGCGCTGTTCCCGGAGAAAATCAACGGGAAGTATGTCCGTTTCGACCGGCCGATGACCGGAGAACTGGATCCGGCCGATATGTGCATAAGCTATTCCGATGACCTGCGCTCCTGGGGCGACAGCAAAGTGCTGATGTCACCGCGGCAGGGCTGCTGGGATTCCCACAAACTCGGCGCCGGAGCAGTACCGATCCGCACCAGGCAGGGATGGCTGGAGATTTATCACGGAGTGGACAACAGCAGCTGCAACAACTCCATCTACCGTCTCGGCACGGTGATGCTGGATCTGAATGACCCGTCCAAAATTATCTCGCGGGCGGAACTTCCGGTGCTCTGGCCGGAGAATCTCTACGAACTGGTCGGACGCACTCCCAATGTGGTATTCACCGCCAACGCTCTGGTCGAGCCGGACAACAAGGTACGGCTGTACTACGGAGCCGCCGATACCTGCGTGGGCATGGCGGAGGCGGATCTGGATGAAGTCATCGCTTTCACCATGGACGGCAAAAACCATTACCGCGACAAGTTCTTCAAACTGGTCTGAATTAAGCTTATTCAGTGCAAAAAAACGGCCGCATTAACGCGGTCGTTTTTTTCGGGTCAGCGCAGAAACTGCGGGTCGGCATCGGCGTAAACATCCACTCCGTCCGGGCGGGGGCAGTGAAAGATGATAATCCGCAGCGCCTCTCTTACATTGCGCAGCCGTCTGCCGCGTATGAGCAGGACATAACGGTATTTACGCTTGATAAGCGGTATATCCGCCGGTTCAGGGTCTTCCATACAATCCCCGTCCATAATGTACGGGCGCAATTTTTCCGCGGTTCGGGCAGCGAAATCCGCAACCGTTTCGCGGTTATCTCCGCTGAAACGCACCGCGATAATCCGGGTGAACGGCGGATACCCCAGCATCTCGCGGAATTCCAAATCGAATTTGGTAAAGCCTTTGAAATCAAGCTGAGAGGCATAGGTGATCACATCGTTATACGGATTGCAGGTCTGGATGATAACTTCGCCGCGCACTTCACCGCGCCCGGCCCGCCCCGCAACCTGGGCGATAAGCTGGAAACTGCGCTCCGCATCGCGGAAATCGGACGATAGCAGTCCGATATCGGCATTGAGCACGCCCACCAGAGTAACGTTGGGAAAATGCAATCCCTTGGCAATCATCTGGGTACCGATCAGAATATCGGTGTCGCCGCGCCGGAAACGGTCCAGCACCCGGTCGTAATCGCCGGCGCTGCGCATGATATCGGAATCCATTCTGGCCACCCGCGCCGGATAAAAAGCGGCTTTGGCCGCCGCCTCGATGCGCTCGGTGCCGGCGCCGCTGCGCCGGATATCCGCGGCACCGCACAGCGGACAGTTTTCCGGCGCCCTTACCACCTTGCCGCACAGCGGACAGGAGAGCGTGCGGTTCTGCTTCGAATAGATATAACTTTTCTCACAGTCAGGACACAGCGCCACATAGCCGCAGCCGCATACCAGTTTGCGCGCATATCCGCGCAAATTGAGAAACAGAATCACCTGTTCCCCTCTGCTCACCCGGTCGGACACCGCGCCGCACAGCATCCTGGAAAACAGCGACCGGGCGCCGTTTTCTCCCGCCGGCTCGATACGCATATCCACTATGTTCACATACGGGGGCGGTTTCTGTTCCACCTGATGCGGCATTTCCGCCAGGCGGTATTTCCCGACGGAGGCATTGTACAGGCTCTCCGCGGACGGAGTACCGGAGCCGAGGATCACCGCCGCCCGCTCCAGCCGGCCGCGCATCACCGCCACATCCCGGGCATGATAACGGGGCGCTTCCGACTGCTTGTAACTCCCGTCGTGTTCTTCGTCCACCACGATTAATTTAAGATTGCGGAACGGTGCGAACAGCGCGCTCCTCGCCCCCACCGCGATCCTGACCTCGCCGCGGTCGATCCGGGTCCATTCATCAAACCGTTCTCCGGCGCTCAGCCGGCTGTGCATGATACTCAGGCAATCGCCGAACCTGGCCCGGAAACGGCGCACTGTCTGCGGGGTCAGTGAAATTTCCGGAACCAGCACGATGGCATCGCCTCCGGCATCCAGCGCCGCCTGAATCGCCTGCAAATAAACTTCGGTCTTGCCGGAATTGGTCACCCCGTGCAGCAGCAGCGTGTGCGGTCCGGACTCCGGATTATTCAGCATCTCCCGTATCGTATCCAGCGCCGCGGCCTGCTCGGGAGAGGGAGGCAACGGTTTGGTCGGCACCATCTTTTCCATGCCGGAAAAAGGGCTGCGGTACTGTTGTTCCGTACCGGTGACCACCAATCCGTTTTTAATCAGAGTACGCAATGCGCTGTCGGAAAAACCGCCGCCCACAATCCCGCGCAGCCGTTCCAGCGGCAGTTCGTCTTCGGTTATCAGTGCGGAAAGCACCCCGCTCTGCCGCTGTTTCCTCTCCTGCCCCTGCCATTCGCTCACCAGATCGATCGCCTGATTGCGGTCCGACAACCGGTAAATTTTGCGCAGTTTCTCACCGGTCTTTCCCGAACGCACCGCGGCCGGCAGCAGGGAACGCAACGCCTGTTCGCCGCTGCAGCAATAGTATTCCGCCATCCAGCGCCCCAGTTTCACCAGCGACGGCGGTATATCGCCGCGTTTGCCGTCCCTGCCATGCAACCGTTTCAGTGTTCCGGAGAATTCCGGGGTTTCGGATATCTCCACCACATACCCGGGGCGCGAAGAGCCGCCGAACGGGACCAGCACCGCGCTGCCGGGAGCGATTTCCTTTTCCAGCTCCGGAGGAATAAG
>JAZRUY010000029.1:0-4334 GCA_045598845.1 Victivallaceae bacterium
ACTTTTATCCGCCGCTGCCGCCGCCGCGGATCCGGGGCCTCCGAGCACCATCGCGATGCCGCATGCTGTTAATTTCCGGAAGTCCGTAAAAGACTGCCGGTCTCCGCTGATCGCTTTGTCCGCAAGTTCTGCCATTTTAATTCTCCTCCGTTAAACCGGAACAGGTGTTTTTTACTAACGCGTCATCAAGTTCACGAACAGTAAAAGCCGCATCAAGCGCATCGTAGGAAGCATTCTCATCCGGAATGTCGCTTTCTTCGCCGTTGAGAACTTTAATGGTAGAGGAAAGAACTTTTCCGGTTTCCTGCGCGGAATAGTTTTGCGCAATGCCGTCAATCTCCTTGCGCAGCCATTCCTCCCGGTTGCCGCCGTCGGCTTTATGTTTCTGCAGATCCGCAAATTTTTGATCAATATCCATGATGGTTGCGGAAATTTCAGCGGCACATTCAGCCGCGTCTTCGCGTCCGGCAACGGTCAGTTTATCCTTGATGAAATCATCCATATTCTTGCCGGATTTTTCGTATTCATCCAGTAATGTTTTCATCGTCTGCTCAAACTTAACTTCATCCATAAAATCTTCTCCTGAAAATTGTTTGAGAGTGCCGCAACTGCAAAGAAACGCACCCCGTTGCACTTATCCGGAGGTACGCCAATACCTGAAAAGACCATGCGGACGGGATGCGTTCAAAGAACACATTCCGCAGGCAAAGAGGTCTCCATTATGAAATTTGGCGTTTTCCGGATAACCTTCGCTTGCAGACAAGCGGTTTTTAAATTGTCGGAAATATGTTGTCGAGAAGCCTCCTTTTTTAGAAATCTTCTACAACATAATCTTAATTCCGGCAAAATACAACCCGCTCCCCGTCCGGCATGGATTTGCCGTTCCGTCATCAGTACCGCACGGCAATTCCGGCGGTTTATATAATACTATTCGCAGGAAAAAAGTTTTTTTGTCGTTGAAAAAAGATTTTTTTAGGCAGGCAGATTTTTTTTGCCGAAAAGACAATGTCCATTACAGAGCATATTTTAATTTGATCTGCTCTTTCAGCGTATCAAATTTTTCCCTGAGTTCCAAAACAGTCCTCGGTTCCGGCGGAGAGGATTCAAGCGCATAGGCCAGGTCTATGTATCCGGTTTCAATTTCATATTCTTTTTTCAGCGTTTCCAGCCGTGCTTCCTTTTCACCCAGCCGGTCTTTCCTTTCCCGGCTGCTTAAATTCGGATTCCGGCGGCAGGAATCAATTTCAAGTTTCAGCTGTCTGTACCGTATCATGGAATCAAGACGGTTCAGTATCTGTTCTTCCTCCTGGGACAGTTCCGTTTTTTCAATACAGTAATCTATCAGTGCGCCGGTCGGATTCGTATAACTTTTCGGGCAGCGTTTGGCCATGCTTATTATTTTTTTCACCAGATCTTTTTTTTCGTTTTCCGCCGCATTTTTCCATTTCCGGTATTCCGTCAGCAAGTCATGCAACTGCTGGAACTGCGGCATGCTGTCCAGTACTTTTGCACTTTCCAGGTATTCCCGGTCAACCGTTTTTCCGGCATATTTAAGATTTTCCAGAATGCCGGCCTCTTCCGCCATTTCGGCCAATGCCACTCTCTGTTCCGCGAGTTGCCAGTTTTTCCGCATTTTCTCCGCATGAATCCGGAACATGAATATGATCAGTCCGGCGAAGGCCGAAACACAAGCGGCGGCGAGAATGCAGGTGAAAATGATTTTCCTTTTGCGGTTTTCCGGAGATAAAAGTTCCTTTTGCGCTTTCTCAACCGCCTTGATGAAATCTTCCGCGTTCTGAAACCGGTATGCCGGATTCTGGTTGCATGATGTCTGAAAAAGTTTCCGGATAATTTTTACATCGGTTATATCCGCATTGTCCGGAAGCTCCGGATATGCTTCCGGGCCGTGTCCGGACCAGGCGCAGTAAAGAGTCATTCCGAATGCGTACAGATCGTTTTTCGGTGAAAAATGGCCGTTTACCGTTCCGTTCAGTTCTTCCGGCGGGAAAAATCCAAGCGAACTTGACGGAAATTCATCAGGAGAGCCTCCGTCACTCAACGAACCGAAATCCGCCAGCAGCGGCATATTGTTGCTGAAAATGATGTTTTCAGGCTTTATATCGTGATGCGCCGCCCCCTGCTCATGCAGATGCTTTACCGCAGGCAGGAGAGCGGCCGCCAGATCCAGTATCTCCCGCGGCCGCAGACGCCCGTTTCTTGCCAGGCGGTTGGCCAGCGTGTCGGGCAGATATCCGCCATCGGTCAGCAGATTGTCCGCCGCATCCATCAGATAATATATTCTTCCGTCCGGCATGTGCCCGGCGGCGTGTATGGCTGTCATGCCATGGCAATGCTGAATTTTCCGCAATTTCATCAATGCGGAAAACTCCTGTTCGGTTCCGTTGCGCAGTATTTTCAACGCATATACGGCTTCGGTGATGTCTTTAACCAGATAAACGCATCCGTAACTTCCGCCGCCTATCCGTGACAGCACCTGATAATCCGCGATCCGCTCCCCCGGCGCATAATCCGTTGCCGTTTGCCGAATATTTACCATGGGAAACCGCTCTCTTCCAGATTGCACTCCGCGGCAATTTTTTTCAAGTGCTGAATGCAGCGTTTCCTTATAGTGTAAATTCTTCCCACCGGGATTTCAAATGCGGCCGCCGTATCCTTCGGGGAATGTCCCTGAAGCTGTAAATACTGAAATACTTGGAAATTAGTCGCAGACACTATTCCCTTAAGTTCATCCAGCAGTACTCCGATTATGTAGTGCTGATATTCCAGATCAAAAATCTTCCGGAAAGAATCTTCGAAAACCTCTTCCTCCGCCGGTTCGCAGTTTTTTCTTTTCCGGATAATGTCAATGGCGTTGCGCTCCACAATGTTGTACAGATATGAATGGAAACGCCCCTTGGCCGGATCGTATTTGGCAACCGTGTTGTTCCTGAAAAGGGAAATCATGGTTTCCTGCAGAAGTTCCTCGATTTCGCTTTCCGACAGAAATACTTGGCTGTTCCTGCCGATACTGCGGATGAAAGGAGCATACCTGATATAAAAGTCATTCCATGCCGCGTCTTCTCCGTCGCTCACTCTTTTCAGCAATGACGGGCGGGTTGTATATGCCATAAAAATCTCCCGGATTCAGAAAAATACCGTATGAATACCGCCTAATGACAGGCGGATGATTACAGAGACAAAAGATACCCTGCCGGTCTTTTTTTTTCAATCGGTTCGACAATTGCTTTTTTTTTGCGGCGGGACTTGATTTTTTTTTGAATTATTTTTACCGAAGATGTCATAAAAACAGATTTGCCTGCGAAATAACAGATAAAGAAATGTCTGAATGCAGTTAGCAAAACGTGAATTGGAAGAAGTGAAATTGCTTCTTTCTGTTTTAACCAACCTTTAAATAAAAAGGAAACAAAAATGGATGATCTCGAAGTCAAGCAGTGGGTGAATGCCAATAAGAGCAAATTCCCGTTGATGCAGGTAGGATTGATTTCCACCTCGTTGTGCCGTATGGAGGAAGCGTCATTCCGCGCCGCGATTTCCCAGAATTTCAAATCTCCGGCTACCGCTTTTCTGTTGGCGTTGTTTTTTCCCGGCATTGACCGGTTCTATCTCGGCGGCATCGGCGCCGGAATACTTCAGATACTGTTGTGGAACTGGGTTACTTTCGGCATTTATCCTCTTATCCGACTTTTCAAGGTCTGCAACGAGGCGCGGGAGGAAAACGTAAAGAAGATAACCACTATGATTTAAACATGGATTCGTTGGAAAGAATTAAATGTTTTTCTGAACAGCGGTAATGTTGAAAAATATCAGGCAAGAACAATAAACTTGATAAAATTTAAGGAATTACGGATGATGAAATTAAGAAGGTTGATAATTCCGGCATTGACTGCCGTCATACTCAGCGGTTGCGGCACCGGATATCTGGGGTACCGCGAGTACAAGGAAACCGTACCTCTGGCGGTCGAGGATGAAAAGACCGTTGCCGAGAACAATGAGCTGGCGGAAGACGGCGGTCAAATTGTCGTGCGGCACCGGAAAAAGATTGATTATGTTCAGAATTACCGTGATGATCTGGTGGGCGAATATTGTTATTCTAAAAAGAATCAGGACAACTGGAATCCTGTTGTTGCCGTGATTACTTATCCGTTCCGGTTCGTTTTTTCGGTTTTCGCATCAGGGAAGCAGATGCATTATGCCGGTAATTCATACTACTATTCCGGCGGCCGTCAGTGGTTCAATATGCTGGATTTCACCTGTGCCAGTCCGCTGGCGACGGAAAAGGAGATCGATTCCGTGGAAAAGGAGGTTCTTGCCTC
>JAZRUY010000030.1:0-2177 GCA_045598845.1 Victivallaceae bacterium
CGCGCAATTTTTCCTTCAATTCCCCTTACGGAGCCTGCCCGTGCTGTAACGGACTGGGGGTGCAGGAACTGATGGACCCGGCCAAGGTGGTGCCGGATGATTCGCTCTCCATCCGCAGGGGCGCTGTTCCGGCATGGCGCAAAGGTCCGCGCCATCTGATCATGTACTACAACCTGCTGCTTCGCAAACTGGCGGAGCAGTTCTGTCCGGATATGCTTACCACTCCGTTCCGCGACCTGCCGGAAAAAGTGCGGCATCTGCTGCTTTACGGTACCGGTGAAGACGAACCGCTGACTTTTGAATATTATATCCGCGGCAAAAAACATCTGTGGAGCAAGCCGTTTGAGGGTATCCTGGAGAATCTCCGCCGCCGGATGATCGAAACCGATACCGATGCCGTCCGCGAACGGCTGCGCGCGCTGCTTATGACCAGGGAATGTCCGGTATGCCGCGGCGCCCGGCTGAACGCGGCCGCGCTGGCGGTTACCGTGGGCGGACTTAACATCGCGCAGTTCAACGCTTTGCCGGTTGGTAAGGCGGCGGAATTCGCCGCCGGTCTGGACCTTACTGAGGAGCAGCGGAAAATTTCCGCCGATATTCTCAAGGAAATCCGCAGCCGGCTGAAATTTCTCTCCGATGTTGGATTGGATTATCTTACTCTCAACCGGGTTTCATCCACGCTGTCGGGAGGGGAGGCGCAGCGTATCCGGCTGGCTACCCAGCTGGGCTGCGGGCTGGTGGGGGTGCTTTATATTCTCGATGAACCTTCCATCGGGCTGCATCAGCGCGACAACGACCGGTTGCTGACCAGTCTGGAGCATCTGCGCGACTCCGGCAACAGCGTGGTGGTGGTGGAACACGATCTCGACACCATACGGAGGGCGGATTATGTGGTTGATCTCGGTCCGGGTGCAGGAACGGCCGGCGGGGAGATCGTGGCGGCCGGCAAACCGGATGAATTGCCGGGTTTTCCCCGTTCGCTCACCGGTGATTTTCTTGCCGGACGCCGGAAAATCGAAGTGCCGTCCGTCCGCAATCCCGGCAACGGCGGCCGGCTGGTTATCCGCGGCGCCTGTCTGAACAATTTGAAAAACGCGGATGCGGAAATCCCCCTCGGCACGCTCTGCTGCGTTACCGGAGTGTCCGGCTCAGGCAAAAGTTCGCTTATAAACGGTATTCTGGTACGGGCTCTTAACCGTAAATTCGGCATAGCGGATGCCGAGCCGGGGCCGCACCGCGCGATTGAAGGTCTGAAACTTATCGATAAGGCCATTGTGATCGACCAGAGTCCGATCGGCCGCACGCCGCGTTCCAATCCCGCCACCTACACCGGCGCTTTTGATTTGATCCGCAAACTTTACGCTTCGCTTCCGGAAGCGAAACTGCGGGGTTACGGCCCCGGGCGTTTCAGTTTCAATGTGAAAGGCGGCCGGTGCGAGGAGTGCCGTGGAGACGGAATCCGCAAGATTGAAATGCAGTTCCTTTCCGATGTGTATGTGGAGTGTTCCGCCTGCGGCGGAAAGCGTTTTAACAGCGAAACTCTGACGGTGCGCTACAAGGGGAAGAACATCGCCGATGTATTGAATATGCCGGTGGAGGAGGCGTTGAAATTCTTCGATGCCGTCCCCGGACTGAAACGGAAATTCACTACTTTGCGCGATGTGGGACTCGGCTATCTGGCGGTCGGTCAGCCGGCCACTACACTGTCGGGCGGCGAGGCGCAGCGGGTGAAACTGGCGGCGGAGCTGGCGAGGGTTTCCCGCGGGCATACCGTGTATATTCTCGATGAACCGACCACCGGACTGCATATGGCGGATATCGCCGAACTGCTCAAAGTGCTGGCCGACCTGCGCGATGCCGGCAATACCGTGATCGTGATCGAGCATAATCTGGATGTGATCAAATGCGCGGACTACATCATCGATCTCGGTCCGGAAGGCGGTGACGCCGGCGGCAATGTGGTTGTCTGCGGCACTCCGGAGCAAGTCGCACTGCATCCTGAATCGCATACCGGGCGCTATCTGGCACCGTATCTCGACCCGGAAGCGGTCAGTTCGGCTCGGACCGCCGTCCGCCGTAAAACCGGCGGCGGAAGAAAGCGGCGCTCATGCTGATTGCCAGAGTAATCGTCAATCTTTCTCTCGACCGGGCCTTTGATTACCTTATTCCTCCGGAGC
>JAZRUY010000031.1:0-24062 GCA_045598845.1 Victivallaceae bacterium
GGAGGAATACCGCAAGTACATCGGATAACCGGTTTTACAAAGTTTCATCGGTTTATAAATAAAATGCGGCGGATAGCGCCGCATTTTTGCTTTGATTAAATTCCCGGAACTTATTTAACTTAATTCAGAAATTTATCCATAGCCTCCAAAAGGTTTTCCGGCTCCCCCTGCAGATGCATGGTGGTGTGAATATGGCTTATCCGTTCTCCGGGAGCAAGAAAGGCGGCAGGGGAACTGCTTTCCAGTTCGAAGAATTTGCCCAGCTGTTCTCCGGTGGGATTGGGGCCGTCATTGTAGGCGTTCAAGGCATCGCCGCGGAACGGATCTTCCTGCATTTCCCAGGCGGCATTGACAAAATCCGCATATTCTGATTCCGGCCGTGAACAACGCACCAGCGTCAGACCGCGGTTGACCGTGTCGATGCCGGCGAGTTTCCATTTAGCCGCATTCGGCGGAATTCCGATTTTCCCCCGGTAATTTCCGTCGGCAGTCAATTCAACCCGCTTTTTTTCGTTATCCGTACGCAGCCTGTCCGGCGGAATTGAACCGAAATAATCGCTTTTGACATGCAGGCTGCCCGCGTCATCCGGCGTCAGCGGCGCAATCGCCCGGCAACCGTCTCCGGCATTGAACATCCCGAGTACCCAGAGAGACAAAGCCCCGTTTTCGCGGGTCCACGGCTCGTCACCGTTGTTGTAAAGCGTATTGACGGTGGTTATTCCGCCAGCTTGCAGACCGCTGTCATCCGCCGCTCCGCCGGCCGCCATGCGCAGTTCTTCCCGGTTGAGCACGGTGATTTCTCTGGTCAACAGCACTTTTTTTATTTGGCCGCAATAGGTGGGCAGTTCACATTCGGTGAAATATATCGCTTTACGCCCGGCATATTCAGGAGGAACTTCAAGAGGCTGCCATGCCGCGGTGTCGAATACCTCCGGTACCTGCCAGTTGTCGAAAGTGAACGGTTTGCCGGGCTGAAAATAGGGGGAAAACTGGCCGCCTTCCGGCCCGAGCCACAAGCGGTCTTCCCCCCCGTAGGGAGTTATGTGCGGAAGTTTCGCGCCTCCGGATTCCAGCAGCGGACGGTTTAACCACCCGAAACTGTAACCGTCCGCGCCGGCGCAGGAGGCGGTCAGCACGCGGGCGTTGAGACGTCCGGAAACCGCGGCGAAAGTATTCCCGCCGTCGCTGAGTATTTCCGTTTGCACCCCGCTTCGTTTCAAAAAATCCGAATCTTCACTGAATGTAGCCATGATTTTATCTCCGTAATCCGATAATTATTAAAGCACGGCATCCGGAATCCACTGCATGGTTTCCGCATCGGCCACCCCGATCACCCATTCGATTTTGCGTCCGGCCGGCTGACGTTGCAGACGGGCTTCCAGCTGATGGACTCCGGCGGCGAGTTCCATAAAAGCGAGCTGATGCCACGGCGCGCGGTGAAAACTTGGCGCCATGGTTCCCATTTCGCGTTTGAACGCCGGCGCTCCGTCCACCGAAATTTCACTTTGAGCGCAAGTGTTGAACATCACCGCATAGCGGCCGGTGCGGTCGATCTTGAATTGAAACCGCAGGACCAGTTCGGTGCGCTTGGGCAGATCCCCCGGCCAAAAAGCGCGGGTTCCGTCGAATTCCACTTCCGTGTCCGGTTCCCCCGCTTCGGTGGAAGGATGCATGAAATCGTAGAATCTGGTAGTGTACAGCGCATGCGCCGGACGCTTGATGAAAGACTCCGCCGGTTTGGGCTCCACACGGATTTTTTTGCTCATTCCGCATAGCATATCGGCAAACGCATCCAGATCCGGAGGCGGATTGAGCCCGGTAATCTCGCGGCTGAGCACCAGTGATTTGCCGATCGGTTTGAGCCATTTTTCCGGGATGTCGTCCGGGTGCAGCAGCCCCATGATCGCCCCGACGGTGGCTCCGGTGCAGTCGCTGTCTTCCCCGAATCCCACCGCATGACAGATACTGCGGGAAAAATCTCCGTCGCCAAGCAGCAATGCGGCGGTAATGATGGCCAGATTGATTTTTACATCGGTAAAATTGTCGCTGCGGTATTTCCCGGTGATTTTTTCGAAAAGATATTGGAAATCAGGTTTTTCGTCATACCAGCGTACCGCGTCATCTATGGCTGCGCCGAGTTTCAGTCCGTCCGGGATGAATTTACGTCCCGCCGCGACAATTTTGCGTATGTCCCGCTCGGAAAAAGCGGCGGATTCCATGGCGGCAAGGAATACCTCCGCATACAGACCGTCCCCGTCATGGTCAACGCAGGCATCCTCGTATGCCATCGCCGCCGCTTTTTCCGGATTGCCGGGAGCCAGACAGGCCCAGATTTCCGAGCGGATGGCGCATCCCATTCCATCGGTGAAATAATTGTCGTAACTGCCGCTGAACGGCGGCATAATCCCGTTTTTCAGATTGCGGATGGCTACCGCGTACTCGTCCCACGGAAAACCGATATGATTCAGCCATGCTCCGGTGAATAAATCCGCATTGACCACCGGTTCCGGCATATCGCGCAGCCGGCAGGCCCATACAACCTGCAAATCCAGATCATCGTTGGGGACCATGCCCTGCGGCACCGGATCATAATAATCCAGATAGGTCGGTCCGGGATAACCTTCCAGCGGCGCTCCCAGAGTGCCGCCGACGGCTTTACCGATGAAACAGCCGAGAACCTGACGCCGGTAAGAGTTGAAATTTAAATCCATCATCTTTACTCCTGCAGTTAATTAAAAGCGCGGCCGCCCGGATACTCCATGCGGCTGACGACCGTCCGGGTTAACATAATCCGGCAAACTGGAAAAATCATCACCGGGCAGTAAAAAAAAGCGCCGGGTTTTACCGCGGCGCTTCTGTTCAGCGATTTTGCGGACGGATTTATTCGCCCATTTCCGCCAGCGCCGCTTTGCGGCTCAGGCTGATTTTGCCGTTGGCGGGATCGATATCCATAACCTTGACGGACACATAGTCTCCTTCTTTGCAGATATCGGTGACTTTGCCGACCCGGTAATCCGCCAAAGCGGAGATATGCAGCAAGCCTTCCACTCCCGGCATGATTTCCACAAAAGCGCCGAAATCGCGTACGGTAACTACTTTGCCGCGGTAGATCTTGCCTACTTCAGGCTCGGCGGTGCAGCCGTTGACGCGCTCGATAGCGGCATCCAGATGCGCTTTGTCGGCGGCCATGATTTTGACAGTGCCGTCTTCCTCGATATCGATGGTGGTACAGGTCTCCTCGGTGATAGCGCGGATATTCTTTCCGCCGGGACCTATAAGCGCCCCGATCTTCTCCGGATTTATTTTCACCACTTCCAGCCGCGGCGCGCGGGGAGAAATCTCGGCGCGCGGAGCGGCGATGCAGTTTTCGATCACATCCAGAATTTTCATTCTGGCAATCCGGTCGCGTTCCATGCCTTCGCAGAGCAGGTCAATCGGAATGCCGGGCAACTTGAGGTCGAGCTGGAAGCCGGTGATCCCGGTACGGGTACCGCAGACTTTGAAGTCCATGTCGCCGAAGTGGTCTTCCGCGCCGATGATATCGGTGAGCAGCAGCCGCTCTCCGTTTTCACCGGTTACCAGACCGCAGGAAATACCGGCCACCGGAGCGGTGATCGGCACTCCCGCCGCCATCAGCGCCAAAGTCGCGCCGCAGACGGAGGCCATGGAAGTCGAACCGTTGGAGCTCATGATTTCCGAAACGCAGCGGATGACATACGGAAAATCTTTGGGAATTACCTTGCTGACCGAACGTTCGGCGAGGTTCCCGTGTCCGATTTCGCGGCGTCCCGGTCCGGTGATGCGTCCGACTTCTCCAACCGAGAAGTTCGGGAAATTGTAATGCAGGTAAAAACGCTTTTTGGAAAGTCCGCTTTCACTGGTGAGATCATCGTACTCCTGAGCATCCTTTTCGTTGCCGAGGGTGGCAAGCACCAGCGCCTGGGTTTCGCCGCGGGAGAACAATGCGCTGCCGTGCACTACCGGGAGCACATCAACCTCGGCGGAAAGCGGACGGATTTCCGTAATGTCGCGCCCGTCGGCGCGGAAATGCTTGGTCAGGATCAGATTGCGGGTGTTGGTGCGCACATAATCATCGAACCCGAGCATCGTCATCTGCGCGTATTCCTGATCGCTCATCGCGGCGAACTGTTCGCGCATAGCCGCTCTGGCTTCTTCTCTCAAAGCGTCCAGCGCAACGGAACGCTCTTCTTTGCCGGGGATGGTGCAGGCCGCCTCGATGCGGTCGTCGCAAATTCTGCGGATAGAGGCTTTCATCTCCTCCGGCACCAGATAGTATTTATACTCTTTCTTCGCGCGTCCGGCTTTGGCCGCCAGCGCGATCTGCGCTTCGCACTGCTTTTTGACCGCTTCGTTGGCGGCGTACATCGCTTCCTTCATCTGCTGTTCGCTGACGAATTCGGCTTCGCCTTCGATCATGATAACCTGATCCGGCCGTCCGGCGTAAATCAGCTCGAGTTTGCTCTTCTCCATCTGGGCGCGGGTGGGATTGATCACATACTTCCCGTCGATAAGCCCCACGCGCACCGCTCCTATCGGACCGTTGAACGGCAGATCAGAGAGCATCAGCGATGCGGAGGCTCCGACCATCGCCAGCACATCCGCTTCATTTTCGCCGTCGGCGCTGAGCAGGGTGCAGCATACTTGAACTTCATTGAAAAAGCCTTCCGGAAACAGCGGGCGGATCGGCCGGTCGATCATGCGGCAAGTGAGAATTTCCTTGGTGGACGGCTTGCCTTCGCGCTTAATATATCCGCCGGGAAATTTTCCGGCGGCCGCATACTTTTCGCGGTAATCGACCTGAAGAGGAAAGAAATCCGCGAAATCACGGGGAGCGCCGCTGCATGCGGTAACCAGTACGATTGTGTCACCCAGCCGCACCGTGCAGGCGCCGTTGGCCAGTTTAGCTACTTTCCCGGTGGCGATTTCCATCTGCCGGTTTTCGGTGAACTCGAAATTGATTTTTTCTTCTGCCATTTTCGGTATTCGTCCTTTCTTATACCTTTGCGGGTTACGAAAATGTTTTTTTACCGGAACGTTTACGGAACGGCGTTTCACATTTCCACGCATTGCACCACCGCTGCCGCGGCGGAACCCGCCGGCGGAATCCCGTTGTCAGACTCCTGCATGAGCAAGGGGCTGATAACGCTGAATTCCACCGCTGTGCGGAATATGAAACGCGGAATCCCGTTGCCGGTTTGCCTAAATATATTAAATATATAATATTATCCGCCATAAAGCAAGCGGAAAGCGGCGGCGCCGATTTGACAAAAGCGCCCGGAAGGATATTTTATCTTCATTAACATAAATGGCGGAGAAAGAATTGTGCCGGTTCTGCTGAAGAATCTTTTCGGTTTTATTCCGCGCGGGATGCTGCGTTACGGCGCTAACTCTGTCTGGCTGCTGGCCGAAAAGGCGGTGCGTCTGCTGGTCGGTTTTACAGTAGGGGTATATGTCGCCCGCAGTCTGGGGGCGGCCGATTACGGGAAATTGAATTTCGCCGTCAGCATTGCTGCCATGGCCGGGGTTTTCGCCGATGCGGGGCTGGATTCGGTGCTTATCCGCGATCTGGCCGCGCGTCCGGATGATACGTCCGTTCTGCTTAAAACCGGTTTTTTAATTAAATGCGGCGGTTTTCTGGTCACTGCCGCGCTGACGTTTTTTCTGATTTTCACCGTATCCGGCGCGGCCGGATGCGCGGTTCTGATTTCAGCGGTACTGGCAGGATATGCGTTCCGCCCGCTGACTGTGTTCGAATTGTATTTCCGCGCCCGGGTAATGGGTAAATATTCGGCGCTGTCCCAGATAGCTGCCGTGCTTGCGGTCTCGCTGTTGCGGATCGTTTTGGTGCTTGCCGGAGCGGATTTGCTGTTTTTCGCTTTTTCCGAAGCGCTGATTCAGGCTCTCTGCGGTTTGATGTACTGGTTTTTCTTTTTGCGTACCGCCCGTGCCGTAACCGGAGGAAAAACCGGCGGCGGTGCCGCGGAAATGCTCCGGATGGTTTCGGATGCTTTGCCTTTTCTGCTTTCGGCCTGTGCGGTCACTGTATACATGCGGATAGACCAGGTCATGGTCGGCAGTATGCTTGGAGAGGCGGAAGTCGGCTGCTATGCCGTCGCGGTGCGATGGGTGGAGCTGCTGTATTTTATCCCCTCGGTCATAGGAATGTCCTTTCTGCCAGCGCTGGTGAATACTGCGGAAAACCGGTCAGTTTATGCGGCCAGGCTGGATAAACTGTTCGCACTGATGTTTTATGCCGCGCTGGTTTGCGTGGCGGCGCTGTTTTTCTGCGCTCCGCTGATTTCAGGTTTATACGGGCCGCAGTTCGCCGGCAGCATTACCGTTATGCGTATATACGCTTTGGTGCTGCTGTTCATTTTCACCGGGGCGCCGATGAGTTCATGGATTGTGGTGGAGAATTTGCAGCGCTACTATCTTCTGCTCACCGTGCTCAACGCTTTGTTCAATATCGCTTTCAACTGGATTTTTATCCGCCGTTTCGGGGTGACCGGAGCGGCCTGGGCTACCTTGGCCACCTATTGCGCCGGTTATGCGGTTATGCTGGCGCTACCGGCGCTCCGCCCGATGGCGATAAGGCGGATAACGGCGCCTTTCCGCCGGGATTCGTTCCGTTTGGACAATATTTCCGCGGGGTGAGCATGGTTCCGCTGGATATCATAATCGTAACTTATAACGCGGTTAAATACGAGGAACTGTGTTTTCATCCTCTGGCATCGCTGCCTGACGGCTGGAGGGTTATTGCGGTGGACAACGGTTCCTCCGACGGTACCGCCGCTATGCTGCGCGGTAAATATCCGGATTTCACGGTAATAGAAAACGGAAAGAATCTGGGGTTCGGTCCGGCGAACAACATCGGCATGCGGATGGCTCTTGACCGCGGCGCCGCCGCTTTTCTGTTGAATCAGGATGCCGGGATTGATGTTGATGCTCTGCTTGAATTGATGCGGATTATGGCCGTCCATCCGGAATGCGGAATAATTTCACCGGTGCATATGCAGGGAAACGGGAAAATTTTAGATTCCGGATTCGCCGTTTACAATTCGGAATGTTTCTGCCCCGGTTTTGCCGCTGATTTTCAAACCGGCCGGCTGCGGGAATTATATTATTCCACCCGTGGCAACGCCGCCGCCTGGCTGATCACTCCGGAGGCCCTGCGGCGGGCAGGCGGTTTTAATCCTTTATTCCGTCACTGCGGCGAAGATGATGATCTCCGCAACCGGATATTTTGCCGCGGATTGAAATTGGGAGTGGCCGGCCGGGTTTATGCACGGCACGCGCGGGAGGGCAGAAAACCCGCGTCCGGTTTTCTTGCCGCATATCTGGCGGATATGCTTAATCCCGGGCAGGGAAGTTTTTTCCGTTTTAAGGCATTCGCACATGCCTTGAAAAGATTTGACAAAGAAGTTTTTTCCGCTTTGCTTTTTTGCTGGAACAACCGTGTTCTGATCAAACGCTGCCGCCGGATGTCGCGTGCCGACGCCCCGTTGTTTCTGGAGGAATGTCCGCGATGAATCCCGCTCCTGTCGCATTGTTCGTTTACCGCCGTCCGGCGCATTTGCGCCGTACTTTGGAAGCTCTTGCCCGTAACCGCGGCGCGTCTGAAAGCCGGCTGGTGATATTTTCCGACGGGGCGCGGCCGGGGGATGAGGAGGATGTCGCCGAGGTCCGGCGGATTTGCGCCGGAGTTTCCGGATTCGCCGCCTCGGAACTGCGTTGTTCCGGACAGAACCGCGGATTGTCGGCCAGTGTGATATCCGGGGTAACGGAAATGCTGAATGAATCCGGCCGGGTGATAGTGCTGGAGGACGATATGGAAACCGCTCCAGGTTTTTTATCATTCATGAACAAAGCGCTGGAACGTTTCGCCTCCATGCCTGAAATCGGCGCAGTGCACGCTTTTTTGCCGGATCCTCCCGGTGAGTTGTCCCGCACCTGTCTTTTCCCGGGGGCGGACTGCTGGGGGTGGGGCACCTGGCAAGACCGCTGGAAATTGTTCAATCCGGACGGTTCTGAACTGCTGGCTGAACTGCGGCGGCGCAAACTGGAACGGCAGTTCGATTTCGATAACAGTTTCCCGTTTACCGCCATGCTGGCGGATGCCGCTTCCGGCAAGATAGAATCCTGGGCTATCCGCTGGAAAGCGTCGCTGTTTCTGGCCGGCAAACATATGCTGCAGAGCAGATTGCCGCTGGTGCGCAATATCGGATTGGACGGCAGCGCGTCGCATACTCCGTCTCCGGCTGAACGCAGGATGCCTGAGCAGCGGCTTGCATTGGAAGACGCGGATATCCCGGTATGCCCGGAAACGGCGTCTCCGGAGGATTATGCCGC
Organism: Victivallaceae bacterium; assembly: GCA_045598845.1. Lineage (GTDB taxonomy): Bacteria > Verrucomicrobiota > Lentisphaeria > Victivallales > Victivallaceae > JAZRUY01. Next base: position 8,371 of record JAZRUY010000031.1, read on the forward strand.
CATGAAACGCGCCTGGCGTTCCAGACGCCCCGGATTCTGGACGAGAGTAAAAGGCAAAATGATCTACGAATTCAGAAAGCGGTTCAAACAGTGAGAATAGTGCATTTCAACTACCATCTGCGGCGCGGCGGCGCGGCGGCGGCCGTGTTGCGGCTGCATACGGAATTGCTGCGCAAAGGGGTTGATTCCGTCATGTGCGTGGCCGATGATGACGGTATGCGGGGGGTTCCCGGCACGGTATTGCTGCCGCGGCCGCTCCGGCTGCGGTGCCGGCTGCGGCAGAGGTTTGAGAGTATGCTGTTACGCTGCGACGGAGGAAACGATCCCCTGTTTCCGCGTTCGCTGAATCCTGCCGCCGCTACCGGAGCGGGTGCGTTTCTGCGTTCGCTGAATCCGGACGCGGTGAACCTGCATTGGATCGGCGGAGGTATGGTCGGATTGACGGAACTTGCCGAACTGAATCTGCCGACGCTGTGGACGCTGCACGACTGCTGGGCTATCTGCGCGACCGGGCATTACCACCGTTCCGGCGACCGCCGGTTTATTTCCGGATACGGAAACGGAGCGCCGGCGCTGGACCGGATTAATTTTGAACGCAAACGGAAAGCGTGGATGAATTGGCGGCCGCGGATTATTACTCCCAGCCGCTGGCTGGGGAATGAAGTATCGGAAAGCGCTTTGTTAGGAAAGTGCTCCGTTACAGTTATCCCTAACGGAATTGATTTGCGGCTCTGGCGGAATTTTCCCAAAGCGGAAGCACGAACCCGGCTCGGATTGCCGGCGGAAGGTAAAATCCTGCTTTTCGCCGCGGATGATCTCGGCAGTCCCAACAAAGGCGGCGGCGAATTGCTTGAAGTGCTGCGGATACTGCGCTCCCGCCGTCCGGATTTGCGTCTGCTGACAGTCGGCTGCGGCAAAGTGAGCGGTTCTCCCCTGGAAACTATCGCGGCCGGATATGTTTGCGGGCAGGAAAAGATGAATTTGCTTTACAGCGCATCCGATTGCCTGCTGCTCACTTCCAAATTGGACAACTTGCCCAATTCGGCGCTCGAAGCGGCCGCCTGCGGCACTCCTGCCGTCGGATTCGACTGCTGCGGAATTCCGGATGCGGTTGTCCGCGGCGGCAACGGGGAACTGGCGGCTCCCGGAGATATCGCCGGTATGGCCGCCGCGGTGGAAAAAATACTGTCAGGGGATCCTGAAAATCTCCGCGTGTGTTCCCGGCATACGGCTGAAACGCGCTTTGATATATCCGGTACAACGGAAAAATACTTGGAAATTTACCGCAGTGTTATTTCATCCCGCTGATAAACGGCATATCCGCGGTGCGGACGCTTTTCAGGCCGTATTCGGCGGCAAAGTGCCGGTTGATGAAATGGCCGCTGTTATCGCGCAGCACATCGGTTTTGTACAGTACATTGTATCTGCTGGTGCCGATTACCGGCGCAACGACCGCTTCTTCCCGGCAGTCCGCCAGCCTTTTCCGATGAGCCTGAAAAGTATAAACCGAATCGCGCAGTCCGAGTCCGGCCGCCGCCAGTCCGGCGCAGAATATTGTCGCCGCGAATACTTTCTGCAAATCCGGCGCGTCTAAACGTTCCAGCAGCATCAGCGATGCCGGAAGCATCAGGATAAAACAACCGAATACCGCTCTTCCCGGCGCATACGGTGATAATGCCATTACATAACAGGCCGCCAGTCCGGTACAAATAAACAACAACGGCAGTTTCAGATCCGCTTCACGTCTCCGGAACAGAATCCACAACAGTCCGGCGTTCAGCGGAAACAAGCCGGGGATAAGGCTGAAAAGATAGGCGGTTTGCAACGCCGCGCCGTAGAAAAAACCTCTGAAACAGTGATGCTCGTAGGCAATCCGGCAACGCAACCCCGGCGCGGAGAGCATTAACGCAAGCCCGGCGGCAAGCCCCGCTATGCCGCACCACAGGCGCGGCGGAATCTTCCCGCACTTCTTTTTTATCATCAGCATCATGGCCGCCGCTGTTAAAATAACTGCGCCGGCGGTGTTTTCATTGGCGTTGCCGGCGATCATTCCGGTGATGAATAAAAGAGGGCAGGCAAACAGTCCGCCATGCCCGGGAATACCGTATTCCAGTATGTCGCGGTACCGCCACAGAAGGAACAGATAAAAGCAGGCCGGCCACAGATAACAGACGGTACCGGAGCCCCAGACCAGCGTTTGCCCCGGCGCAGGGGCGCAGAGCAGGAACAGTCCGGCGGCCGCGGCGATCAGCCAGACCGGCGCCGGTCGCCGTCCCATGGCGATGCGGACGGCAAGCACTATCGCGGCGGCGGTGAATCCGGCATTGACCAGATCATACCAGATTTTATCGAACATGAGGAAAGTTTTAACCGTGGAAAGGTAAAATATCCTGCCGCTCCAGTCGAAATACATGTTGCGCACTGATTCCGCGACATCCGTCAGGGTGAGAATGCGCTCGGCCCGTCCGAAATCCAGGGCGAAGAACGGAGTTCCCGGGGTATTTTTGTACAGGCAGAAATAATCATCATTGACCAGGGGTGAATATCTTGCCAGCGCAAAAACCGCGCCGGCTGCGAATAACACCGGCAGCCATTTCAGCGCCTTCTGCAAATTCACTTTATTTCCGCTGTGTCCGCTTATAATCATGGCAATAGTAATATAGCTGGAAACCGACGGTGTTGCAACCCGGATTTATGCTTGACTGAACACCGGTAACGCATTATATTTAAGCGATTGATTTTCGTTGAAATTCAGTGATTGCGGATTATTGCGCATTATCCAGTTAGGAATCGGTGACAGAGATGAATCTGCTGTTTATCGGTGATGTTGTCGGCAAGGGCGGGCGGGAAGCGGTAAAAGCGCTGGTTCCTGAACTGCGGCGCGAAAAAAACTGCCGGTTCGTGATTGTCAACGGCGAAAATTCCGCCGCCGGCAACGGTCTTACTTCAGGAACCGTTGCCGATCTGCTTACCGTGGCGGATGTGGTCACCGCCGGTGATCATGTCTGGGATCAGCGCGGTTTCGAGCGCGATATCACTGTTTTGCCGCGGGTTATCCGTCCTGCTAATCTGAAAGACGGTCAACCCGGCCGCGGATACGGAGTGTTCCGCAACCCGTCAGGCGGCGAAATCGCTGTTATTTCGCTGCAGGGCAAGGTTTTTATGCGGGATTCCGCTTTTGATCCGTTCGATAAGGCGGATGAGATTTTACGGTCACTGCCGCCGGCGGTGAAAAACATAATAGTTGATTTTCATGCGGAAGCGACCAGTGAAAAACTGGCGATGGGATACTATCTTGACGGCAGAATAACCGCGATGTTCGGTACCCATACTCATGTGCGGACCGCCGACGCCTGCGTGCTGCCGGGCGGAACCGCCAGGATAACCGATGCCGGCATGGCCGGCGCGGAAAGAAGTGTATTGGGGCGCAGCGTGGAAGACGTGCTGAGTAAATTCACCACCGGTATGCCCAACCGTCTGGAAGTGGTTGAAAAAGGGGATATCAGGGTGGATTGCACCGTGGTGAACTTTGATCACATGACGGGAAAAGCCTCTGGCATTGAGTCATTTTCCCGTATTGTGGCGATTTGAGGTAATTTGAAATGGCGGATTTTGTTTTTGATACTCCGGAAGAGCTCATTGCTGAAATAAAACGCGGCAATATGGTGGTTATCACCGATGATGAGAACCGTGAAAACGAAGGTGATCTGGTCATGGCGTCCGCCTGCGTCACGCCGGAGAAGATCGCTTTTATCGCCACTCACGCCTGCGGGCTTATCTGCGCTCCGATCACCGCCGAGCGGGCGGCGGCGCTGGGGTTGCGTACTCCGGCTTCGCTTACGGATCCGTTCGGTACCGCGTTTACGCAAAGCGTTGATGCCAAAGATGGTACTACGACCGGCATTTCCGCTTTTGACCGTTGCCGTACCGTTCAGGCGCTCAGCGACACCTCCTGTACGCCTTCCAGTTTTGTATCTCCGGGGCATATGTTCCCTCTGATTGCCAGGCCCGGCGGTGTTTTGCACCGGGCCGGTCATACCGAGGCGACGGTGGATTTAGCCGGGTTGGCCGGGTTCGCGCCGGCCGGAGTATGTTGCGAAATAATGAATCCCGACGGTACGATGGCTCGTCTTCCGCAACTCAACGAGTTCCGTAAAAAGCATAATTTGAAATGGGGGACTGTCGCGGATCTGATCGCCTACCGCCGCCGGCACGAGAAACTTATCATCCGCGGAGCCGAGGCCAGGTTGCCGACTGCTTACGGTGATTTCCGGGCAGTCGCATACCGGACTAAAATCGATTCCTTTGAACATGTGGCGCTGGTGTGCGGCGAGGTTTCCGGAAGGGAAAACGTATTGGTGCGGGTGCACAGCGAATGCCTGACCGGAGATGTGTTCGGCTCGCGGCGCTGCGATTGCGGCGAGCAGTTGCATAATGCCATGCGGAAAATTGCCGAAAACGGTTCCGGAGTGCTGGTTTATCTGCGGCAGGAGGGGCGCGGAATCGGTATATTCAATAAGATCAGCGCGTACAAACTGCAGGATGACGGATGCGACACGGTGGAGGCGAATCACCGGCTGGGATTCGCCTCTGATTTACGGGAATACGGGATCGGGGTGCAGATACTGCTTGATCTGGGGGTGAAATCGGTGCGTCTGCTCACCAATAACCCCCGTAAACTGGTCGGTATTTCCGGATATGATATGAAGATAACCGAACGGGTGCCGCTGATTATCGAGCCGACACCTGAAGACGCGTTCTATCTCGATACCAAGAAACGTAAAATGGGGCATTTGCTCTGAAAGACGGAAAGGAACGGTGGTTTTTATGGAAAATGACGCGGTTGCGATTATGCCGTGCCTGGATATGCGCGACGGACGGGTGGTTAAAGGGGTGCATTTCGTGGATATCGCCGATGCCGGCGATCCGGTGGAATGCGCGAAAGCTTATATCGCGGCGGGAGCCGATGAACTGGCGATGCTGGATATAACCGCTACTGTGGAAAAACGCCGCACGCTTGTTGAAGTCGTTAAGCGGGTCGCCGAAGTCTGCACGATTCCTTTTACAGTCGGCGGCGGTATCGCGGATATGGACGGAGCCCGGGCGGTGCTGAAAGCCGGAGCGGATAAAATCAGTGTCAGTTCAGCCGGATTCCGCAATCCGGATTTTATCCGCAATCTGATTGCCGAATTCGGCGCGGATGCGGTCACAGTCGCGATTGATGTGGATGTTAACGGCGACATGCCGTCCGGATATGAGGTTTTTATCGACGGCGGCCGTACGGCCACCGGTTACGATGCCTTGGATTGGGCGCGCCGGGCGGATGATATGGGGGTGCGGGTGATACTTCCGACCAGTAAAGCCGGCGACGGCGCGAAAACCGGATACGATTTGCCGGTTATAAGAGCCATGCACGAAGCCTGTTCCGCCAAAATCGTCGCTTCCGGCGGCGCCGGTAAAATGGATGACTTTTTAGCCGCGGCCGATGCCGGCGCCTCGGTATTGCTTGCCGCGAGTGTTTTTCACTTCCATATCATAGATATCGGTGATTTGAAGGATTTCCTCAGCAAGAACGGCGTAAAAGTGCGCTGATGTTTGCCGCGGCGCATTAGTTGCTGTTTTTATCGAACGGGCGGGGCTTTCAGTGAGACGATACGGACGGGTGTGGTTATTTGTTGCCGCGGATTTTTTTTCCGTTGCGCTGGCATTGTTTTGCGGTTTGTCATTATACGCCTGTTTCGGCGCTTATTATCCTTCCGGTATTCTGCTGCGCCTGGCTCCGGTGCCTGTGCTTATTTGCATAATCAATATGTTCAGCCGTCTTTATTGCGGTAATCCGTGCTATCCCGGTTTCGGTGTTTCCCCGGTTGAAGAGTTGCGCCGGCTTACGATTTCAACTTTCTCCGGTTATGCTTTTTGCTGGACGATTTTCAGTCTGACGCGGACGGCGGAATATTTTTCCCGTATCGGGCTCGGCATATCGCTGATATTCTCTTTGATATTCATATTTTGTTTCCGATGGCTGGTTCGCCGGATGATGAAGAAAGCCGGTCTTTTCCAGCGCAAGGCATATCTGGCCGGGCATGATTGTCAGTTACTGCGTCAGTTGTACCGCTTTTTTGACGCTGATTCTTACTACGGGATTGAGATCGCCGGGGTTTTCGGCGCCGGAGACGCCGAATGGATTCGTCCTGGATGCGTTACCGGGGAAATAGACGGTTTGGCCGATGCGTTTCCGGTTGATAATTTGATTGTGGAAATGAATCTGAATGAAAACCGGGAGCGTTTTGACGATTGGAACCGGATTTTTCATAATATTATGATTGTGTCGGAAAAAACGGTTTTTCCGGTTTTGTGGAGTCATCCGGTTGAAGTCGGAGGTTTCGGCGCATTGGAAATCAGTAACCGTACGAAGTACCACATGGTGATTTTTTTGAAACGCGCGACGGAGATTTTTTTCGTGTCTTTATCGCTTGCGGCGGTATTGCCGCTGTTTCTGCTGTTATGCGTTGCGGTGAAAATAAGCAGCCGCGGTCCTGTTTTTTACCGCGCGCACCGGCTGGGCAAGGGCGGCCGTCCGATTTCAGTGCTTAAATTCCGCACTATGTATGAAAATGCCGATGAACGGCTGGAGCGGATACTTTCCCGCCGCCCGGATATGCGGGAGGAATGGGAGAATAACTTTAAAATCAGAAAAGATCCCCGGATAACACCGTTCGGAGCGCTGTTGCGCCGTACCTCCATTGATGAACTTCCGCAACTCATCAATGTACTGCGGGGCGATATGTCTCTGATCGGTCCGCGCCCGATTGTGGAAAGGGAAGTCCGCTATTACGGCGCATATTACGATTTGTTCTCCAGCGTTAAACCCGGTATTACTGGCCTGTGGCAAATTTCCGGACGGAGCAATCTGGATTACGCCGACAGAGTGCGGCTTGATGTTTACTATATCCGTAACTGGACGTTCTGGCTGGATTTTTATATTTTTGTAAAGACCTTTCCCGCCGTTTTTTTCGCCCGCGGAGCCAGATGAATGCCGGTGCATAAGACTAATGCGCTGCGTCTGCTGGACGGGAAAAATATTCCTTACCGGCCGTATGAGTATAATATCGCCTCAAATGAACTTAATGCGGTCGCTATGGCCGCTAAACTCGGAGTTCCGCCTGAACGGGTGTTCAAAACGCTTGTCGCCAGGGGAGATTCCCGGGATGCTTTTTTTGTGTTCGTGATTCCCGGTTCCTGCAATTTAAATTTAAAACTCGCCGCGGCGGCGGCCGGTAACAAACGGATGGATATGGTCGCGCAGCGGGAATTGTTTCCGCTTACCGGTTATGTGCACGGCGGCTGTTCTCCGATCGGCATGAAAAAGCTTTTTCCCGTATTTCTGGATGAAACCGCGCGGCTTTGGGATACGGTTTTCATCAGCGGCGGCCGAATCGGTCTGGCGATTGAAATCCCGCCTTCGGTTTTAGCGGCGGTCACCGGAGCGTTTTTCCGCGATATCGCGAAATAAATCAGCGGCGGCCGGTACAATATATTTCCCGCATTTTGCGGATGAAGTTGCGCTGGCGTTCCGAGCACGGGACAGTGCGTATATCGATGCTTTTATCCTTTACCGCCCGCATTATCACGGGAGTCTGCGCGCGCTCCAGCGCCGAATCGCAATTACCGGTGACCGGCGGCGGCATGATAATTACGAACAGCACATAAGTTATTATCGATACCGCGGTAACGCACCTCCAGATTGTCCGGGCTGTTTTTCCGCCCGCATCCGCGGCCTGCATCCCGAAAATCCAGAACATAGCCAGAAAAGGCGAGAAATAATTGCTGTATATGGTAGGATACTCTGTTATCGGCTGCAGACGCCATACCATAATAGTCGATGCGGTCGCGGCCGCCGCCATGCAGATTATAAAAGCCCAGAGCGCTGACCGTTTTTTTCTGACAAAGACCGCGGTTACCGCCGTCAGCATGATTATCCCGGTGATTACATTGATTGCGGCGGCCGGATAGGAGGTTAAATAGAACCCCGTATTTGCGAAAATGAATTTCGGTGCTTTGAGCAACGGAATGCTCCATCCTGCGAACGGTACCTGCTGACAGAAGTAGGAAGGGTAATAGCCGTTGCAGGCATGGATGATCAGCGGAGCCAGTACGAGATCGTAAACCGCCGCGGCTGCTATGATTCCGACAAAAAATATTACCGCATACAGCAGCGTTTTTTTATCCAGGTCATGCCTGATGCCGCACCGGACGGCGAGAGCCGGTATTGCGGACGCTCCCAGCAGCAATGCGGAAAAACCGGCTAACCCGGCTGCGAAAAAAGCCCCTTGCCGGTCGCTGAGCGAAGCCAGCAGCATGATTATTCCCATGCCTGCGGTTTTGCCGGAATTTCTGAAATTGTCCCGGTACTGCTCAATGAAAAGAAAGACGCCCCATACCAGGAATAACGCCGCCAGCGGTTTGGCCGTGCGGAAAAACACGAATCCGCCGTCGCATACGCTCCCGGTCAGTAAATAGGATTGGGCGGCGATATGCACTGTTACCGCCGGAAGCCGCGGATACAGCGAACGGGTATAGTAGATCATCAGGGCCACTGTCGCCGCCGCGATAGGCACGGTAAGGATCGACTGCAGGTGCAGAAAACCGTATCCGGCGCATAGAGCCAGCAGTCTGGCATTGTATAGATCCAGCAGATAATTGAGTTCGCGGCTTTGGAAATAACTCCAGTCGTTCATCAGCGGATCGAACACCATGGCCGCTAAACTGCGGTCGGTGCGCAGATAGTTGACAATAAACTGCCCGGATTCGGCCTGCAGCCAGCCGCGCCCGCATACGGCGGCGATGATTACCGCCAGACCGCAGGCGGTCAGAAAACCGGCAAGCGTTTCCCGAATCACTGTCCGCCGGTCATTCATGTTTAAGCCGTCCTGCCTCCGGATATTCTTCGGACAGCCTTTTCCGCAGATCCGCCGCTCCGGTTATGTTCAGTTGCTTTTCCCCGACGGTCAGAAATGTATCCGCGGACACTTCATCTCCGCGGTCAAGATATCCTCGCACCAGTTTTTCCAGCGCTTCCGGATCCCGGTTGTCGAATGTGTGCCGGTATTGATAAACTAAATATTCCCGTTCCGATATTTCCCGGAATTCCGGATGGCCGCTTTGATCCTGCGGAAAAAATGCCAGGAAATTTTGCGCCGCCATCAGCAGCAGAATCAAAAAAACGGCGCAGATTGCCGAGATCAAATATCCGGTTGCGGTTGCTGTTCTTTTTTTCATGATTTTACCGGCGGTATATTTCCCGCATTCTGCGGATGAAGTTGCGGCTGCGCTCCGGCAAAGGCATGGTTCTGATGTCCTGGCCGCTATGCTTTATCGCATATATTATACTTTCCGTTTGCTGTCTTTCCCTGGACTGATCTTCTCCGGAAGGTATTTCCCGTCGCCGTGCCGGTAATAATTCCGTTGCGCACCCCAGAATGGTCAGCGCAAGCAGCGCGGCGCACAGCATCCCCGCGTATTTTCCGCGCAGGGTGGATACGGTTGCCGCCAGCAGATACCACAGCAACACCAGAAAGGTTATGAAATAATTACCGTACAGTGTTCCGCCGTTCAGCATTTCGATATGTCTGGTAATCATCATGGTGGCGCATATCCACATTGCCGCGATAATCACGCAGAATCCCGCCGCCGCGGCCGGCCGTTTGTGCGCCAGCCGGTGAATACAGACCAGCAATGCCGCCGCTCCGATAACGGTATTGACCGGTCTGCAGCCGGTGCCTGAAAAACAATGCCCGAAATTTACCGCTATGTACCATAACCCGTGCCGGACGGTATAAATCACCGGCGGCGGTGAATTTTGCTGATAAGCAAAGGACGGAAAATAGCCGTTGATACAGTGAATCAGCCACGGTCCGGCAATCAAGTTGTAAAAAGTGGCGGCTGCAAGAGCGGCAAGCAGCCATCCCGCCGCTCTCTGCACCGCTTTCGGGTCGAAGGGAAAGATGCCCGGAAATATTACCGCTCCTGCCAGCAGCAGGCCGGTTGTGCCGGCGGCGCCGCCGCAGAAAAACATTCCCTGCCGGTCGAGCAGCGCCGCCAGCATCGCCGAAACGGCCATTGCCGCAATGTTGCGCTTCAGGCGGAACCCGTTGCGGCAGGCGGTAATGAATTCTCCGGTGAACCGGACTATGCACAGCGCGGTCAGCGGTTTGGCGGTGCGGTAGAGTAAAAATGAATTAACACAACCGCAGAAAATAAAACTCAATGCCAGCGCGATTGCGGCGAAACGGGGAATTCCGGAATACAGCCGGCGAAAATAAAAGGCCGTCAGTCCGGCGGTCGCCGCCGCTGCGGCAATGCTTACGGCTGAAGTGAATATCAGGTAGCCGTTTCCCGCCGCCCACGCGAAAATACCGGCATCCGCCGCATCGAAAAGATAACTTAACTCACGCCCCTGATAGCATCCCCAGTCGTTCAGCAGCGGATCGAATATTTTTTCCGGCAGGGTAAGCCGGATATCCAGATAATGGGTCAGGAAATGAGCGGTTTCCGCATGCAGGAAATTCGCCCCGCGCAGATATGCTGTGCCCAGAGAAGCGAGCAGTGCCAGTGCCGCGGTCAAAAAGGCATCGGCGACGGCATTGCCGCCTTTTTCAGTCCGGTTATTGCCGTCCGGGGTCATTTTGTTTGCGCTTCCAGTTCTTTTATGCGGTCAAGACATGTCGTTTCGCCGTCCGGGACTGTATGAATCCTTTCCGAATTCAAGGCGGCGCGATACCAGCGCAAGGCGTCCTCCCGGTTGCCGTTTTTGCTGTGCAAATCACCGAGCGCTATTGCCGCCTCGGGCATTTTAAGCGAACCGAATGCGAAATTCAAGTATGTTTCCGCCGATATAAAATCGCGTTTGCCGAGAAAGAATCCGGCCAGTTTAAGCATATTGTCCGCGGAATTGTTTTCGGTCATCCGTATATAATTCCAGTACAGCCACTGCTGCTCTATGTATTCGTTGTACAAAGGATGGTTCTCCTGGGATTCCGGAAAAGTTTTTACTTTGGTTTGCAGCAGCAGCAGCGCCGGAACGGCTGCGATGACAGCGCCTGCGGCGAGTAGATGTTTCCGGTTGTTCGGATGCATAGGTGTACTTCGTTTTTTTATTTCAGCGGCCGACTGTTCAGAAAGAATATATATGCGCGTGATTATGTTTGCAATCCGTTACGGGATTTCGTGTTCCGGAACACAATTCAGTAATAGCATTTTTCAGTTTCGCTTTGCCCTGCCGGTAGGCGTAGGCCGCGCTTTCCATCGGGGTAACGATACCCTTTGCCAGTTCGTCCGCGAACTGCAACAGTCTTGTCGGAATGCGGATTATTCTGCCCTTTTTACCGCCGATTGCGACTCTGCCGCTGTCCAGTTTTCCGTCTCCGGAAAGCATTTCCAGTTCAAAATTGGCGTTCTTCCATGCGGTGCGGAAGTCGAAGTGCCGCCACATTTCCCTGAACTCCCCGAATGTCGCGCCGTCCTTGCGTCTGGCAACGGAATTGATTACCGCCTCGGCGAATCTCTTTACCCCCAGTTCGTATGCGGCGTTGACGGTGTTGCCCGCAATGTTGGCGGCATGGGTTTTCGGGCCGGAGAGTATCGAGTTAATCCAGAATTCGTAAGCCTTGTCCAGCCACCCCGCCTGTCCGGACGACACCTCTCGGAGTATCGCGTCCAGTTTGCTCCGGTTGTTCAGCGTTTCGTTGTCAAGGTCGAATATGTCGACTCCGAACTTCGCCTTGATGTCATTGCGCAGACGCGTCTTGTCCCGGTCGGGCATATCCCGGTCGAGTTTGTGGAAGAAGTATTTCGCCTGTTCAATTTTGCCCATGCCGGATATTATTTTACGGCGCGACGCTCCTTCTTTTCCCCACATTGTTCCTTCGTCAATGTAGTTCCACATCACTTTCTGCAGTTTTTCACGGTCGGCTATGTCGCCGTTCGCCATGATATGCTGGATAGCCGCGCCCCTCACATGGCGCTCCACCGGACCGTAGCCACGGACTAAATCGTTAAGCGCGTTGTTTATTCCGCCCCGGCTGGTTATCCACTCTTTCGCCTTGTCCAGCCACCCGGCAACGGTTTCCTTCCGGTACTTGGCGTCCTCCATCAGCCCGTCCCACATTGCGGACGCTTCCTCGCTCATGGTCGCTCCGGTCGGCTTCACCTGCTTGCGGGGGGCGGTCTTCTTTTCGGAAAAATCAGTATTTTTTTTGTTATTATAATCAAAACCGCTTGACATCAGCGCGTTACGCACTACATTAAGCACGGAAGCGGAGTTGGAAGTTACCGGGGTCGCTGTCGCGGCATCACCCCTTTCAACGGAATCCGCTTCCTTTTCTTTCAAGAGCGTTATTGAATGGTCGTAATACACTTGATTGTCGTTTTCGTGAATCACCATTGCGGCGATATACCGTTCTCCGCCATACCTGACCTTACTGGCAAGAAGATGGCTGTACGAGTTTACGGCGTTCCCTTTCGGGTCTTTATGCACCTCCGTCTGTATTTTTACCGCGTTTTCCAGCATCTCCGGAATGACCGGAATAATGTTGTATTTTTCGTTAGGTCCTCCGTGATTGCCAAGACTTTGAGCGGTGGATTTTTCTAAAGATACGCCTTTGCCGATTGCCGGAGTGAAAACCTTGGTGTTTATCATCCCGGACTCGGTCATATACTTGTTTACCTTAGCGGTAATCCATGCGATGAATTTCTCTTTCGGCGCTTCCGCAGGGTCGAACACCTGATTTATTCTGCTGCATACAACCCCTTTTGAATTGTTGAGTTCTGTTCCGCTGTTCTCGTTCACGCTGGCAACAGTATATCCTGGTTTTGAAGCGATGGCGTTTTTAAGCGTGTACTTCTTTTCGGAGTAATCCGCACCGGATTCTCCTACCCACTCTTTTCCGTTCCATGTTTCAATACTGTACCCGCCTTGTTCGTTCCTTGCCGCGCGTTGCTCTCCTTTGTGGAAAAAGTTCTCCAGCCCGTTCTTGTAATCCTCCGTGGTCGGTTTGCGTCCGAGTAAATACGCATGCTGCTTTTTTGTGGTGCGTTCCACCTTACCGTTATCTATTGAGAATCCTCTCTCGTCATCAAACGATGCCCCCAGAAATTCCCTTGCCGCCGGGCTGGTGTTGTCGAAAATTCTTTTTTCCGAATTTCTTTTTTCAGAAACAGCGTCAAGATATTTCTGATACATTTCCTCACGGAGCGCACCAAGCGTTTTTTCTTCTTCCGCGTTGTTCTGCTCCGCCGTATTGCTTGCCCTGTATTCCCCGGTGCGGTGCGCATAGGTTCCGTTGCTTGTCATCAGTTTCTTGACCAGCAGTTCGCCGTTGTCGTCATACACATAGTAGAATTTGCCGCGTTCCTCTATGTTGACATCTTCGAGTTTTACCTCGTTTGCCTTCGGATGCGCTCTTGTTCCGCTCCATGCGAGATACTCGAAATCCCCTCGGTAAAGTTTATTTCCGTTTTCCTCGCCAGCATCCATGCTCGCAAGTTCTTCCGACCGTTCAGGAGTCAGTTCCTCTATGAAATCACTGTTTATTCCGTAGAAATCGGTTCTGTTATACATTGATGATGTATGATGCCATCCGGCGGATTGCAGCGCGTATTTACGCAGTACCGGCAGTTTTACCTTTTTCAGCAGTTCCGCTTTTTCCGGGTCAATATCCGCCGCCGCGCGGAGTATTTCGTTTTTGCTCCACTTGCTTAACGGCATTTCGTTGTTTTCGTATGCCGCCCTTGCGTTGTTGGACATGGAGTAACCGTCATACCCGCTTCCCCTCTTCTCGGAGTACCTTGTGCTGTTCGCCTCGTAGAATTTCCGCGCCTTGTCAGCAAGAAAGGTAAGCCTGTTGTTCGCGTTCTGTTCGCTGATGCCCAGCCTCTCCGCAAGCGACTTTGCGTCCATCGCACCGGCCAGCACGGCATCGAGAGTATCGCGCTGGTTTTCCGTCCGCAGTGTTTCCCGGAACTCCGGGCTGCTAAGCAGTGTGCGCAAACGCTCGCTGTTCAATGCTTTCTCCGCCCGCTCTTCCCCCGCCTCGTCCGGAGTTAAATCCCCCGCAGTGCGGCTGTCTCCGTCATCGCCTTCAAGCCTTTCGTCAAGAGACCTTTCACTGGTCGGTGAATTCTTATTGTTGTTCAGTCTTCTTATGTAATCTTTTTCGGCGTTTTTTATCAGTGTTTTCAGGTATGCGTCAATCCTGGTATAATAAAAAACCTCCCAATTGGGAGGTTTTTGCGCGCTTTTTATGGTTTATCCGGTTCATTCGCACTTAGTCAAATCAAAATCCTTTAGAACTTCGTTCGTCACCGGTAATTCGTTTACGGTACCTTCCTCGTCAACCGAAAAACAGTCAAATACGGTACCATCCGGCAGCAATGCGGTTACAATCAGCTTGTCTTTCGTAACTTGCAGTTTCAGCGCCGTGGCGTCATATCCGCCGTAATCCGGGCCGTCGTTGATGACTATCGGAAAACTGATCCCGCTGCCGTCGGATATCGCCTTCCGGCGGGGCGGGGCTGTCAATTTGCACCTGTTGCTCAGCGGTATTGTCCTTCCGTAATGATGGGTATGCCCGCTGAGCCACAAATGCAGTTTGCATCGCGGATTGCGTCCTTCCAGCATTCCTCCGGTTATGCGCCGGATATTATTGCGCATGAATTCCTCGCCGCCGTCGCTGTGATTGGAATAGTGGCAGAGTATTATCCGGAATTTAGCGCGGTTGAATTCTTCGCTTTGCACCGCTTTTTTGAAGAATCCGGCCTGTTCCGCGATGTATTCATCCGGATGGAAAGTGGCGGTGTATGGCGATCTCTCCACATTCCGTTCCTGATCTTCGAGGGAATCCAGTACTATGAAACAGACTTTCCCCAGCGAAAACATCCCGTAGCTTTTGCCGTCGGGAAAGGCGCAATACCGGAAATATTTGGCGGCGTCATCGCCTCGGTACTCATGATTTCCGCGGACGAAAATCATCGGATGCTCAGCCCAGTATTCAGCCGGGACTCCACCCATGAAATGACTGAATATAGCATGCTCGGCATTGTGCATGCCGTTGGTGTTGTCGCCCAGACTGGCAAAATAATCCGCTTCTTTAAGACCGCAGCGGTCATAATAGGAACGCATCTGCGCCGCGGTGTCCGCATCGCTTGATTGAGTGTCCGAGGTGATGAACACGGTGTATTCTTCTTTGTCCGGCGCGGTAAAACTGTAGATTTCCGGGGGGTACAGATCCGGCATTTCCAGCGCATACCGTATTACGGGACGATACTCGTAACGCCTGCCGGGCTCCAGCCCGTCCAGCCTGATGCTGAAATGGCTGCTGTCATGTCTGGATAATCCGCCCAGCAGAGCGATGCGCCTGGTCCATTCCGGCGTTCCGGCGGGACGGAAATCCACCGCTCCGAACGATTCGCGGTCGGTACTGAAATTTACACTTACCGCACCGTAAGACGGAAAACTTAAATACGGGCCGTATTTTATCGGGGAATAGCCGGGAAATATTTCCAGGAATTCCTCCCGGTCCACGGCTTTCAGCAGCAGATCCGGCGACGGCTTAAAACTGTTCATGGTGAAGCCGCATCCGAGGCTGCCGGCCAGAATTTCCACTTCGATACTGTTTCTTCCTTTGCGCACCGGC
>JAZRUY010000032.1:0-4868 GCA_045598845.1 Victivallaceae bacterium
CCAGTCAGTTGACCACTCTGCAAAGTTGACCAGTTTGAGGCGGAGCCAGCCGTCTCCCGTCCTTCCATAATGCCGCGTTGTTGACCACTCTGCAAAGTTGACCAGTTTGAGGCGGCATATCCAGCGTGGCGGAGCAGTCGAGGTTTTGAGATATTATACATGAGGGCCGGAGCAATGCAGTAAACGCCAGCGGAACAACCGCCCCAAGGCTCGTAACAAATCCTAGTTCAGGCTTGCCTTTGTATTCAAATACTCATCTTCATGAAGCATAGTAAAGGACACATCAACCAGATGCGTTTTTATAGAGGAAGAAAACCAAAATATGATATAGATTGGGGGCATTCACATGGTAATTTACCATTGGGGGAACCTCATATCCATGTTTGGGTTCATCATAAGAATGGAAGCGTTGAACGAAAACCTCCTCGCTTGCTAAATCCACGAGAGAAGAAGGTTCTTGATAAATTACTTAATAAAATCAAAACAAGGAGATAACAATGTTGAATTACTCTGAAACGAAAGAAATGAATACATGGGAAGAAGTCTTCTATGATTACCTTAGTTCTCCTGGTTGGAATTGCGTTAGAATAGGATATAAAGGCATAGAATATTATTTTTCCTGGGGAGATAACATTTATTATGTCGATCGGCAAGGCGTGGAGCATTCATTTGAATTCCCTCAAGATGTTGAAACGATGATGGATGCCCACGTGCTAGAGAATGGTTTATCTCCGCGAGAGCTGATGCAGAGAAATGATTTGGATTTTTTTGCCATGGACTGATCTATGTTCAAAACCGCATAGACTTTTGCCAATGAAGTTTGCCTTTTTATTGGCAAAAGTCTCTTGGAGCTTCACTGTGATTGATAGAAATGTAAATGAATTTTGTTGATTTGTTGAGCTGTGGCGCTGAATTATGGTTCTTGTTTCGAGGTGTCAAGTTCTTTTTTCAAGGATGGTGTAAAACTTCAAGTTTGCACACTGAACCGCGCTTTCAGCCCCCGGTATCAAAGGATGCGATCGTTTTAGGCAGTGCCGGAATCCGGGAACTATCCTTTATTCGGATATGGCCTTCAATCCGATTTTGATGGTGTATTTGCCGTGTTTGGGCGCGGGCACCGCGGTAAGTCCGTTTAGCATTGTCTGAACTTTATCATCCCAGTGTTTATTGCCGCTTGACTGACTGATGCGTTTGGCGGAAACTCTGCCGTCGGCCTCCACCGTGATGGAAATTTCCGTCTCCGGCGGCGGATCGCTCATGAACGCCCGCGACAGGGTCGGACACTTCAACTGGAAAAATTTGTCGAGATTGTCCCAGTATTTAGGGTCTTCCCCGTCCTGACCGCCGCCGGGGGAGGCGTTGTTCTGTTTGCCGAGCGTCTGTGCATAATTGTGCAGGCCGGCCGGAACCGCCGGATTGAAATTGCTTCCGCCGCCCTGATATACTCCGGCATTGGGATCTTTTTTCGGTTTCGGCTGCTGTTTCGCATTGGCGGGAGCGGGTTTGGCCGGCTGAGGTTTGGCCGGCGCCGGTTGCGGCGCCGGCTTGGCTTTGCTCACTTTGGGTTGGACCGGAGTCTTCGGCACCGGCTTGGCTTTGCTCACTTTGGGTTGAACCGGAGTCTTCGGCACCGGCTTGGCCTGAGTCACTTGCGGCTGTGCCGGCGGAACTTTGGGGACTTGCGGCTGCTGAGGAGCGGCCGGCGCGGATTGCGCAGCGGCCGGAGGCGCCGGCGGAGTACGCTGCTGCGGCCCGACTTCCGGGCCGGTGGAAAGCGCTCCCGCCAGTTTGACTTTGAACCGCGATTCCGCCGGATGCAGCCACATTTCGATGCGCGTATATACCGCCGGTCCGAGTATCGTCAGCAGATGGGCGGCAATCACTGTCAGGAGCAGTTTCCGCCTGCCACGGTCGCTTAACTTTACCGGCAGACGGCGCAGAACCGGAGTTTCTTCCCAGTCCGCCGTCATCTTTTCTCCTCGGGCTGGGTAACCAGAGTGACATCGTCGAATCCGGCCCGGCGCATATCCGCCATCAGCCCGATGACATCGCCGTAAGTGCGGGTGCGGTCGCCGCGCAGCAGCAGCACCGCCTTGGGGCGCTCCGCTTTCAGCGCGGTCAGTCTGGCTATCAGCATGCCGCGCTCCACAATATCATTGTCAACCGTCACTTCCCCGCTGTCGGTCAAAGTCACACTGATGAATTCCTGCTCCTCGATACTGTCGGCATCCATTTCCGGCGGCGATATGCGGGTGCCGTATTCCATCAGCGGCATGGTGATCATGAATACGATCAGCAGCAGGAAGGTCAAATCCAGCAGCGGCCCCATGTTGATCTGGTCGAATGCGCCGGCCGCCGAATCCCGGTGTCGTCTGCGGTTTCTCATAACAGACTGCCGTTTCCGCCGGCCGGATTTTCAGCGGCGGCCTGATGCCGTTTTTCTTCCCGGCTGAGCGCCAGCTGCTCCAGTTTGATTCTGGCGATGAAGGAATCTTCGAAATTATCCAGCTGGGTCACGGTGTTTTTGATCAGCCCCAGGATAAGATTGTACCCGACCATCGACGGCATGGCCACCAGCAGACCGGCCACTGTGGTCAGCAGTGCTCCCGAAACACCCGGCGCCAGAGCGTTGAAGTCCGCTTTGCCGGCGGCCGCTATGCCGCAGAACGCCAGCATTACTCCCCATACGGTGCCGAAGAGCCCCAGAAACGGGCTCAGACTTACCGCCAGCGCCAGCAGGCTGATCTTATTTTCCAAATCAAACGTCTGGTGCGATACTTCGCTTTCCAGCAGCGCTTCTATGGCATTGTACTGTTCTTCGGTCAGTTTCACCGGTTTCCCGGTATTGATAACGCCCCCCGGGGCGCCGGTGTCGTAAAATTCCAGCAGTTTTTCCACTCCGGCGTTATATACTTGCGCTATCGGTCCGTCGTTGGAGGCGGCCGTGCGCAGCAGCAGCGGGCTGGTCACTCCCGCCGCGCCGTTGTCGTTGAACTGGCGCATGAAATCTTCGCTCAGCCGCTTCGCGCGCCTTAAGACAATGCCTTTTTCAAGCATGATTGTCCATGCGATGCAGGAAAAGACCAGCAGGGCCACGACAATGAATTTGCCGAGCCCGTCGCTGTTTTCAAAAGCGTAGAGTAATCCGGATATGGATGACATGGCGAAAACCGGCGGCAGCATTGTTTATCTCCTTTCGCGTTCGACGGGATACGGTTGAATATAATCGGTTCCGGTTGTAAAATATAATAGCGGTCCGGCATTTGCAAGAGTCCGCCGCATGCCGGCGGGGTTATATTTTTATTTTTTGGGAGGAGCGTAATGGAAAACGGTACGGTGGTTCTGGGTTTTGATGTCGGCGGTACTAAAATCGGCATCGGGCTGGCGGATGCCGGCGGAAAAATTCTGGGCAAGGCCAGAATTGAAAATGTCAACACCGATCCGGCCGATATTCTGCCGCTTATGGCCGCCGAAGCGAAGCGCATTGTTTCCGAGGCCGGGTTGAATATGGGTAAAATCGCCGGATTCGGTATTTCCGCCCCGTATCCGGCGGATGCCGATAAAGGCATTATGATCGCTCCTCCGAACAATCCCAAGTGGCGCAATGTGCCGTTGCTGTCCTTTCTGGAAAAAGAACTCGGCATAAAGGGGTGTTTTGAAAATGACGCCAACTGCGGCGCGCTGGCGGAATGGTTTTTCGGCGCCGGCCGCGGCTGCACCGATTTCATCTACCTTACCATGAGTACCGGTATCGGGGGCGGTATCATCGCCTCCAATCATCTGGTGCGCGGCGCCAAATCGCGCTCCGCGGGCGAAATGGGGCACATCTGCCTGGAACTCGGCGGCCGCAAATGCAATTGCGGCATGACCGGCTGCTATGAAGCCTATTGCGGCGGCCGGGCGCTGGCGTTGCGGATGCAGAGCGAACTCAGGGATAAGCCGGACAGCATGATCATGCGTCTGGTTGAAGGCGATGCCTCCAAAATAGATATGGTGGTGCTGGAAAAAGCGTTCCGCGCCGGCGACGATTATGCGGTGAAACTCTGGGACGAGATGAGTCTGCGCAACGCCCAGGCGTTCGGAATGTACATCAATACCTTCAATCCGCAGAAACTGGTGCTGGGCACGCTGGCCTGGGCCATCGGGGATATTTATACCGATCCGATCAAAAAATATCTGCCCCGTTTCGCGTGGCGGCAGCTCATCGATGACTGCGGGATAGTGCCGTCGGAACTCCGCCGCGAAATCGGCAGTTACGCCGGCGCCGCCGCCGCGCTGAATATGCTGCGCGAGCGGAAGTAACTTCGGCATCCGGGCAGTCCGCCGCCGCACAATCTGCGGCGGTTTTATTGTCCCGCCACGCTTTTGCAATTATTATGCCGTTGTGGTATATTTTGAGGTTAATCATAAATGTCCGCCGTATCGTTATATACTTCGTATTTTAGATAACTTAGGTGTCTGGGGTGTAAAAATGAGTAAAACCGAACCTCTTGCCCGCGCTTACGAACCCGCCGAGGTTGAGGCGCGATGGTTCCCTTTCTGGGAAAACGGTAAACTTTTCCACGGTGAGCCGTCTCCCGGCAAGCGGCATTATTCCATTGTGATTCCGCCTCCCAATGTCACCGGTATTCTTACTCTGGGGCATGTGCTCAACAATACTCTGCAGGATATTCTGGCCCGCCGGCACCGTATGCTGGGGCATGAGGTCTGCTGGTTCCCCGGCACCGATCATGCCGGTATCGCCACTGAATCCAAGGTGGAAAAATATCTGCGTACTCAGGAGAATACCGGGCGCGATCAGCTCGGCCGCGAGGAATTCATCCGCCGGGTCTGGAAGTGGAAAAGCGAATTCGGCGGCAAAATCATCC
>JAZRUY010000033.1:0-1531 GCA_045598845.1 Victivallaceae bacterium
TGCCTGACCTGCCAGCATTTCAAATGCGGACGGCGGGTAAAGAGCATCGGGCGCAATATGTTTATCGAGTATGATGAAGTCAAAGGCGGCTGCAAACTTTTCAATAATTTTCCGAAACTATGGAATGAAAAGGTCATCGGCGTCAGCTTCTGCCACTACAGGCGCTGGGTGGAACTGCCGGACAAGGACTGACAGCATGCGTTGTGCATGATGTGCAAACGGGAATTTGCCGTGGAAATATTTTTCACCGGCGGCAAACCCTCCACTATGCTCTTTTGCGTTCCGCGATACCCTGCCCCGGCGGACATCTGAATATAAAAACAGTGCGGCATACCGTAAATTTCCGGAAAACACGGCTTGAATTCCGGCATGTCGTATGTAAATTCTTGTTTATATCAGAAATAAAAAGTAAAATGCGCAACGACGCCGTGCTGTTGAGGAACAACCATGCTCGCTGATCTGCCGGAAAATCTGTCCGGGATATACTGGTTCGCCGCGATATTCGGATCGGCGCTGCTGGTTATCCAGTTTGTCGTCACCTGCATCGGGGTATGCGGCGACACTGATGTTCCCGACGGTGATTCATGCGGAGACGCTCCCGACTGCGGCGATATAGCCGAGTTGAAACTGCTGTCGATGAAGTCCGTCACCGCCTTTATCGCGTTTTCCGGCTGGGGCGGAATATTCTGGGGACAGGGCTGGAGCGGCATCCTGATTTCGTTCGGATGCGGAATCCTGATGATGCTGCTGGTAAGCCTTGCCGTGTGGGGCATGCTGCGGATGCAGCAGTCCGGCAACATCAGCAACGAGGATTTTATCGGATGCCGCGGAAAAGTGTATTTAAGCATACCCGGAGGACGAAGTCAGAAAGGCAAGGTGACGGTATGCGTGAAGAACCGCACCCGCGAAATCGCGGCGGTTTCCGATGAACCGGCCGCCGCCGGAACTGAGGTGATTGTAGCCGGAACGCTGGGAATGGATTTGTTTTTAGTGCGTCCGGACAACGGAAAAACGGATTTGAATTAAAGCGGCTGTCAACCGTATATATAATTGAAGAATATACAAAACAGAAAGGGTATGGCATTATGATGGCGATTCCTGTTTTCGCTTTGATAGCGGCAATAGCGCTGGTGTTGATTGTTTTGTCCTTGTCGGTATGGTATCACCGGTGCCCGTCCGACAAAATAATGGTGATTTTCGGTAAAACCGGCGGTTCGCAGCCTGCTAAATGTATCCACGGCGGCGCCAAATTCGTCTGGCCGCTGTTTCAGGATTACGGCTATATTTCGCTGCGTCCGCTGCAGATAACCGTAAATCTCGACAATGCGCTCTGCAAACAGAATATCCGCATCAATGTGCCGTCGGTATTCACTGTCGGAGTAAGCACCAGCCCGGAGGTAATGGGAAATGCCGCCGAACGTCTGTTCGGTCAGACTCCGGAAGCGATTTCAGAACTGGCGAAAGATATCATATTCGGTCAACTGCGTCTGGTTATCGCATCGATGATGATCGAGGAAATCAATGCCGACCG
>JAZRUY010000034.1:0-94390 GCA_045598845.1 Victivallaceae bacterium
TTCCGGTCAACGGCGCCGGCGCCAAGGACAGCCTCAGCGGCGCGTTCCTGGTTCCGGAATCCAACCAGTACTGGAAGAGCTCCGAAGTCTCCATCAAGTAATCATACTTGCTGAAGATATTCAAAACCGCCGGCAAATCGCCGGCGGTTTTCTTATTGCACAGTGTTTTTATTGGCATCCTTATGCTGGATGCGGTATAATATGTAATATTAAGACAGGAGATTGGAAACAGACAAATCCGGGAGACATTCCGAAATGAAAAAATACGGTTTCACATTGATTGAACTGCTGGTTGTCATCGCGATAATCGCGATTCTGGCCGCCATACTGCTTCCCGCTTTACAGAGCGCCAAAGAAAAAGCGAGGACCGTCAGCTGTACCTCTAATTTGAAGAACATGCACACCTATCTGACGCTGTATATCGACGGCAACAACTATACCGCCCCGGCCTGCGACGGGAATTTTGACAGCACCAAAGGCAAATGGGCATCGCTGCTTTACATGGAGGCGTTCAACATCTCATGGGGACCGGGCGAAACGATATATGACAACAGTACCGGTACTTCGCGGAAGAACGAGTGGGGCGACAGCGGTTACAATGACGCTTACGATCAGCTGTATGCTCCTCTGGCCGACGGGCCGAACAATGACGGCGGCAAGAAGAACGACCGCGAGCCGCAGGGCATCTTCGCCTGTCCTGCCGCTATGTACAAAGCCTATCCCACCGCCAATTACGCGTTCGGCTACGGCATGAACAGTTTCGGGTTCGCCGGCATTCAGACCGCGCTGATCAGCAATCCGTCTCAAACCGCCGCGCTCATGGATATCAATCAGGGCGACGGGTCCGATATCAACTGCCTGAACGGCGGCACCGTCCGCAGCGCCCTGATTGAAAACTATGTGAAACTTGATGCCGGTGCGGCCGACGGCATCGCTGACACCGGTATAAAAATCACCCCTGCGTCCATCCGCGCCAGCCGGCGCGCCGACATGGTGATCGGGCAGGATCCGGGCCAGAGACCGATGCAGTGGAAGCACAAGGGTACCGCCAATGTGCTGTTGACCGACGGGCATGCCGCCGGCATCAAACGCAGCGGGATTCCGGTCAGCGGAGCCGGATTCAGAGATTCCGGCAGCGGAGCGTTTCTTGTTCCGGAAATCAATCAGTTCTGGAAAAGTTCCGAAATCCACATCAAGTAATACCTGTTCCGGCGAAAAAACGGATGCTTCGGGAGAAAACAAATTGCCGGGCGCAGTATTGGCCGGGGGCCGGACTGGCTTTCGCCGGCATCGGGCTGCTGTATCTGCTGGCGCCGAATATTCTCTGGTCCTTTGACGAATATTACCATTTCGGCATCGCTCAACAGGGGTGGCAGATATTTACGGCCCGGAAATTCCCGACGGTAACTCTGAGCATCTGGACCGATTGTTTTTCCGATAAGGAACTGGGATTTCACATTCTTCTTAATCTGCTGAGCAGGATTCCAGGGTGCGGAGAACCGCCGTTTACCGGCTGCCGGATTTTGCTGTTCGGGTTGCTTCTGACGGCATTCGCAGGATGCCTTTACCGGTACAGGGGGGCGCTGCCGTGGCTTTTTATGCCGCTGCTGGCGGTTTCGGAAACCTTCTTCACCCAGCGGATGCTGCAGGTGCGGCCGCAGGTGCTTTCGGCGGCATTGATGCTGTTTGCGGCAGTGATATTCAGCCGGGCGGACAACTGGAAACGGCGTATCCCTGTATTTCTTATCTGCTTTATTTACGCCTGGAGTTATTCCAATCCGCATTTCATCCTGCTGCCGCTGGGGGCGTTTGCCGTTGCTTATTTCATATCCGGCATGAGGGAGCGCGGCTCCATGCTGTTTCTGACCGGCGCACTGGGGCTGGCGGCCGGGCTGATCATTCATCCTCAGTTCCCCAACAACCTCATCAACTGGTATGTGCAGTGCGTGATGGTGGTCCGAAATATGATATCGCCGTCCGGAGTGATTCTGGGCACTGAAATGAGATGGCACGGCTGGATACTGTACCGTAAACTGTGGCTCATCACCGGAATCGCGGTATTCAATCTTGTTTTCAGCTTATGGTTGCGCAAAACCGGACGGAACAAGAAATTTTCTCCGGAACTTGCCGCTCTAATTATCATAGCCGGCATCACCGCGGCTGGGCTTTATTTTTCCATACGCACCGCGGAATATACCGTGCCGTTCAATCTGCTCTGCTGCTCCGTGCTGCTGAACTATCTTCCTTCCCGCAAAGCGAAAACCGTTTTCGCCGTCCTGCTGATTGTTCTCGCCGCCGGCAAATTCGCCGGAGAAGTGCCGGAAATGCGCCGCAGCAAAGCGGAAACTTCCTTTGCAGACACAACGGCCTATATTTCAGAAAATCTGCCGGCCGGCACGGTCATCGGCCATCTTTCCTGGGGGGATTTTCCGGAATTGTATTACCGTCTGCCGCACTACCGGTTTCTGTTCGGACTGGATCCCTATTTCTGTTACTGCGTGCATCCGGATGAATATATGGTTTTGCAGCGGTACGGATATGATCCGTCTTTCATTCTGAGCGCCGCGGAACTGAAAGAACTTACCGGAACCGGTATAATCCTCGTATCCTCGGAAACGCTTTACCGCAAAGTGGCGCGGATTCCCGGCAGCCGGACTCTGTTTACCGGGCAAAGCAGCGCGGTGGTGAAGCTGCCCTGATTCCCCCGCGGCAATCTGTCACCGCTTGAAATCAGAAACTCTTTCATCCGCCCGTCCGTGGTCATCGCGATCATCGCGATTCTGGCCGCGATCCTGCTCCCCGCGTTGCAGAGCGCCAAGGAGAAGGCGCAGAGCATCAAGTGCACTTCCAACCTGAAGAACATGCACACCTATCTCGAGCTGTACATCGACAGCAACAACGAGACCACCCCGAAATACAAGGGCAATCTTGACGATACCAGTCAGGCGCACGGCAAGTGGGCGTCTATGCTCTACATGGAAGCCTTCAACATCGCGTTCGGTCCCGGCGAGCCGATATACGATAACCGTACCGGCACCCCCACGATGAAAGAATGGGGAGCACCCGGCAACGATTATACCGGCAGTTTCGACCAGCTCTATGCCCCGTACGCCGACGGACCGAACAACAACGGCACCCAGAAGACCGACCGCGAGCCGCAGGGTATCTTCGCCTGCCCGGCCGCCATGTACAAGGCTTATCTGACTGACGACTATGCCTTCAGCTACGGCATGAATGTTTTCGGGTATTCCAATACTAAGGTCAGCCTGATCCACAACCCGACCAAGACCGCGGCCATCATGGACATCAACCAGGGCAACGGTTCCGACATCAACCGCAAGAACGGCGGTAGCACCCGCTCCGCTCTCAGCGGCAATTTTGCAATTTGTGATGTGGTAAATGCTCCTACTGATGGTGTATATGTCGGCAATGATGCTTACGCGCTAAATCCGAAAGACATCGGTGCCAGCCAGCGCTCCGACATGGTTTGCGGTCAGGATCCCAAGCAGAGCCCGATGCAGTGGAAGCACAAGGGTACCGCCAACGTGCTGTATGCCGACGGTCACTCCGCCAATGTCAAGCGTACTGAAATTGCCGCCAACGGCGCCGGCGCCAAGGACAGCCTCAGCGGCGCGTTCCTGGTTCCGGAAGTCAACCAGTTCTGGAAGAGCTCCGAAATCTCCATCAAGTAATCATACTTGCTGAAGATACTCCAAACCGCCGGCGTATGCCGGCGGTTTTCTTAATGGTCAAAATCGGTTGCGTCAAGCGACAGAATGTTTCAGGCGCATATGCGTGATTATGCATGCGGAGGATTCCGCCGGATTGTTTCAGGGATGATGTGATGACAAGTGCCATGAACCGCCAATCTATGATAACCGGATATATCTTCGGCATATTCTGCGCCGCCGGAATTATTGGAGCGGCATATCTGCTCTATCCGGATGCAATCGGCTGCTCGGATGATTTCTACCATACCAGGATCGCAGTGCAGGGGTGGAATACTTATACCGCCAAAACCTTTCCGGCCAACACCATGAGCATCTGGGAAAAGAATTTCGCCGACAAGGAACTCGGCTTCCATGTGTTGCTGGACATCCTTAACAGGATCAATTCCGCGCTCGGTCTGCCGGAATATCCGTTCACTTTCTGCCGGCTGTGTTTTATTGCCGTTTTACTGTCGGCATTTTCCGCTGCGCTGATTCATTTCCGGGTTTCCGCCGGTTTTCTGTTTTTGCCGCTGTTGTTTCTTCTGGATCCCTACTTCACTCAGCGTATGCTGCAGCTGCGTCCGCAGGTGCTGTCGGCGGCGCTGATGCTCATCGGCACAGTGATTTTTCTGCGGGCGGAAAGCCGGAAGGGGTTTATTGCCGTATTTCTGCTCTGCCTGATTTACGGCTGGAGTTACTCTAATCCGCACTTCATCCTGTTTCCGCTGGGAACATTCGCTTTCGCGCATTTCCTGCATGACAAAAAGCGCGGCGTCAGACTGTTCTGCTGCGGATTCGCCGGATTGCTCGCCAGTCTGATCATTCATCCGCAGTTCCCGAACAACCTGACGCTCTGGTATGTGCAGTGCGTGTTGGTGGTGCGCGAAATGATTCATCCCGCCGGGATCATTCTGGGCGTGGAAATGATGCGGCGCGGATTTAAACTTTACGGAATATTCGCCGGGTTATCGGTGCTGGCAGCCGCCAATGCGGCATGGAGCGTTTTTATGATATTCCGCAACGGCAGACGCTTTTTCACCGCGGAAAACACCGCGGTGCTGATTATGGCCGGAATCTCATTCGCCGGAATATATTTTTCCCTCCGGATGATAGAGTATGCGCTGCCGTTCAATCTGCTGTATTCCGGAATGCTGCTGGAGCAGTCCGGCGCAGTAAAACACGAAAAAACGGTTTTAGCAGGATTCGCAATAGCGATACTGCTGACAATACTTCATGTTGTCTGGGATGACCGGGATTTCCGACGCGGCTTCGGAAACTATGATTTACAGGCTGAATCAAACTTTATCCGTAATAATCTGCCGCCCGGCACGGTGATAGGAAATCTCAACTGGCAGGATTTTCCGATGCTGTATTATCATTTGCCGGAGTACCGCACTTTATTCGGACTGGAGCCGTTTTTCTGCTACAGCGTATATCCGGAGCGTTATTTGAAATACCAGCGGTATTTTCAGGATGATTTTTATGAGCTTTCTCCAGAAGAACTTAAGGAAGTAACCGGTACCGATATAATCCTTGCCAGCGATACTTCAGTTTGCGAAAAAATACTGAAAATCCCAGGCATTGAAATCATGTATGATAACGGTTCTCGCATAATAGCGAAACTGCGCTGATTGCGATTCCGGAAAAATTCTGATATAAAAATCAAGGAAGGATTCAAGAAATCCTTCCTTTGAATATTGTGCTGTTAAAACTAATGCGTATCCGCTCAGCGGGCGGTGCGGCGGATGCCGAGTTTATCGGTCTGGGCAGCGCAGTGGTAAAGCTGCCCTAAATTACCGCTCGCCGGTAATCTTCCGCACCGCTTCCGCGGCGCAGAAACAGCCGAACACCGCCGGAAGATAACTTATACTGCCGATAATCCGCCTTTCCGCCGCCGGAGCCGCAACGGTATGCGCCGGCTCCGGGGAAAACACGCAGGGAACCCCGGTCGTGACACCGCAGTCGCGCAGCCGCCGGCGCATCGTGCGCGCCAGCGCGTCGCCGCAGGTCCTGGAAATATCGGCGATACGCACCTGCGCCGGATCGAGTTTTCCGCCGGCGCCCATGGCGCTCACCAGCGGAATGCCGCGGGAAACACAGGCTCGGATCAGAGCGGTTTTGGCATCGGTATCATCGATGGCGTCGATCACGAAATCGTATTTTCCATCCGGCAGCGCATCCGCATCGGCGGCAGTGATGAACCGGTTGATTTTATTAAGCCGCAACAGGGGATTTATATCCAGCAGCCGCGCTCCGGCGACATCGGTTTTATACTTGCCTATAGTGGATTCCAGCGCCGGCAGCTGCCGGTTGCAGTTGGATTCCTCCACCGTATCGCCGTCCGCTATGGTCACGGAACCGATCCCGGCGCGGACAACGCATTCAGCCGCATACGCCCCCACTCCGCCGATGCCGACGATCAGCACCCGGGCCGCCGCCAGCCGCTCCAGCGCCGCTTCCCCCAGCAAAAGCCCGGTGCGCCCGAAACGTTCTTTTTCATTCATCGCGTTTCTCCGTATAAAAAGCGGTCAAATGCCGCATCGGTAAGCTGTTCCAATGCCGCCGCGTTCCAGTGCAGTTTATCCGCCGCCGCCGCCAGTAATTCCCGGACATCCGTTTCCGAATCATCGCTTTCAAACCCGAAGTTATCCGGGCGGTTTTCCGCAATATAACGGAGCAATCCGTCATTTTCCAGCGCAAAGCGGGATAACGACACGGTGAAGCCGCGCTCCGTCAGTTGCCGGAAAAGTTCCGCCGAACCGCGGAAGCCGTGCAGCATAAAGCGCAAATCCGGAAATTCTCCGGCAATGCCGAACAGTTCCCCGTATGCGCGCACGCAGTGGATAACCGCCGGCTTGCCGGCATCGGCGGCGATCCGCAGCAGTCGGCGCAGCAATTTTTCCTGAACCGGCAGCGCCGCCCCCCGGCAACGGTCAAGACCGACTTCTCCCAAGGCGTCAAAAATCCGTATTTTATCCGGAAAATCCGATGGAATAACGCTTTTATCCGTTATTTTCCACGGATGCATTCCCAATGATGCCGGATAAACAACGGGATCGGCATCCGTTATTTCATCGTAATTCCAGGCGGTTAAAGCGCGGACGCGACTCCGCCTCCGGTGTGTATGGAAATCCGTTGCCATCTCAAAGCCGCGGCGGCAATACCGTCCGCATTCCCGGGTGCAGCACCCGCTGCGCATGGCAGACCGCCAGTGCCAGCGCGTCGGTGCAGTCCAGTTTGATGCCGGCGGCATCGATACCGGTTTCCGCCGCTATCAGCGCCGCCACCTGTTCCTTGGAAGCCTTGCCGCTGCCGACCGCCGAGCGCTTGGCTACCGACGGGGCATACGAAAATACCGGAATTTCCGCTTCCGCCAGCGCGGCGAGAATAGCGCCACGCGCCATACCGAGGATGATCGCCGTGGCGGCATTGCGCCCGACAAAAGGGTCTTCGATTGAAGCGCAGTCCGGCCGGAACCGGGCCGCCAGCTCCCGGATGCCTCCGGCGAGACGCCTAACACATTCACTGTGGCGCATCCGCTGAGTATTGGCGATAACGCCGCAGTCCAGCACCTTGAAGCATCCGGCGGCTTCAGCGCTGATAACACCGTAGCCGGTAGTCCGGATAGCGGGATCTATACCAAGAACAATCATAAAAAGCCGCCTTGAATCAGAAAAAAAGCCACCCTGTCCTTCAGGATGGCTGAAAAAACATTGACCGCCGGCTTATTCTTCTTCTTCGAGTTGATCGGCGATGGATTCATCGATATCATAGTTGGAATTGACATTCTGAACATCGTCCAGATCTTCCAGTTTCTCAATCAGCCGCAGCACCTGACGCGCCACTCCGGCATCGGTCAGAGTAGTCACCATTTCCGGGCGGCGGGTAACCGAAGCCTCCTCGGTGGGGATGCCTTTCTCCTCGAACACTTTCAGAATCGCCTCGAAATTTTCCGGATCGGCCCAGATTTCAGCGGTGCCGTCTTCAACCGTCAGATCGTTGGCTCCGGCATCCAGCACGATATCCATAAGTTTATCTTCATCGGCCCATTCCCCGGTAACGGTGAAATGCGCCTGACGCTTGAACAGCCGCGACACTGCGCCGGATCCGGCCATATTTCCGCTGTTGCGCTCGAAAATCATCCGGACATCGCTGATAGAGCGGTTCTTGTTATCCGTCAGGCAATCCACCACCACCGCCACACCGCCGGCGGCATAGCCTTCGTAAGTGATTTCCTCATAAACCACGCCTTCCAGTTCGCCGGTACCCTTCTTGATAGCCCGCTCCACATTGCTGGCCGGCATATTCACCGCTTTGGCCGACGCCAGCGCCGCCCGCAGACGCGGATTGGCATCCGGATCCGCTCCGCCCATCTTGGCGGCGACCATAATTTCCTTGCCTATGCGCGAAAAAGATTTGCCTTTGGCTTTATCAGCGGCTTCCTTCTTATGCTTGATGTTTG
The DNA here is from genome assembly GCA_045598845.1 of Victivallaceae bacterium. Classification (GTDB taxonomy): domain Bacteria; phylum Verrucomicrobiota; class Lentisphaeria; order Victivallales; family Victivallaceae; genus JAZRUY01. Next base: position 8,173 of record JAZRUY010000034.1, read on the forward strand.
CCCATTTGCTGTGACCGGACATTTTTAACTCCTTTTATAAACTGCTGACACTGCAAAATTCTAATGAAATTTAACCCTGCTCCGCGGATTTTTCAAGCACCGGAGGAATTCAGAAAACCGCGGCGTTCAGCCGGGGCGACAATGCGTGCAGCGCCGCCACTGCGGCATCAATGCCGGCCGGGTTGCGAAATACTCCGGTGCCGGAAACCAGCATATTGCCGCCGTGTTCTACGGTAACCGGAGCGGTGGCGGCATCGATGCCGCCGTCGACTTCCAGATGCACCGGCAGACCGCGGCGGGAGATTTCCCGCCGGATAGCGGCGAGTTTTTCCATTTGGTCTGCCATGAATTTCTGCCCGCCGAAACCGGGCTCCACCGTCATCACCAGCACCAGATCCACCTTGTCCAGCCAAGGGAAAACGCTTTCCGCCGGTGTTGCCGGCTTCAGCGATATCCCGACCGTGCAACCGCAATCGCGGATAGCCTGAACGGCATCCTCCGGCCGGTCGTCCGATTCGAGGTGAAAAGTCAGATGATCGGCTCCCGCGGCGGCGAAGGCGGCGGCATACCTGGCAGGCCGGCTGATCATAAGATGGGTGTCGAAAAGCATCCGGCTGTGCTTGCGCAGCGATGCGATCACCGGCACTCCGAAAGAGATATTGGGCACCAGCGCGCCGTCCATCACATCGAGGTGCAGCACATCCGCTCCGGCGCGCTCGACGGCGGCGGTTTCCTCAGCCAGATTACCGAAATCCGCGGCCAGTACCGACGGCGAAACGCTGACGGCGCCGGAATCTATTTGACGGATATCCCGCATGATCAGCGCAGCGGCTTGGCTTCGCGGTGAAGACGGAAATAAGTATTGGCGCCGGTATCTGTAACCGTGATGGCGCTTTCCTCGGCGCTCAAATCAAAATAGAAATTCCATTTCCGCAGTTCTTCTTTCCCCATGTCCGGCACGATTTTACGGTTGTCTTCAATTTCATACTTGCCGGCCCAGTCCCAGTACGCTTCTTTACCATCCGCATCTGCCGGAGCGGCGATATGCAGAAACAGCAGATCGTTTTGAACCAGCGCGTAATCCCCGCGGCTGCCGGAAGAATATCTGCCCTCGGCCATCCGGTAACTGGTACATCCGGCGGCAAACAGCGCGATGAAGGCGGCCCAAACGGTGAACCTGAGTATTTTCATAATCGCAGTATCCTCCTGAACGGTAAAACATGAGTTGCTTTGCTTAAAAATTCCGCTGTTTCAAAAATAATGCCGGCGACAATAAAAATCAACCGTTTCACGGGTTTTCCAATACTGTACCGGTGATTGCGGATTGAACAAAAGATGCTATATTATTCAAGTTCAAGCGATGATTTGGGATTGCGCTTATCATACTTAAACATTTAAATCCGGATGCTCCCGGATTTTTTCACATAGACTGCCTTTTTCGCAGAGAAAGGATAGCATCATGCCGGATAAAAAAGTCACCGTAAACACCGTGGCAGCCATGAAAAAGGGGGGGATCCCCATAACCATGGTAACCGCCTATGATTTCACCATGGCGCGGATCGTCTCCGCCGCCGATATCGATATGATTCTGGTCGGGGATTCCCTGGGCAATGTGATGCTCGGCTATGCCGGTACCGTTCCGGTGACGATGGATGAAATGATTCACCATGCCGCCGCGGTGGTACGGGGCAACGGCAACGCGCTGGTGGTCGGGGATATGCCGTTTATGAGTTATCAGGCCGATGAAGCCGAGGCGATGCGTAACGCCGCCCGTTTTCTTAAAGAGGCCGGTTGCGATGCGGTGAAACTGGAAGGCGGTGCCGAATATGCTCCTCTGGTGCGCAGGATGGTAACCGCGGGGATTCCGGTGGTCGGGCATATCGGGCTTACTCCGCAATCGGTAAAAGTGCTGGGCGGGTACGGTGTGCAGGGCAAAACCGCCGCCGCCGCGGAAAAACTGCTGTCCGATGCCTTGGCGCTGGAAGCCGCCGGTGCTTTCGCCATCGTGCTGGAATGCGTGCCGGCCGAATTGGCGGCGCTGGTGACCGGACGGTTGAAAACCGCGGTCTCCATCGGTATCGGAGCCGGCTCCGGCTGCGACGGTCAGGTTCTGGTTTGCACCGATCTGCTCGGTATGACTTCCGGTCATGTGCCCAAATTCGTGCGGCGCTTCGCCGATCTGAACCGGATTATGACCGATGCGTTCAACTCCTATGCCGCCGAAGTGCGGAAACGCACTTATCCGGCCGGCGAAGAATCCTTTTCTCTTCCGGATGTCTCCGTATTGGAAAAATTGCGCTGACGCCGGAAGCGCGGCCGCGGTAACCGTAATAGGCGCCGGGGCAATCGGCATGCTTTACGGCGCCCGGCTGGCCTCCCGTCACCGGATAACCTTACTGTGCAGAACGGCGGAACAGGCGGCGGAAATCAACTCCGCCGGAATAAATCTGGAATGCGAAGGGAAAACGGTCAACGTCCGGCTCGAAGCCGGCGTTAACGGAACGGAACTGCCTCCTCAGGATCTGGTTATATTCACCGTCAAGGCCCATCAACTGGCGGCGGCGGCCGCCGCCGCGGAACCGCTGCTGCGCCGGAACCGCCCCGCGGTATGCCTGCTGATGAACGGAGGCGACAATCCCGGATTTTTGCGCGGCATAGCGGACGAAAAACAGATTCTGCAAGCCGTTTCCACCGGCAATTCCACCCGTACCGGTATCGCCGCGCTGAAATACACCTCCGGCGGCATTACCTGCATCGGGCCTGCTTCCCCGGCGGGAATATCGGCGGCGGAAATTTTCAGCACCTCCGGAATAAAAACGGAACTGCGGGCCGATATCGGCCGGACCATCTGGAAAAAACTGTTTGTCAATGCGGTGATAAATCCGCTGACCGCTCTTCACGGCATCCGCAACGGGGAAATTGCGGACCGGCCGGATTTGCAGACGGCGATCCGGCGGATTACCGCCGAAACCGCGGCGGCGGCGGAAACAGCCGGGTTTCACTTCGATATTGACGAAACGGTAAGAAATATTCTGGCCGTGGCGGCAAATACCGCCGAAGGAAAATCCTCCATGCTGCAGGATATCCGGAACGGCCGCCGCACCGAAATCGATGAAATAAACGGATTCATCGTCAGGACATGCGCAAGTGCCGGTTTAACGGCGCCGGCCAATGCGGAACTGGTCCGGCAGGTACATGCGCTGGAAGCGCTCAGGGGAATCTCCGGATAATCCGTCCGCGTCAGAAAAGCAGACGTCGCAGCATCCTCGCCCGGGCCGCATCGAATTCGCATTGAGTCTGACCGCAGCCGGTTGACAAATGCAAATAGGCGTTTCCCGCCGCCGCGAATAATTTCCCCGGGGTTTCCGCATTCAAATTCCGAAGCAGGCCGGTATCCGCGCCCAGCCGCAGACCGGAAATCGCGCCCAGTGCTTCGGTGAAGGAGATTTTACGGCAATGCCGCAGCAACCCCCAGGCGCGCCATACCAGATCGGGGATGATTTCCGCATCTTTTTCCGCCAGTTTGGCGCGGACGCGCTTTTCGCAATCCTCCACCGTGGCGACCAGCGTTTTAAGCTTGCCTATAATATCTGTTTCACTTTCCCCCAATGTACTCTGATTGGAAAAACGGAACAGAGCGCCGGAATATTCCTTTGTGTCTCCGGCAACGCCGCAAACCGGGAATCCCAGTTTTGCCGCGCCCTGGAGAACCGCGGAAATTTCTTCCGCCGCAACCAGCCCGGGCAGATGCATCATAACCGCGGCATGCATACCGGTCCCCAGATGCGCCGGCGATGCGGACAGATAGCCGAATTTGGAATCAAAAGCGAAATCAAGATATTCCGCCAATGCCGAATCCAGCGAGTCCGCGCCGCGCCGCAACTCATCCAGTTTCTCCCCCGGCGACATGACTTTGATTTCCAGATGATCTTCACCGTTAATCAAAAGCGCGCTGCGCCCGTCTCCTGACGCCCAAACCGAAGTACAGGCCCGTTTCAGGAATTCCGCCGGAACCAGCCGGCGCTCATAAAGCAGGGCGCGCTCAGCGGAATCCAGTTCCGCCGGAACCAGCCGGGCGGTATCACCGGCACCGAACACTCCGGTGCGCGAGGCGGCGTAACCCGCCTGCCTGCGGATGTTTTCCAGTTCCGGCGCATCCGCCGCCGCGGTAAAACGGTGATTCGCCAGATTCCGCCGGACTGATACGGAAGACCATAACACGGCACCGGGGCCGCCGCCGACAAAACCTGGCAGCCGGTCCAGCATTGCGCTTATCTGTTTATTCATCTGTCCTGTCCCTGCGCACCGCGGATGCCAGCGCCGAAGTAAGCAAGCGGATCCTGTCCCGGCATTCCGCCGCTTTTTCGTATGCCTCGCGGCGTACAAAATTTTTCAATTCGCGCCGCTTTTCCCGAAGTTCCATCCGGATGGCGGCCGCCTGCCCGTCCTCTCCGGACGGGCGCTTGCCGGTATGCATAGAACCGCAGTGAATCCGGTCCGCCGCCTGCCGTACCAGACGCGTAAAAGCGCGGTAGCATTCCGGACATCCGAGCGATCCGCCGTGTTCACGGATTTTCTTGAAATCCCAGCCGCATTCCGGACAGACCGTATCGGGGTCAGCCTGACCGGATTTCTTTTTAACTTCCGCCGCAAATCCGCCGATGCTGCCGAGCAAACCGGCCAAATCCAGCCCCATGCCTCCCAGTCCGTCGCAAATCTGCTTGGCCGCGGCGCAATCCGGGCAAAGGTTTATCATCCGGCTGTTGCCGTTGATAATTTCACGGATATGCACCGTGGCTTCTTTTTTACCGCAATTATCACAAAGCATACTTGTAAATTCCTCCGTCACCGCAGCGAGGCGAAATCAGCGGCGATATTCACCGCCTCATCCAATCCGGGATCCTCGTGTTTTTCTTCAATGATGTCTTTATCGCCGGTTCCCTGCAATTTGTCCGCCGCATCCTGCAATTCTTTTTCATCGCGGTATTCTTTCCAGCGTTTTTCTTCATTCAAAGACACTGAATTGCGCTCACGGCGAATCCGGAACTGTTTCGCCCGGTCTGCGAGTTTTTTGAAGTCTTCACTGGCTGCGACCCGCGCGGCGGAACGCTCTTTGAGTATTTGTAATTGCTCCGCGAATTCCGGAGCGGGATGCGTTTCCACCGGCGGCACGGATTCCCAGGGCAGATGATAGTTGAGAAACAGTTCGCCGATTTCCATTTCCTCCGTCGCCGACGGCAGCACGATATCGGAGGCGATGCCGAGCTGCTGCACGGATCCGCCGCCGGGGCGGAAAAACATCGCCGTTTCAAAAGTCACGCTGCCGGGCTCCGCATCATCGCCGGCATAGCGGAACATATCGCCCAGTTTTACCACCTCCAGGACCGATCCCTTTCCGAAAGTCCGGCTGTCCCCGACTACCACCGCCCGCCCGGCATCGCGTAACGCGGCCGTGAATATCTCCGATGCCGACGCCGACAATTTGCTGGTGAGGATCACCACTTTGCCCGGCCACAGGCATTCCCCGTCGGTATCCTTTTCCAGTTCCACGCTGTTGCCGCTCTTAAGCTGCACCACCGGGCCGGACGGAAAAAACAGACCGCTCATGGCAATGGCTTCCGCCAGACTTCCGCCTCCGTTGCCGCGGATATCCATCACCAGCGCATCCACGCCTTCGGAATTGAACTTCCGGAGGATTTCCGCCACATCGGCGCTGCAGCGTTTCGCATCGCTGTCTCCGCGGCGGCCGGCTTCAAAATCACAATAGAATCCCGGCAAAGTAATCACTCCCACCCGGCGGACCGCGCCGTCTGAACCGGCTTCCCGTATTTCACCTTTGGCGGCGCCTTCCACCAGTTTAACCTTTGCCCGGGTCAAGGTTATCTCCGTCGGCAGCGCCGACAACCCGTTTTCCGCCGGCAGCACGGTCAGCGTAACTTTAGTCCCGACTTCTCCGCGGATGAATTTCACCGCCTTGGATACACTCATATCTATCAAATCCAGCGGTTCGCCGTCCTCCTGGGTAACCGCGATAATCCGGTCATCGACTTTCAGCCGTCCGTCCAGCGCCGCCGGACCGCCGGGAACTAAATCCACCACCTTGACATAGCCGTCATCATTGGTAAGGGTAGCGCCGATCCCGGAAAGCGATAAACTCATCTGAATATCGAAATCCTCATCCAGACTGGGCGGCATATAATTCGAATGGGGGCCGAAACACAAAGCCAGCGAATTCAGATAAATTCCGATGATCTCGATCGGTTCCCGCTGCCGGATACTGTTGTCCAGATCGCGCATCCGCCGCCGGATACGCTCTTCCGGGGATTTCAATTTCGCCGCCCGCCTGGCCGCCTCCGGATCTTTTTCCGCCGCTTCCGCGGTTATCCGCGCCTGCAACCGGTAATTGAGCACATCGTTTTTCAGCCGCAATTCCCAGAGTTTGCGCTGTTCCGCGCTGTCGGCCGGACGCGGCAGTTTGGCGCGGTTGAGTTCTATTTCCTCATCCGAAGTAAAATCGAACGGTTCTTCCAGCCGGCGATCGAAATATTCGCGCATTTCCGCATTGCGGCGCAGGAAAAGTTCGTAAACCAGCAGCGCAAAACGGAAATCCCCGTTTTCCAGTCTGGCGCACAGGTGTTCGCGCTCCGGGCTGAACCGCCTGATATCTTCCTGCGTAAAAATAATATGAGCGGGGTCCAGTTCATCGAAGAAGGTATCGAACAACCGGCCGGAAAATTCCGCATCCATGGTCTGATGCCGGTAATGCTGTCCCTTCAAAATGTGAACCGTCAACCGGGTCAGAAGCCGCAATTCGTCCTCGGAATAGCGATGTCTGGTATTTCCGTTTCCGCCGGCGGCAAGCGGAACCGCTGCGGATATCAACAGCAATACCGCGATACGGAAAACGGAACGGCAATACGAAAATAATTTCATTATTTATTTACCTCAGCTGAAATTTACAGCGGATCAAAACAGCGAACCTGAATATCCGGTGTTGTTTTTATTTCCGGACCATAATATAGTCTTGATATACGGTCCCGCCAAATAAAGCGCGGCCTGTCTGAATCCGGAATTTCCGCATCAGAATTTACCGAGTTCCCGCATACTGACAACTTTCCGCGCCGTAACGATGAAATGATCCATCAGTTCTATGCCGAGCGGAGAAAGAATATCCCGCATCACCCTGGTGGTGTTACAGTCTTCAGGTGACGGGCTGCAGCTTCCCGCCGGATGATTATGAGCCAGCGCCACCCGGGTGGCCTTGTGTTTCAACGCCTCTTCAACGATTTCCCGCGGATATACGGCGGCGCGGTTAACCGTGCCGGGAAATTCTTTGAACCCTGTAGGCACCCCGCGGGCGTTTAGGAACAGCACCGTCATAGTCTCCTTGCTGTTTGCACCGAATTTCAACAACAGATATCTTTTGAGTTTTTCAGAAGAATCCATTATTTCATCCGCATCGTTGCAGGAACTTTTCATCTGTTCTTCCAGATATTTCACACATATCGCCTTAACCAGATTCAGCAGCGTCTGGGAATTTTCATTGATTCCGTAGATTTCCCTCATACTGTCCGGATCGGCATTGATGACCGCGGAAATCGAACCGAATTTTTCCCATATTTTTTTGGCGCGTTCCTTTACATCCTGCCGCGGAATAGCGTAAAACAGCAGCAGTTCCAGTATTTCATAGTTGTTCAGAGCGTTGATACCGCCGCGGTTGAAACGCGCCCGCAGCCGGTCGCGGTGCCCCAGGCGGGAATCTTTTTCGGATTTTTCTTCCGGAGATTTTTTCGTTTCGGTCATTTTAATTTTTCCTCCAGACGGAAAACAGTTCAAAATGCGCGGTGCGCGGAAACATATTTACCGGTTTCAGCCGGGTCAGACGCCAGCCGGAACGTTGCAGCAGCAGCCCGTCGCGGCACCAGGTGGCCGGATTGCATGAAATATAGACGAGCGCGCCGGAATTGCCGGCGGCAACTGCGCGCCGGGATGCGGCATCCAGTCCTCCGCGCGGCGGATCTACCACTGTTACCGTATCCGCGCCGCATTCGGCAATGATGTCCGGAAGCGCGTCCCCGGCCGCCGCCGGCACCACCCGGGCCCGGCAGGAACGGAATTTACCCAGATTGTATTTAGCCGCCGCCGCGCCCTGCTCATCGGATTCCACCGCGATAACTTCAGGAACTCCCGCCGCCGCCGCGCAGCAGCCGAACGGAGCCGCGCCGGAATACAAATCAACCGTCCTGGCGCATCCGAGTTCCGCCAGTTCCTCCTGAAACAAACGCAGCAACTCCGCGCCGCCTTCCGGGTTGACCTGAAAAAAACCGCCGACCGGTACCGAAAGTTCACCTATTGCGGTCATTTCCCGCAACCAGGTGGCGTTGACCGGAGCGCGGTTGCGGAAGAACACCACCCCGTCATGTTCAGTATATCTGAACGTAACGTCCATGCCCTCGTGCAGCGAATGCATGAACGACGCATCACCGCGCAGTGCCGCCAGTTTTTCGTTTATCGGCGGCATCGCCAGCGGACATTCCGGTACATCCAGCACTGTTCCTCCGGATACATATCCGAGCGATGCGATCCGGCCCGCACGGTGAAAATGCAGCACCAGTTTGTTGCGGTATCCCAGCTCCCGGGACGGAACGGACGGCCGTTCCGCTCCCCCTGCCGGCAGTGTGATACCGGCCGTCCGGCACATTCCGGTCAGCTGTTCCGCTTTCAAGGCGGTTTCTCCGGCGCAGGAGATATGCTGATAAACGCAGTTGCACCGGCCGCCGGCCGCCAGCGGGCACCGTGGAACCGTGCGTTCAGGGGAACGCACCCCGATGCGGACAATTTCGGCCCGGGAAAAATTTTTCTTTTCCGCGGTAATCCGGGCGATTATCTTTTCCCCCGGCAAAGCGCCGGGGATAAACACCACTTCCCCGCCGTGCCGGGCAATGCCGTCGCCGCCGAAAGCGCACGACTCTATTTCACACTGAAATTCCGTGCCTGATTTCATACCTGGTTATCCTGAATCCTCAAACCCGCCGCCGGAAACACCGTATCCGGTGAACCAAGAATATAATATCCCGAACCCGATAATGCGAAAAATCCGCAAAAACGGACCGATTAGAATACGGAATGAAGAAATCGGGGCGAATGCGGTATATATTATTGAATACATTCATTGTATCATTGACCATCCGCCTTTGAGCGGACAAACAGGAGCAGAAATCATGGCGGTTCCGTTGCTGGATTTGAAAGCGCAGTACGCCGCGCTGAAAGACGAAATGCTGAAAGAGATAGCGGAGATATGCGAATCCCAGTATTTCATTCTCGGTCCCAAGGTGGAAAAATTTGAAAAAGAAGCGGCGGCCTACTGCGGCGTCCCGGCCGCGGTCGGGGTAACCAGCGGCTCGGACGCGCTTATTATTTCACTGATGGCGGAAGGAATCGGCCGCGGCGATGAAGTCATAACCACGCCGTTCACCTTCTTCGCCACTGTCGGCGCCATCGTGCGGGTGGGCGCGACTCCGGTGTTCGCCGACATCGACCCGGTCACTTACAATATCGATCCGGAGAAAATCGCGGCTAAAATCACCCCCCGCACCAAAGCGATCATTCCGGTGCATCTGTTCGGGCAGGCCGCGGATATGGATCCCGTTATGGAAATCGCCGCCGAACATCACCTTGTCGTCATTGAAGACGCCTGTCAGGCCATAGGTGCCGAGTACCGCGGCAGACGCGCCGGGTCCATCGGTGATTACGGATGTTTCAGTTTCTTCCCGAGTAAAAATCTCGGATGCTTCGGCGACGGCGGATTGGTGACATGCAAAGATGAAAGCAAGGCGGCCAAACTCAAAATTTTCCGTAATCACGGTCAAAGCAGCACTTATCTGCACGAGTATGTGGGCGGGAATTTCCGGTTAGACGCATTACAGGCGGCGGTTCTTTCAATTAAACTGCCGCATCTTGACGACTGGAGCGCCGCCAGGCAGCGCAATGCTTCGGAATACCGGGCGCTGTTCGCCGCGGCGGCTATTCCCGGAGTGTCGGTGCCGGAAGAAGCCGCTTACCCGGTGCGTCATATTTACAATCAGTTCTGCATCCGGGTGGACGGCGGCCGGCGCGATGCTCTGCTCGCCGAATTGCGCGGACGGGGAATCGGCTGCGCGGTCTATTATCCGCTTTCGCTGCATCTGCAGAACTGTTTCAAAGAACTGGGAGGCAAACCGGGAGACTTCCCGGTCAGCGAGGCGGTTTCTCAGGAAATCATGGCTCTGCCGATCTATCCCGAATCGACTTCCGCTCAACGCGCCGAAGTTGTAAACGCCATCGCCGGTTTTCTGAAGAAATAACTCCGGTATGGGCGCGGAGCGGGAAAACAACCGGAATTTCAAGGCGCAGAGCTATCTGCGCCTGATGCGGTATTCCAAAAAATACTGGAAACGGCTCACCGCCGGCATTCTCGCCGGGGCTCTGGTTGGGGGATCTTTGCTTTTCAGCCTGATGCTCATTCCGCAGCTGGTCGGAGTAGTGGAAAACAATACTAAAATGTCTTCCCGCAATTCCGTTGAAGCGGAACTGGCGCTGGCGGCGGCTGAATCCGGAGCAGGGCTTTCCAGAGAGGAAAAACTGGCGGCCGTGGAGCGGGCTCTGCATCCGGCGGACAGCGATCCCCAGTTGACCAAGATCATCAACGGCGCGGCGGAATATTCCCGCGCCTACCGTCTGCCGGTAATCATCGAAGGACGCACCATAACGGTAACCTGGCCGAAACGGTTTTCGTTTGAAGCGGCCGATGCGTCCGGCCGGGTAGCCTGGCAGATCTTTCTCATCTACGTTATCCTGTTTGTGGCCGCCTGGCTGATAAAAAACATCGCCACTTATATCAACCATTACTACACCCGCTGGGTGGGGTGCAAAGTCGTGTGCGATCTGCGCGATGAAATCTTCGAGCGGCTGGTGAACCAGTCTCTCGGCTACTACGGACGGGTAGATATCGGACATCTTATCAGCCGCTGCACCAACGATACTTCGGCCATCGAAAGCGCGGTTTCCGAATCCATCGCCGATCTCACCTGTGCGCCGATTCAGATCATCGCCTGCCTGGCGGCCGTGATCATCGCCTGCCGTCAGCATCACAGTTATTCCCTGATGCTGATTCTGCTGATCGGCACTCCGGCGGTAGTGCTGCCGGTATATATCCTCGGCCGGAAAATCAGAAAAGTGTACAAGCGCAGTTTTGCCCGCATCGCCGATGTGTTCAGCCGGATGCACGAGGTATTCACCGGCATTCTGCTGGTCAAATCCGCACATACCGAAGTTATGGAACTGGAGCGTTTCAAACGGCACAACAACGAATATTTCCGCCAGGCGGTCAAAGCGCTGCGGCTGCAGTTGCTGGTATCCCCGGCGATGGAGGTGGTTACAGTAACCGCCACGCTGGTATTCCTGATTTACTCATACAGTCAGGGTGTTACGCTTACCGTGCTGGCGGCCATGCTCGCGCCGGCGTTCATGGCCTATCAGCCGATCCGCTCTCTGGCCAAGGTGATATCTTCCCTGCAGCGTTCCATGGCGGCTGCCGACCGCTATTTCGCCATCATCGACACGCGCACCGATCTGCCGGAAAAAGCGGATGCGGTCAAGCTGGAGCGTTTCGACCGGGAAATACGCCTCAGCGATGTGACTTTTTCTTATGAGGACCGCCGGATCATCGACCATGTCAGTTTCAGTATCGCCAAGGGCGAAATGGTGGCCGTAGTGGGCGAAACCGGTTCCGGAAAAACAACCATCGCCAATCTGATCGCCCGTTTTTACGATGTCAGCGGCGGCGCGGTGACCATAGACGGCACCGATGTGCGCGATGCCGACATAGCATCCCTGCGTAAACTGATAGGGGTGGTCTCTCAAGACGCCATTCTGTTCAACGACACTGTACACAATAATATCGCTTACGGCCGGAGCGAAGTCAGCCGCGAAGAAGTCATCGCCGCCGCTAAACTTGCCAATGCCCATGAATTCATCGTAAACGGCCGGCATGCGGAAGGTTACGATACCGAAGTCGGTGAAAAAGGTTTCAAACTGTCCGGCGGCGAGCGGCAGCGGGTGGCCATCGCCAGGGCGATTCTGAAAAATCCGCCGATCCTTATTTTGGATGAAGCGACCAGCGCGCTGGATACCGTCACCGAAAAACTGGTACAGGACGCGCTTACAAAAGTGATGAAAAACCGAACGGTTTTCGCCATCGCCCACCGTTTGAGCACCATCCGGAACGCCGACCGGATTCTGGTGCTGAAAGACGGACGGATCGCCGAATGCGGCACCCATGATGAACTGCTGGCGCTGAACGGTATATACAGCCGGCTGCACCGTACTCAGTTTCAAAATGATGCCGGATAAGATCCATCTGGTAGGCATCGGCGGCGCCGGCATGGCGCCGCTGGCGCGGATTTTGCTGGAACAAGGCCGGATAATAACCGGATCCGACAGCGCGGGTTCCGAATCCGCCGAATCTCTTAAATCTCTCGGAGCGCGTGTAAATTACGGTCACCGGGCGGAAAATCTGCCGCAAGACTGCCTGCTGGTGATTTATTCTTCGGCCGTTCCGCCGGAAAATCCGGAGCGCATGCGGGCGCGGGAGCTAAATATTCCGGAATTGCGCCGGGGGGAAGCGCTGGCGGAAATAATGCGGCGGTACCGCCGGCCTGTAGCGGTAAGCGGATCGCACGGCAAAAGTTCCATAACCGCAATGCTGACACATATTCTCAGGCGCGCCGGGTTGAGCCCCGGATATCTGATCGGTGCTGAATTATGCGACGGGGCGCCGTCCGCCGCCGCCGGAGACGGAGATCTGTTTATCGCGGAGGTCGATGAATCCGACGGCACTCATGCCTGTTGCAGTCCGGCACTGGGCATAGTGCCGAATATCGAAAGCGACCATTGCTGGAGCGTGGGCGGAGAGGAGCGGCTGTACGCCAATTTCCGGCGATTCGGATTACAGTCCGGCCGTTTGCTTTACTGCGATTCGGAACGTTGCCGTACTGTTTTCAGCGGACATCCGGATGCCGTGCCTGTCCGTCCGCCGGAAAGGTTCGGGCGCTGGCGCGGTTATCAGGCTCCCGATGCGTTCCTTGCCGTTTGCGCCGCCGGACTGCTCGGTATCCCGGAGGATCAGGCCGAAACCATGCTGGATGATTTTCCCGGTATTGCCCGACGTCTGAGCGTCCGCTGCAGTTCTCCGGAACTGGTCATAATCGAGGATTATGCCCATCATCCCACCGAAGTCACGGCGGCTATTCGCACTCTGCGGGAACTTTATCCGGAATTTCATTTGAGGATATTGTTTCAGCCCCACCGGTATGCTCGGCTGGAAAAATATTTTGATGAATTCGCCGCGGCATTGCAACTGGCTGACTCAACGGTTGTCGCTCCGGTATTCGCGGCCTGGTGCGAAACCGGCGGGAAAAACAGCGCGGATTTAGCTTCGGCAATCGGAGAAAAGGCCGTTGCCGCGGACGGAAGCTGGGAAGACATCGCCGCAACAGCGCTTGACCGTCTCCCCCGGCATCCGCTGCTGCTGGCGGTACTCGGCGCCGGCGATATCCGGGAAGTTATGCCGCTGCTCCCGCATACCGGCGGAAAATAAACCGTCGGAATACATTCCCGCGCCGTTTTCCCGGTTGTATAAGCGCCGTTGAAGATGTATATTACTTCGTAAAATAGTATCTAATTTCAGCAATTAAGAATAAATATCCGGAGGAAATTCGCGAATGAACCAGGAACGCTACATAGACAAATTCATGGCCGCTTTCCCGTTTGAAGGTTTGACTTTCGATGATATATCGCTGGTAACGCAGTATGCTGATTTTCTTCCTCACGACACTGACATTTCCAGCCGCTTTTCCCGCAATATAAAACTCAACATACCGTTTGTCTCCGCCGCTATGGACACGGTAACGGAAAGCGCCATGGCCATCGCCATGGCCAGGCTCGGCGGCATCGGCGTAATTCATAAGAATCTTTCCCCCGACCGCCAGGCCGAAGAAGTGCGCAAGGTAAAATACTATCTCAACGGCATCATACGCGACCCGGTTTGCTTCCATCCGAATCAGACCGTTGAGGAAATGCTCAACGAAAAGAAGGCGAAAAAATATTCCTTTTCCGGATTTCCTATCATTGATGAAGGCGGACGGCTGCTCGGCATCATCACTTCCCGCGACATCAAGTTCCTCACCGATTTTTCGGTGAAAATCAAAGATATCATGACCGCTGATCCGATCACCGCCCCGGCGGATATTTCCATGCAGGACGCCTATAAAATCATGCTGGACCGCAAGATAGGCAAACTGCCGCTGATCACCGGCGACGGCAAACTCGCCGGACTGTTCAGTTTTCTGGATGTGAAAACCCTGATGGCCAAAGAGCAGCCGGATTACAACCGCGACAAACAGCATCAGTTGAGGGTCGCCGCGGCTGTAAGCCCGCATGACTACGAGCGCGCCGAAGCGCTGGTGAAGGCCGGTGTCGATGCCATCGTGATCGATACGGCTCACGGCAACAGTCTCGGGGTGCTGGAAAGCGTGCGGGAATTCAAGAAAATGTACGGCGACCGCATCGATGTGGTTGCCGGAAATATCGCCGCCGCCGATGCAGCAAAAGCCCTGGCCGATGCCGGGGCTGACGGCATCAAAGTCGGTATCGGGCCGGGTTCTATCTGCACTACCCGGGTGGTTGCCGGAGTCGGGGTGCCGCAGGTCACCGCCGTATATGAAGCGGCGCGCAGCATTCCTTCCGATCTGCCGGTCATCGCCGACGGCGGCATCAAGCAGTCCGGCGATGTGGCCAAAGCCATAGCGGTCGGCGCCAGTTGCGTGATGATGGGTTCGGCGCTGGCCGGAACCACGGAAAGCACCGGAGAAACCGTCCTTCATCAGGGGCGCAGTTATGTCATATACCGCGGCATGGGGTCTCTTGCCGCCATGAAGACCTGCAAGGGAAGCCGCGAGCGCTACGGTCAGGACGATGTGGATAACGACAATCAGATTGTGCCGCAGGGCATTGAGGGTATGGTTCCTTTCCGCGGGCCGGTGGCCAATGTGATCATCCAGTTCGTCGGCGGGCTGCGTTACAGTTTCGGCTATTGCGGCGCGCGCACTTTGACCGAGTTTCAGAATAAAGCCAGAATGGTGCGTATCACCGCCGCCGGTCTCCGCGAAGCCCACCCGCATGATGTCACCATGGTAAAAGACGCTCCCAACTATTCCGGCCGCTGATATCATACTCCGGTTATGTATAAGCACAAAATAGCGGCCGGAATCATCGCCGCGATTGCGGTGTGGGGAACCATCCGGGCGGAAATGCGCCTGGCGGTAGCGGATATGGACCGTATTTTCCGGGAATATTACAAGAGCCGCATAGCGGAAGATTACATCAAACAGCAGGCGGAATCATTCCGTACCCAGCTTAACCGCAAGCGCACCGAATGCGCCGCCGTAGCGCGCGAGGCCGAAGAAGCGGCGGTGAAAGCAGGAAGCCTGGCGGTGGCGGAAAGCGAGCGGGCCGCTTTCGCAGTTGAAGCGGAACGGAAGAAAAAAGAGGCGGAGTCGCTTCAGGCGGAAATCAGTAAATTCGCCGCCGCGAAAGAGCGAGAAATAGCGCGGGTGGAACAGAAAAAACGCAGTGAAATCGTAGCGGAAATAAAGCAGGTGGTGGAACGGCGGGCGGTGGCGGAAGGTTATGATTTCGTGCTGGATTGTTCCGGCAATACCGCGAACAATATCCCGGCGGTAATCCGTTATCCGTCCAAATACGATATTTCCGATGCGGTGATCCGTGAACTGAACCGCACCAAACCGGTGACCAGGCCGGAAGCCCCGGAAATTCCGTTGCGGCTGGATAAAGCGCAACAGTAATACGGATATATAAACCTACAACATACTGCATCCTGCAGGGAGGGCTCTATGAACAGCATTATGATGAGCGCGGCGGAAATCGCCGCCAGAATCAACGGCAGAATCATCTGCGGTAATCCGGACAAAACCATTTCCTCAATTGCCGGCATCCGCGAAGCCGGACCGGAACAGCTTTCCTTCATCGGCAATAAAAAATATGAACATCAACTGGAATCCTCCCGGGCGGGAATTGTGCTGATCCCGGAAGACATGGCGGAATCTTCCAGCGCCGTCGCC
This sequence comes from Victivallaceae bacterium, assembly GCA_045598845.1. Classification (GTDB taxonomy): domain Bacteria; phylum Verrucomicrobiota; class Lentisphaeria; order Victivallales; family Victivallaceae; genus JAZRUY01. The sequence goes on from JAZRUY010000034.1 coordinate 24,351, forward strand.
GTACTGATCACCTGCCGGCAGGTGGATTACGCGGTGGCGGTACTGCTGGAAGCCTTCGCTGAAAAACCGCCGGAGCCGCCGCGCTCAATCCATCCTTCCGCGGTAATCGATGCCTCGGCCGAAATCGGCGCCGGCGTACATATCGGAGCGCATGTCGTAATTGAAGCCGGAGCGGAAATTTCCGACGGAGCGACAATTATGGCCGGCACCTATATCGGAAACAATGTGAAAATCGGCGCCGGAACTTTGATTTATCCCAATGTCACAGTGATGTACCGCTCGGTTATCGGCGGCAAATGTATTATTCACTCCGGAGTGGTTATCGGCGCCGACGGTTTCGGTTTCGTACCCGGTCCTTCCGGGTTGGTCAAGGTACCGCAGACCGGCTATGTGGAAATCGGCGATGACGTGGAAATCGGCGCCAACACCACTATCGACCGGGCCAGATTCGGCCGTACCTGGATTAAAAACAATGTCAAGATCGATGACCAGGTGATGGTGGCGCACAATGTCGTTATAGGAGAAAGTTCCATTCTGGTCGCTCAGGCAGGAATCGCCGGCAGCGCGGAACTCGGCCGCGGGGTGATTATCGCCGCAAAGGCCGGAGTTAACGGTCATATAATTGTCGGCGACGGCACCAAACTGGCCGGCACCTCTGGTCTTGTCAAAAGTTGTCCTCCCGGATCGGTTATGCTCGGCACTCCGGCTGTCCCCCAGCGGGATTTTATGGCCCGTTTCACTGTCGGCAACCGTCTGGACCGTCTGGTCAAAAAGGTCAACGAACTGGCGGCGCGAATTGAAGAAATGCGCAAACAGTAAAATTAAATCCGGCATCGCGTTATCGCTGCTGTGCTCCCTTCTGCCGCTCGGCGGAGCCGGTATTCCGGATAAACTCCGGGATATGGCCGCGGCAGGTGACTCCAATGCCCAGGTTATTCTGGCCGGAAGATATTTCAACGGGGCTTCCGGTTATCCCGCGGATATAGATTTAGCGGTGTACTGGTACCGCCGCGCCGCCGCCGCCGGCAATTCTGATGCTCAATACGCCCTGGGAATTATTAACTTGAACGGCATCGGAATGGAACAGAACCGGGAAGAGGCCTGGAATCTGATTCGCGCCGCCGCCGCGACAGGTCACAATAAGGCAATGGTGATGGAAGCGGTATTGACCTTCAACGGTATTCCGCAGATAAAAGACGCCGATCCGGAATCGGCTCTGGATATGCTGGCTAGAAATCCGTCCAGAGAAGCAGGGATAACCTTTGCCGGCTTAGCCAGGCGCAACGGCAGTGATTCGGAAAAAGCTTTCGCCAGGCTGGATGATCTGGCCGGCAACAACGACCCTGACGGCGCGGCGGCTTTTTTGCTTTCCGAATATTACCGGGACGGATTCGGCTGCCGTATGTCGGATGAAAAAGAAGTTGAACTGCTGCGGATTGCGGCGGAAAAAAATCATTTAAAAGCCAAAATAAGATATGCTGAAATTCTGGATAACGGATTTAAGACGGAACCGGACCGCGAGAAAGCTCATCGTCTGCTTCAGGAATGCCGCGACAGCGGCAGCGCTGACGGAATAACCGCATGGGCCAGACATCTGCTTTACGGTTGTCCTGAACTTGATTCCCGTCCGGATGAGGCTTTCCGGATGCTGGAATCGGTGGTTGACAAAACACCGGAAAATCTTTTTTTACTCGGCAGATGCCATGAACTCGGCGCCGGTACCGGTGCGGATGCTGAAAAAGCCTATGATTTTTACCGGAACGCCGCGGAAACCGGAAATCCGGATGCGCAATATGCCTGCGGCAGATGTCTGGAAAACGGTATAGGAACTGAACCTAACCGTGATTTGGCGGTGCTTATGTATCAGATGGCGGCGGAGCAGAAACATATTGAATCCATACGGGAACTGGGCAGAATAATCATTGAATCAGGTGAAAATATCGGCGAGGGATTAAAATTGCTTAAATATGCCGCCGAAGCCGGTGACGCCAAGGCGCTGATGATGATAAATCAGCTTTGATAGACGGATAAATCGATTTGTTGAGCCCCGTTCAATTCTTCATCCGGAAACTCGGTGAAAGTATAAAAGCATTGATCCGCGGATGATATATTTTCAAAAAACAACCGGCGGTTACGGCGGTCAAGTTCACATGTAACATCGTCAATAAGCACTGCCGTACGCTGTCCTGAACCCGATTTAACCAGTTTGAATTCCGCTATACGGCTGAAAAGAGCGATAAGTCTTTTCTGACCGTTGGATCCGAAACTACGCAGTATTCTGCCGTCAAGACAAAAATCAAAATCATCCTGATGCGGTCCGTATGACGTATGCCCCCTCAATGCGTCTCTGGTTCTGGAATTTTCCAGAAGTTTTATTATTTCGTCCTTACTTTTTTCAGCCGGTCCTGAATAACGGATATCGAATTTACCCCAGTCCGGCGGAATCATATCTTTGATATAATCTGTAACTTCAGCAGCGGCTTTGATTCGTCGTCTGCATATTTCCGGGGCATAATCAGCCATTACATTTTCAAAAATATCCAAAGCGGCAGGTGAATTCGATTTAAGCGCGCAATTACGCTGCTTTACGGCCCGTGTGTACTCCGAAAGCATATTGAAATACCTTAAATCAACCGCGGATATCAGTATATCGAAAAACCGGCGGCGGAAACAGGCGCTGCCGCCGGTGATATTGATATCTTCCGGAGAAAAAGCGACTGTGCGGAATTCACGGATGAAATCGCTGGACTTTAAAATTCTTCCGCCGTTTATAAACAATTCTCTGCGGTCATGGTGCTGGATTAAAGCGATTTTCTCACGGATTCCTGTATCCATTTCCGCGGATACTGAAAAACCGGCTGTTCCGCACCGTATCATTTCTTTCCACTGTGACCCCCGGAAACTGCGCAGAATACTGAGCATGCTTATTGCTTCCAGCATATTGCTTTTACCGCTGCCGTTACGACCGGTAAAAATAACCGTCTGACCGGTAAATAAAAACTCGCCTTTTTCAATATTCCTGAAATCGGCGAGTTGTATTTTTGTCAGCAGAGGCATTAAAAAACGTAAAATTATGCTTTCGTATTGCGGATCGGCATGATAATGTAGAGAAAGCCTTCGTTGCCTTCAAACGCCATCGGCATAACCGAATCGTTCATCTTTATTTTCAAAGTGTCGAAATCCACATTGCGCAGGGGATCGGATAGAAACACCGGATTATACAAAGCGCTGAAATCATTTCCCTGATAATTCAGTTCCATAATTTCATCCGCTTCACCTACATCCTGACTGAAAGCGTGCAACCCCAGACTGCCGGATGAAAATTTAACATTGATATAAGATTCTGCGGAAAGAACCATGGAAACCGTAGATATCTTTTTCAAAAAATCAGCGGAGGATATTTCCGCTTCATCCTTGAATGAAGTGGGGATAACCTGACGGTAATTAGGATAATTTCCTTCAATAAGCCTGGAAACAAGCACAAATCCGGAAGATTTTACCATGCAGCCGCGGTCTGAAAAAGCAATTTCAACTGTTTCATCACCTTCAAGCATGCGTTTGAGTTCATTGGCGGCTTTCAGCGGTACAACCGCATCGCCTTCTCCGTCGCATGCTTCAGCCGTTTTTTCATAAACCGCCATTCTTTTACCGTCGGTGCCGACCATCGTCAGCAGCCCGTCATGCACGCTGATAAGAATACCGGTAAGCACTTTACGGGAATCATCCGCTGAAACGGCATAATAAACACCGGACAGCATCCGTTTAAGCTCCGATGATTTTATTTTAATGTTTCTCAGCACCTTAAAATCCTCCGCCTCGGGAAATTCCGACGCCTGCATGCCGCGCAGTACGAATTTACCGTTGCCGCACTCGAATTTAAGGTTATCATTTTCATCCGCGTAAAAATCTATTTTATCCGCGCTGAAGCAACCGATTAAACCGGACAATTTTTTAGCCGGAACAGTAGTTTTACCGCTTTCCGAAACTTCCGCTTCCAATTCAGTGGACATCCGCAGTTCCAAATCGGTGGAGGTAAGTTTAAGTTTTCCGTCCTCCGCTTCAATCAGCACATTGCTGAGAATCGGTATCTGTGATCTCGAGCCAGCCGCCACACCGATCTTCTGCATTGCTTTCTGAAGTTTCTCACGCTGAATTGAGAATTTCATTTTTACTCCTCCTTCAATAATTAAGAATTTTAACTGTAATTTACATCAAAACCGGTAAAAAACAATTCTTTTTAAACAGATTATACCAAATAAATCTTATATCCGCTTTCCGATGTTATGCCTTTATGACGCGTTTACTGTGTTTTTCTTTTTAAATTCAAATTAAATTTAAGTAGTAACAGACCGCTTGAATATTTGTTTATAAACACATAACGTTCTTAAATACAACATTTTATAAATTATATTCTCTGTTAATAATTATGTTCTTTTTTGTATTAATCGCGGTTGAAGAATCTGTCTTCATACATTTCAACAGTTTATTAACCGCCTGTTAACTGATCTGTTAAGTAAATACCGTTCCGTTTACGGATATTGACTTTATACCCCGGTAACAATATAGTATATCATTATGAAACATTATTACAGACGGACGGATTTTCTTGCACCGGGGATAACTTATGCCGGATGAACGGGAATATTTACTGAAGAACGGGTTTCTCGATGACTCTTTCTTTGCCGATGAGCATTTTTTTTCCGTAATCGCCGAGGCGGTATCATGTTTCAAAAGCGGCGGTACGCTGTTTGTCTGCGGAAACGGAGGCAGTGCCGCTGATGCGGATCATATTTGCGGTGAATTATTGAAGGGATTTATGCTGCGCCGCGGTCTCAGTGAATCCGAGCAGTCTGAATTCCGCCGCGTTTTCGGAGAGGAAGGACGCGAGATAGCGTCTAAATTACAGGGCGGTATCCGGGCGGTATCCTTGTTGAGTCATCCGGGATTTACCAGTGCTTTTCTTAATGATGTTGACGGCGAATTGAGTTTCGCCCAGCAGCTTTGGGCTTTGGGGCGCCGCGGTGATATGCTGATGGGCATCAGCACCGGAGGCGGCGCTGAAAATGTTAAAAAAGCGCTGATCACCGCTAAGATCATGGGGATAAAAACCGTATTGCTGACCGGTAACCGTCACGGTGAATGTGAAAAGTATTCTGATACTGTGCTAAGGGTTCCTGATTCCAGAACTTATAAAATTCAGGAGTCCCATATAAAGATGTATCATGCGTTTTGCGCCGCGGTAGAATATGCCATGTACGGAAATGAATTATCATGAGTGATTTACAGTCTGTTCCGAATCATGTTGCTATTATTATGGACGGTAACGGGCGCTGGGCGGAGCGTCGCGGTCTTCCCCGGGTTGAAGGACACCGTAAGGGAGCGGAGCGGGTTTCCGATATTATGCGTGCCGCAAAATCAGCCGGAGTGAAATATCTCACTTTATACGCTTTCAGTACTGAAAACTGGAAACGGAGTCCTGCCGAAGTGGCCGCTCTGATGAATTTGCTCAGTGATTTTCTTGATGAGAAGTTACCGGAACTGCAGCGTGAAAATGTCAGATTGAACGCGATAGGCAGGCTGGATAAACTTCCAGCTTATAAAAAATTGCTGAAAGTAATGGAATTAACTTCCGGTAACACTTCCGGGGTACTGAATCTGGCTTTGAATTACGGCGGCCGCGCGGAAATAACCGATGCGGTGAATAAAATAATCGCATCAGGAAAACGCAATATAAGCGAAGATGATTTTCACCGCTATCTTTATTCTCCGGATATTCCGGATCCGGATCTGCTTATCCGCACCAGCGGTGAAATGCGGATAAGCAACTTTCTGCTTTGGGAACTGTCTTATTCGGAAATTTATGTCACCGATGTTTTGTGGCCGGATTTCGATGCCGCCGAGTTTCAGGCGGCGTTATCCGATTACAGCGGTCGCGACCGGCGGTTCGGCGGAAGAAAATAACGAAAAAATAACGGTCATATTATGTTAAAATCACGGATTATAAGTTTTCCGCTGCTGATTGCGGCTTTTGCTTTGATGCTGTACTACTGGCAGTACGGGATATTCGTTATTTCTGTCACAGGAATCATTTGCGCCGGATTACTTGCCCGTGAATTATCCGTTATTTTTTCCGCGCTGGGAATGCCTTGCCGCAGTAAGATAACGATAGCGGAATCAGTTTGCGCTTCCGTTATTTGTATGTCAGAATCGTTTCATTTCGCCTTGGCTTCATCAACAGTATTCATTATATTCATTAATTCTTTCTTCGCGGTTGAGTTGCTTGCATTGGCGGTGCTGATTTTCCTGGAATTTTATGAAACGGTTAAACCGGTTTTCGTCTATGATAAAATCACGGCGGTGAAATCCAGGCTGGTCTCCTGCGGGATATCCGTTTTCGTAGTTTTAATAATTCTTCCCATGGCATTGCTGTTGTTACGCCCGGCGCGCTATATGATGTTTTTTATCGTTGCCACTAAAACGATGGATACCGGAGGTTATATCTTCGGGATGCTGAGTTCTTATCTTCCCGGCGGTAATCATAAAATCGCTCCGGCGGTGAGTCCGAAAAAGTCCTGGGAAGGTTTTGCCGGCGGTTTGCTGCTCAACGCGGCGGCGGTATATCTGATGTGGAAGTACGCTTTTCCTTCCGCTTCGCTGGTTTTTTCCGTAATTTCAGGTATAATTCTCGGTATCGGCAGTTTCTTCGGCGATTTGACGGAATCAGGGGTGAAGCGGGCCGCCGGCATCAAGGATTCCGGCAATCTGCTCCCCGGCATGGGCGGGGTATTCGATGTACTGGACAGTTTTATTTATAACGGCTGGATTTTCGTGATTCTATCGGCGATATTCGGATTTTAATGTATTTTTACCGTTTGTAAATGTTTATGGCACAGTTAACGGGAGTCAGCGTGTTATGGAAGAAAAAATAATTGCTCTTCTGAGTGAAAATGCCAGGATGGGGATGGATGAACTGGCGGCCCGGGCGGGCACAACGGAAAAAAACGCCGCGAAAATCATTGCCGGATTGGAAAAGCGCGGAGTTATCTGCGGTTATACCGCGATTCTGAATGAAGATGAACTGGCCAAGTCCGACCGTATTGTGAAAGCGCTTATCGAAGTGAAAATAACTCCGCGGCGCGACGGCGGTTTTGATTCCGTGGCCCGCCGTATCGCCCGTTTCCCTGAAGTTACGGATGTGCTGCTCATTTCCGGCGGATTTGATTTGCTGCTCACGGTAGAGGGACGCTCTTTGCAGGAGGTGGCGTCTTTCGTGGCGGCCAAACTTTCCACTATTGACGGTGTTATTTCCTGTAACACCGGTTTTATGCTGAAAAAATATAAGGAATCCGGCAGGATAATGCAATGCGATGAAGATTATGAAAGACTCAAAGTCACCCCGTAAAAGTTATGTCGCCGCCAATATCGCCGGGTTGAAGAAAAGCGGAATCCGCGAATTCTTCGACTTGGTCAGCACCATGGACGATGTGGTGAGTCTCGGTGTCGGCGAGCCGGATTTCGTTACCCCGTGGGTTATCCGCGAAAGCGGAATTTTCTCTTTGGAAAAAGGGCATACCGGTTATACCTCCAATTTAGGTATGCCGGCGCTGCGGCAGGAAATCTGCCGGTATGTGGCTTCCGGATATCATGTTGAGTACAATTGGAAAAATGAATGTCTGGTCACTATCGGGGTAAGCGAGGCGCTGGATATCGCGATGCGGGCTCTGCTGGAGCCTGGTGACGAGGTGCTTTATACGGAGCCGTGCTTTGTTTCTTATCCGGCCGAAGTGATTATGGCCCGCGGCGTTCCTGTTCCGGTGCCGACTTTCAGCCGCGACGGATTCGCTTTGGATCCCGGCGAGCTGGAAAAGCGGATAACTCCGAAAACCAAGCTCCTGTTACTGAATTTTCCCTGTAATCCCACCGGCGCGGAAATGCCGAAAGACAAACTTAAGCAGGTGGCCGCGCTGGCGGTAAAATACGATTTGGCGGTGATTACGGATGAAATTTATTCCGAATTGCTTTACGATGGCAAACATACTTCGATTGCTTCGCTGCCCGGTATGCGGGAGCGGACGGTTTTTCTGCACGGATTTTCCAAGGCTTTCGCCATGACCGGCTGGCGCATCGGTTATGCCTGCGGTCCAAGCGAAATCATCGATGCGATGATGAAAATACACCAGTATGCCATCATGTGCGCTCCCACCACTGCGCAGGAGGCGGCGCTGGAGGCTTTGCGCGGCGGCACCCGCGAGATGGAACGGATGCGGGCAAGTTATATGGAGCGGCGCAATATCATTGTATCCGGATTCAACCGTATCGGTCTTCCGTGCCTGATGCCCAAAGGCGCATTCTATGCGTTTCCTTCTATTGCCGGCACCGGCCTGAGTTCGGTGGATTTCGCCGGAAAATTGCTTAAAAGCGAGCGGGTGGCGGTGGTTCCCGGCAGTGCCTTCGGAGCCAGCGGCGAGGGATTTGTAAGGTGCAGTTATGCCGCCGGCATTGCGGAAATCCGTGAAGCGCTGGTGCGCATCGAGCGTTTTTTAAGTCGTCTTGCGTAAGTTTATCGTAAAATATTTTCTGATACTTTCCGTTCCGGCGGCAGTGTTTTTCCCTTTGCGCGCCGATGTTTATCTTCCGGCATCTGCCGCCGCTGTTTCATCCGTTGCGGATTGCGGCGGAGCGGTTTTCCGCCGCGCCTGCCGGATTAACGGAATTCCGCTTGAACTGGAAGTCTATTCCGTTAAATCCGCTCTGGCGGATTTTCTTACCCGCCTGACCTGCCGTTTCCCTGCCGCATCGGTCTGCGGTTTCGGCAACGGCGCCCGGGTGGAAATATCTTCCGGAAACTCATTGGAGCGCCTGCTGGTAATTTCCTGCGGCGATGACCGTCCGCTGACGGTTTTCCGCACTGTTCTGCCTCCTGATGCCGTCTCAGCGGAACCGGTCTGGAGCAAGGACTTGCCGCGGTTGCCGGCCGGAGCCGCTCCTTTGCAGGTGCTGGAATTCTCCGGCGGCACTGTCTGCGGTATGTTTTCTATAAACGGGGATGCCGGGCCGGTGTTCCGCGTTTCCGACTCCGGACTGCGGTCGGCCGGCTGGATTCCGGCGGCCGATTCGGAAGATTCCGGCGGTATGTACCGCCGCGGCGATGAGCTTCTGCAAACGGAATTTTCAAGTTCCGGAATCGGAACTTACTGCTTGTACCGGAGATGAATTTTTCGGATTGACGGCTGCCGTCAGTAAATATATCCGTACATCAGGGATGCCAGTTCTTCGTTCAGTTCTTCCGCATCTTCAGCCGCATTGTAGTAGTAATCCGCCAGAGTCAGGACTATATCGGAAACAGTGAATAAATTTTCATCCTGGTTATCAGCGGCGGTTTCATTTCCGCTGCCGATATCCCACCGTTCCAGCACTTCGTCCAGCTCCGCGGCGAGCGCTTCGTCCGCGGAATATATTTCACTCGTCTCCTCCGGCAAATATTCCTCAAGACCGTAAATCCCGGTTTCGGATGCCGTATAAAATGTTGTTTCCGAAGCGGGAGATTCCGCCGGAATGAATCTTTCCGTTGTCCACATCAGCGCGGCGCACAATACCGCCGCCGCGGCGATCCATTTCGGCGCGGCGGTCATACGCCGGCCCAGCCTGATTGCCGCGGCTTTTTTTCCGGCGGCCGCCAGGATGCGCGCCTCCGTTTCCGCCGGAATTACCGCAATCTGTTTTTCATTCGGAAAGTTATTCATAGCAGTTCCCCGTTATCCGATTCCGCGATATTTGCCCGCAGCCGTTTCAGCGCATATTGCATCCGCGCCAGCGCGGTGTTTAGCGGACAGCCCTGAATTTCGGCTATTTCCTTAAACGGCACCCCCTGTTGCCGGAGCAGAAATACTTCCCGTTGCTCCGGTGTCAGGCGCTCCACCGCCTTGTCGATGACCGCTCCGAGCTCAGCGTTTTCCAGTTCCTCGGCCGGCGTGACAGTATCGGCGGTTTCCGGCAGTTCCTGTACCGGTACATATTCCTTACCGGCGCGCAGCCGGTCATAAAAAATATTGCGCGCCACCCGGAACAGCCAGGCGTTGAATTTTCCCTGATGCCGGTATTCCGGCAATTTCCTGATCACTTTCAGCCAGGCCAGTTCAAATACTTCGTCCGCCTCGGAAACATTGCCGGTGAGGTGATTCAAAAAACCGTACAGCGGCATCCGGTGGCGGAAATACAGCGTTTCAAAAGCCTGTTCATCGCCGTTTTTCCCGTAGGCGGCAATAAGTTCAGCATCATCGGCCCCGCTGTACCAATCTTCTCCCATACTCTACCGATAACGGAATTTCCGTCCTTAATATTGTCATACGCCGGCGATAAAATCCCAGACTTCCGCATCCGCCTCCAATAATTCCGCCGGGCGTCCGCCGTGAAGCGGAACCCAGAGGAATCGCTGTCCTTCCAGCGGTCTGAGCCTGCCGGTGTTTCCGGCCGGCAGCGCCCGTATGAAATGTAATTCCAGCCGCGTTGCCGGCGGGTACAGCACCAGCCGGTATATTTCATCCAGCGCCAGTACGGGAAAGTCCAGTTCTTCCAGCAGTTCCCGTTCCGCCGCCTGCTGCGGGCTCTCCCCGGGTTCCAGTTTTCCGCCAGGGAACTCCCATCCCGCCGGCGGTTTGTTTTCCGGACGGCTGGCCAGCAGTACTTTTCCGTTGCTGATTATTACCGCGGCCGCCACCCGGATCCGGCGGACTCCGTCGTTCAGCATTGTACCGCTCCGACAATATCCGCCGCTCCGGCGATGCCGTTGCGGTCCAGATAGGCGTTGAGTCCGTCTATGACTTTCAGCGCGGCGAAGGGGTCGGTGAAATTGGCGGTTCCCACCGCCACGGCGGATGCGCCGGCGAGCATGAATTCCGCCGCGTCTTCGCCGGAGGTTATGCCGCCCATTCCGATAACCGGTATTTTCACCGCTTTCGCCGTGTCATATACCATTCTCACCGCCACCGGTTTTAATGCCGGGCCGGAAAGACCGCCGGTGCGGTTGGCGATTTTCGGCCGTCTGGTATTGATATCGATGGCCATTCCGGGAATAGTGTTGATCAGCGACACCATGTCGCTGCCTTCCGCTTCGGCGGCGCGGGCGAAATCCGCCACGCAGGTAACATTGGGGCTGAGTTTGGTGATGATCGGCAGCGAGCAGCGGCTCCGGACTTCGCGTACCACTTCCGCGGCCAGCCGCAGATCGGTGCCGAACGCCGCGCCGCCGGATTTCACGTTGGGACATGAGATGTTGATTTCCAGCGCGGCTATGCCTTCGGATTCCTCCTGCAGCGCCGCCGCCGTTTCTCCGTATTCCTCTATGGTTGTTCCCCAGATATTGACAATCACCGTGGCGCCGCTGCGGCGGAGTTGCGGCATATAATGCTCATCATGCAGAAAACGCTCCACTCCCGGTCCTTGCAGACCGATGGCGTTGAGCATTCCTCCGGTTACTTCCGCGGTGCGCGGCATCGGGTTGCCCGGCGACGGGGTCATCCGGATCCCCTTCACCACCACCGCCCCCAGGCGGGAAATATCGTAATAGCGTCCGTATTCGGCTCCGTATCCAAAAGTTCCGGAGGCGGTCATCACCGGGTTTTTCAGCACCAGCCGCCCCAGATTGCAGCGTAAATCAGCCATAAATTCACTCCGTGTATATCCGGTTGACATTGAAGACCGGTCCGTCGGCGCAGGCGCGGGCGTACTCCCATCCGGCCGCGTTGCCGGACTTTACTTTTACCGCGCAGCTGAAACAGGCGCCGATCCCGCAGCACATCATGTGATCCAGCGACAGTTCCCCGGCCAGACCGCGTTCCCGCATCAGTTTCGCCAGCGCCGTCAGCATCGGCTGCGGTCCGCAGGCGGAAATAAAGTATTTTTCCGCCGGATTTTCCGCCAGCAGTTTTTCCAGCAGAGCGGTTACTCTCCCCCGTTCGCCCAGCGATCCGTCGTCAGTGGAAATCATCACCCGGTAGCCGGCGGCGGCATATTTTTCCGCCAGCAGGATATCGTCGGCGGTGCGCGCGCCCAGAAGTACGGTCCCTCCCGGCGAACGCGAGGTCAGCATAAAGGTGGCGGCGGAGCCGTAACCGCCGCACACCGCCAGCTGGGTGAATCCCGCCGGAGCGGTGGAAAAACCGTGTCCCAGCGGCCCCATCAGATTGCATACCGCTCCGGCTTTCAGCCGCGCCAGATGTTCCGTTCCGCCGCCGACTACTTTATACACCACGGTAATCCGGCCGTTTGCAGCATCGCAGATGGAGAACGGCCGCCGCAGAACGCGTTCTCCGGAATCGTCTATCCGCACATGTACGAATTGTCCCGGCTGTGCCTCCGCCGCGATTTCCGGAGCCTCGCATTCGATCCGGAAATATCCGTGGCCGAGCGGAGTGTTGGCGGCGATCCCGCAATCGAAAGTTTTTTGATATTTCTGCATAATCCGCGCCTTTCAGTCGCAGTTGAAATACGGATTTCCGGTCTTTTCCCTCCCTGCTTCGGTGGAGGGTCCGTGTCCGGGATGAATCATCGTGTCATCCGGCAGCGGAATGATAACATCGTGAATGGATTTCAGCAGTGTCTGCCAGTCGCCGCCCGGCAGATCGGTTCTTCCCACCGATCCGGCGAATACGGTGTCTCCTGAAAAAAGGTGGTTGCCGAACAGAAATCCGCTGCCGCCGGGTGTATGCCCGGGCAGATGCAGCAGTTGAAATACCTTTGCATCGCCGTCCGGAATTTCCCCGGTGGTTTCCGGCAGATTTTCCGCCGCGTCCAGACACCCTTCCAGCGCATTGTCCGGGCTGCGGTAAATCGGCAGATCCTCCGGAGCCAGATACACATAATCCGGTTTCAGCGCCGCTGTCACTTCCCCCAGCGCATGGATATGGTCCGCATGGGCATGGGTGAGCAGCACCGCACAGGAGGCCGGCCGCAGTGATTCCGCCGCCGCGGTTATCTCCTCTCCGTCGCCGCCCGGGTCGATGATATACAGCCGGATGCCTCCGGCCGGTGTTTCCTCGCTCACCAGATAGCAGTTGGTGGCCAGCACCCCCACCGGCAAAGTGTGTATTTGCATGAACAGTCCTCTTTCGGTTTAGATTTTCCGGTTCAGCGGGAATCCGCTTCCGGACTCTTTTTAAGCATTATTTTCCCCATCGACGGCTGCGCCAGCATTCCGCGCAGGGCGCAGCGGCGGTCGAAATCCAGCGCCGGCACCAGTTCCACCGGGCATTTCATCCGGCACCGTATTTCTATGGTTCCGTTATTTTCTGAGCAGTGTTCTTCGTAACTGACGGTGTTTTCTCCACCGGCGGTCAGTTTATACGGCCTTCTGCCGGCGGTCATGTACCCTTCCGGCAGGGAAATGATGTAGTCGCGTCCGGTTTCCGATGCCGTGCCGCGCCAGAACGGATTGGCGCGCTCCGGTTTGACGATGCCGAGTTCATCGGCGAATTTTCCGTATTCCGGCAGCGGCATTTCCAGATAAACCCCGTTTACCGCGGCGAATTTCCGGTTTTTCACGGTATAGTTCACCTTTAATGCTCCGCCTTCATCGCTTTGCCGCAGTTCGCCGTCCAGTTCCGCCGCCGGGCCGAAAGCGGCGGCCAGCGACTGTTTGAATCTCCGCAGTTCCTCCGGTGTCATTTCGGCGAGCCCGCGCCGGAGTTTCGCCGCCGCCCTGCCGGTCAGGGTTTCTTCGCATTCTATTTCCGCTCCGCCGGCTTTATCCGGCTTTATCCGGTAAACCGAATACTCCGCCGTGCGCATACCGGCGGCCGGTTCCGGCTGAAAGAGTTCCCCGGTTTCCAGATTCAGCGCTATCCGGTTTTCTTCCCCTATCGCGCCCAGCGCGTCGTAGCGCCCGGTATTGTTCAGTATGCAGCCGGGTTCCGGCACTTCCACCAGTACCGCGGTGAAAATGTTTCTCGGTACTTCTGTGAGTGCCGCGGCGGTCAGCGGGTGCCATGCCGCGCCGGAAACGGCGGCGAAACGGTATTCGAATCCGGCCGCCTTCAGCATTGCGCCCAGCAGTACCGCGCGGTCGGCGCTGTTGCCGTAGCCGGAGCGCAGGGTTTCGTCCGGGTCGGAAAAGTTCTCCGGTATTTCGTTAAGCGCCGGACCGGCCTGCCGGATATTTTCCGCCGCGAAATCCCGGATGGCGGTAACTTTTTCCGCCGGAGTCGCGCATCCGGCGGTCAGTTGCCGCGCTTTTTCCGCCGCCAGCGGCGATTCTTTTTCCGCCGCCGCGGTCAGACCTTTCCGCAGGCTGTCCGCGAGAATTTTCAAATCGAAAGTGCTTACCGCCGCCGCCGGCCGGTAGAGTTCCTGCGGCGGCGACCCGGGGTCATCGGCGAACGCCGCGCCGCCGCTCCGGCTCCAGGTGCGGTATATTCTGCCATCCCGCTTTTCTTCGGAATAATTCAGCCCGCTCGCTTTCGGCAGGTTGAGCGCGGTGTTTTCCGGGGTGATTACGGTAAAAGTCTGTCCGGCTCCCGGCGCGGTGTCGCCGAAAATTTTCAGGAACCCCATTTGTTCCGTCCGCCGTTTCCGCACGGTTTTCACGCTGATGAGCGAGCCGGGGCGCACATCCGGCAGATTGGCCACCAGAATTTTCCCGGCCGGATACCGCGGCGCTGCCGCCGTCCATTTCTGATCCATCAGGTTGACGGAATCCGGTTTAAGTACCGTTTTCGTCCCGTCCGGCGCCGTTACTTCCGCACTGATCTCCGCCTCTTCCCATGCCGGATTGAAATTGACTTTTATTTCGGAATACCGTTTCACTCCGCCGTAATTAAGAATTTTCCGTTTAGCGGTTTCGGTCAGCGTCCAGTTGACGCCGTCCTCCGTTTCCAGCACCGTGCCGGTCGCCAGCGGCAGGGAATCGCTGTTCCCGTATTCGCCGTCCGGTATTACCGCTCCGTCGCGCGGATATTCCATGGCCGCCGCCGGCAGTGTGCGTCGGGCGAGATCAAGTTCCCCCAGCGCTTTCCGCAACGCCGGATATTCAGTCGCCGGCATTTCCATTCCGTCAATGGTAAAACAGCTTTTCCCTTCCAGCCGGTTTGCTTCAGCGTCATAATTGTATTCCCGGCCGCATTTGAATATCGCTTTGGAAGAGAATGCGCAATATTCGCCGACTGCCGCCCGCATCGTCGTCGGCACCGCTTTTATCCGGCAGTTGGAAGGCAGTTCCCAGCGGAAACTTTCCTCCGTGCCGCAGGTGGTGGGAAAAATCTTCGGGAACCGGCGTTCCCGCAGCGCCGTGTCTCCGGTTACTTTGCCGGCCGATGCGCCGATAACGGCTCCGAAATCCGGAGTCTGCAGCAGGAATTCTCCGTCTGTCCGGGGTGAGAATCCGGCTTTGCGGAAATCGAATTCCACGCTCAACGGTTGCGAGGTGTCGCGCACATCTTCCGGCTCGACTTTGAAATTGCGCAGTTCCGCATCGGGGTAGAGTTCCTTAAGCCGCGATGCGAACGGATTGTCCCACACCGCCCGCTGCCGCTTGGAAAAGGCGGTGCGGTATATCCGGTCGTTTACGCCGGCGAACTCCATTCTGGTGTGCCCGGTCAGAATTCCGTACTCGTCCAGTTTCATTTCGGTATGGATGCGCAGCCGGTTGTTTTCCGCCGGGACTACCGGCGAACGGCGCAGCGTGTCTCCCTCCCTGGTCGCCGGCAGATAACTCATGTTGCTCAGTTCCGACGGCAGCAGATCCCCGGTGGTTTCAAAAGTGGGATCCATCAGCTGCAGGGTTCCGTCCGGCAGTTTCACCCCGGTTATGGCATGATTGAAATATATGTTCGGCACATCTTTGTCTTTCGGCGGTCCGGCCATGAACAGTACCGGAAAGGCGTTGAATCCGGCCAGCTCCAGCATGGCGGCGAGCAGGGCCGCTTTGTCCCGGCACACTCCGTGCCGCCGGGAGAAAGTCAGGCTGACGTCATGGGGCTCGTTTCCAGGCGCCTCGCTTTCCGCGGTCAGCCCCACATAGCGCACCTGCTGCGATACGAACTGGAATAACGCCCGTATTTTCGCATTGTCATCCGCCGCCCCGGCGGTGAGTTCCGTTACTTTGGCGCGCATTTCGTCCGATACCGCGTCCAGATGCGGGCGGCACAGTTTGTAATACCAGCGCGACACCGTTTTCCAGTCCGGTTCGCTGCTGACCATGATTCTCGGCACGCTGAAAAACCATTCCGGCATTTCCGGCTCTTTGAAAAACCGCGGCATCTCCTTCACCGTCCAGATATGCTCCGTACCGCCGTCCTCTTTTTTGCGCGAGGTGTAGTTCACACGCTTTTCCGTATCGTCTTTCACCGCTATACTGCGGAGCGGCAGTTGTTCCGGCGCCGTTATGCTCAGCACATATTCCTTCACCGGCTGCGTGCTCTGCACCGGGTACAGCCCGCACCACATGCCCGGCATCCGGGTCTTGAATTCTTCGCCGCTCACCACCGTATGCAGAATGTCCCCGACTTCCAGTCCCGGTATTCCCAGCGTGCAGACGCGTTGCGCCGGATCGTAGATATTGCTCTCCATCTGGCTGTTTTCCGTCATGTCGCGCCGCCCGGATTTCACATCCACCGGCACCTTGGTTCCGTCCGCCCGGATTATTTCCGCCAGTTCGAATTCTATGGCGCCGTAACTGCGGTTGTAGCGGTAGGTGGCGGTACCGGCGTCCCGCCGGCCGAATTCGGTCAGGATTTTGGTGTAGGATTCATCCCGCCATTTTTCGGTTCCGTCCGCCCGGTATTCCGCTGCTTCCCGTTCGTACAGAAGCACCGTCTCCGCATCGGGGTAGTTCTCCTTCACCGCTTCGGCTGAGCGTTCCGCCAGTTCCTCCGGCGTCAGCGCGGCGCCGGCCGGCAGCAGTGTCATCATCAGCGCCCCGACGCCCAGACGGCGCACGACCCGGCATATTATATTGTCCATAAGAGAATTTCCCGTTTTCCAAATGTTGTTTCCGCGCATCGCGGTTGCCGGGGTTAAGATACCACCGGCCCGGGGTAAATGGAAATTAAAATCGCGACAATTATTTGAAAATAAGCCCGGTCGCGGCTATATTCGTCATCAGGTGTTTTGATAACGCCGGCAGTACGGTGTACCGTAAATTTTGAAACTTCAGTAAATGTCGGGGAGAAATCATGGGTCAGCAGCACAACAAAATCGAAAAGCGCCGCCGCCGCAAGGCTTATCTTGAGCGTTGCAAGGAGAAGATCCGCGCGGTCATCGGCAAGAAAAAGTAACCGCGGCGCTCCGTGTTCCGGCGTTTGGGACCGGAAAAGCGGTGTACGGCCGGTCCGGAACTCCGGACCGGTTTTCTTTATTTTGTTCTTTTTTTCCGGCTGGTGTTTATTTTCCGCCAACCGTGTATCTCATATCCGCTCCGATGGGAAATCCTGGTTGTTTTTCCCGCTTTTTCCCTTGAATTGCGTCATAATTATCGCTATGTTCATCTGTGTACGGAAGAAAATTCTAAGGTTTTCGAGGAGGGTTGTTATCATGATTCCGCTCACGGGAGAATGTGAAATTTCCGCAGTCGTTCCGGAATATTGTCAATGAGAGCTTTCTGAATCTGCCCGGTTTCTTGCCGGGACGAATGGGAAAACGGTTTTCTTCAATAACGGAAAATAATTTGTAAAGTAAAAGGGGTTTGTCCATGCGTTGTTCCGTGATCGTGTCCGCCGCCCTGGGCGCGGTTTTCTCCTTTGTTTCCGGGCTGTCCGCCGCTGACGGCCGGGATGCCGCGTTTGAGCGTCAGCGCCGTGAGATCAGCCGCCGTTACCATGAGGAATTGCAGCGGTGGCAAGCGGTGATGAACGGGGCGAACGAGGACGGGGTTCAGCTCGGATGGACTATGGCCGTCGGTGATCGCGGCGATTTGGAGGAGCGCTTTTACCGGGAGATTTCCGCCTGGCGTCTGAACTCGGCGGCAACGCCGCTGGAACGGCAGTTTGTCGAGAGCGAGATCCGTAATGTTTACTGCCGTCATGCGTTGTACCGCTCCCTTGTCCGTTACGATAAACTGTTCGAAAAATATGAAAAATTCAGCCAGTACGGCAGTGCGGGTTCCATGCTGTTCGGGGATTTGTATTCCGCAATATACGAACCGTTTAACCGCCGGATGCTGCTCAGTGCGGAAGAATTGGAAAAGGAGGTGGAGGCGGTCCGCTATCCGGTGCGTTTTACCATGAACGGCAAGGAGTATCTGGTGCGGGTTGATGCCGGGATTCCTTTTGAAATGGATTTCTGGTTCGACGGCAAATTCAAGAGAACCGAATTGTACCGGATCGGCCTTCAGCTTGCCGCTGAGTGCGGCGGCCGGAAATTCGCCGTGTTCAACATTGATAAATTCGATTTTTGCGACAGCAGCGGCTACAATACTCTGGTTGCGGAATTGCGCGACGGCGAATGGCGCGCCCGCCGGATGTATATGCAGATGAGCATAGACAAATGCGAGCATATCGGAGATGTGCTGAAACTTAACGACGGCGGTATTGTTTATGAATTTTCCATGCGCGGATGTCCGCTGTCATTTTGATTTTTATGAAACCGTACAGATAAATGTATTTAGGCGTTTTTATTGCAAGTCTGATTTGCAAATTTAAAATCATGATAAACCGCGTATCCGCTGAATTCATCCTGAATATTCTGCAAGATCGGAGAATAGCCGGATCCTGCGTAAACGCGGATTTTATGGCGTACAATCCTCGCGCGCGATCGTGCCCGGTGATCGCGCCTGACGATCGCGCGTTGGCGGCGGAAAAACCCTGTTCATCCGTATTGCGCTTAAAAAATCCGCGGAAAATCAGACCTCCGGTGTTTCATCCGGGGCGCCTGCGGTTCTTGCATCCCGGCAAGGAGGAGTATATATTACGGGGTTATGTAACAGTATACTGCTGAGGCCGGTAACGGCCCGCGGACAACAGAACCACTGAGAGGAATGCTATGCCTCCGTTCCGTGAAACGCATATTTTCACCGGGGATTCCTACGATACTCCCGCCGATGCTCCGAAATCACTGCTTTTCCGGCTGCTGCTGAAATCCCGCTGGTATTTTTACGCCCGCAATTTCCACATTTTCTACCGCACCGGTAAATTCGGTCTGCGCGGCGAGCTGACCAAAGAGCGGCAGATCGCCTACTCCAACCGCAATGTGACTCTGGTGGAGGAGTGCGGCGGGCATATCCATGTGCGCGGCATGGATAACCTCCGTTCCTCCGCCGGCGAACCGGTGGTTTTCATCGGCAATCACATGAGTCTGCTGGAAACCGCGCTGATGCACGCGCTGATCCGGGAATATTTCGACTTCACTTTCGTGGTCAAGAAGCAACTGACCGAAATCCCGTTTTTCAAGGGCATTATGCGGTCGATGAACGCCATCGCGGTGGGGAGGAGCAATCCGCGCGATGATCTACGGGCGGTGATGGACGAGGGGAAAAAACATATTGACGCCGGTCATTCGGTCGTGATTTTCCCCCAGCATACCCGGAGCGCGGTGTTCGACCCGTCCAAGTTCAATACCATCGGAGTCAAGCTGGCGAAGCACTGCGGAGTCCGGGTGATTCCTTTCGCCTTGAAAACCGATTTTCTGGAAACCGGCAAAGTGCTTCGCGATTTGGGTCCGGTTCACCCGGAGCGCGATGTCTGGTTCGAATTCGGCGCTCCGCAGACCGTGGAGGGCAACGGTCAGGAGTTGCAGCGCCGTATTATCGACTTTATTTCCGGCCGGCTGGCGGTCTGGCAGGGCGGGGAGGAATCCGGCAGGTGAGGTTTTTCCGTACATTCATTATGCTGCCGGCGGTGTTCGCCGCCGGGATTGCCTTGTACGGCGGGGATGTGGTTACCGAAGCCGCGGATAATGAGGTCAGTCCGGATAATTTCAGCGAACTGCGCGCCGATGAATTCAATGTGGTCGGCGATAATATCGTGGTGAGCGGCAATGTTTATCTGCCGCTGGAAGACGACATGGAGCTTTTCGCCGACCGCGCGGTGGTGAATGTCAGCAACCGCGATATCGAGGCGAGCGGGCATATCCGGCTCTACCGCTGGTCGGAGGTCAGCGGAAAGGTGGAAACGGATCAGCTTGCCAGGTTGCAGAAGGAAAACGACTGCCGGTTGAGCGTGGAGGCGGTGGAAGGCGATATCTGGGGCGGGCGCAAAGTGTCGGTTTCGGCGCGCTGCTGCAACGAAAGGGTCACCGCCGACCGTTTCACCGGCAACCTGCTCTCCAGGTATTTTACTTTCGAGAATGCGAAATTCGCTTTCAGGAATTTTGTGGCGACCGCGGAATTCGCCGAACGGATGCCGGACGGTGTCATCAATGCCTCCAACGCTGAAATCAGCGGCTGCGAATATCTGGTGAGCAACAACGCCCATTATTCCATCGGCTGCACCAGCGCCACCTTGTCGCCGCCTCCTCCTCCGTCCGGAGACAGCGCCATCAACAAGGATGCGGGGGAATACAGCGTGCTGATGACCAACAGCACTTTAAGGATTTACGGTATCCCGCTGGCATGGCTGCCGGTGGTCTATAAACCGAAGGACGAATCGCTGCGTCTGTTCCAGATGCAGCTGGGCAGCAGCAGCGATTACGGTTTCTTTATCCGGCTCTCCAAGAAGTTCAAACTTTCCGATTATCCCCAGGCGTCCGTGCGTCTGCTGGGTGATTATTTCGATTCACGCGGTTTCGGATACGGTATCTCCGGCAAGGTTGAGACGGACAATTCCGTCACCAGCGTGTTCGCCTACACGATACGCGACCGCAACAGTGATGAAAACGACGAGTACAGCAAATACCGCATCGATGTACCTTACAACCGCTACGATTTCCGCATCAGCAACCTCACGCATATTACTCCCCGGCTGGATTTCCGCGGAGTGTTCGAGTTGCAGAGTGATCCGTATGTGACACGCGATTTCTTTGAAGACCGCTATAACGGCGATCCGCAGCCCGCCACCTACGCTTCGCTGGAATATCAGTTCGACCATTTCTCGGCTTCGCTCTATGTGCGGCCGCGGGTGAACAGTTTTTATACTACCGTGCAGCGGCTGCCGGAATTCAAACTGGAAATTCCCCGTCAGGAACTCTTCGGCACCAATGTCTACTATCAGGGCGATCTGTCGCTCGCCTATCTGAAGATGTCGTGGCTGGACTATGACCAGCCGCCGGAGAACGAATTGTTCAAGTTGACGGATTACAGTACTTTCCGGGTGGACACCACTCATTTCCTGTACTACCCGATCCGGCTCGGATGGCTTAATATCGTTCCCCGGGCCGGTGTGAAAATGGTCGGCTACAGCAACAGCAGTTCGGAGCCGTTGTCCCCTGAGGAACTCGCAACTTTGCTTAAAGCGGCGGATCCGCAGGGAAAAGGATTGTACGAGGTGAAGAACTACAACGAGAGCGGTCACGGCAAATTCCGGTTTCTCGGAGAAATCGGGGTGGAGGCGTCCACCAAGATCCACAACACCTGGCACGATCTGCGCAGTTACTGGCTGCAGATTGACGGGTTGCGCCATGTGCTGCAGCCGTATATCAATTACACTCTGATCGCCGCATCCGATTCTCCGGATGAAATTCTCTATTTCGATGATGTGGACCGGCTGGACGATGCCCACTTCATCCGCATCGGCATGCACAACCGGCTGGAAACCCGCAGCGGGGATAAGATCAAATCACTTTTTTCCATGGAGAACTTCTGGGATTTCTACATGGACAGCGATGACCGGGTCCGCAACAGCCATATCGGTAATATCGGCACCGTGCTGAAAGCGAATCTGATTAAGGATGTCACTCTGAGCGCCGATATACTCATAGACCCGGCCAATGCCAACGGTCCTATTCCGGAAACGATGCGCAACGGCCGCTCCGCCGGTTATCCCGGTCTGGACTGCGACTGGATAAACCGCTTGAATGTGTCTCTTGATTATACGCCGGCAACGGACTGGAAATTCAATCTCTCCTATACCTACAACCGCAATTACAACAGCCGCTACGCTTATTCCATGGGGTCGTCGATGACCCAGATCGATTCCGGTTCGTTGTTCAATAAATTCTTTGACGAGCGCACCGATCAGCTCAGTTTTTCGGTAGGGTTGCCGATAACCCCGGATCACCGCACTTTGGCAAGTTACCGGCTTTCCTACGATTTTCTGGACGGCCGGTGCAAGACGCAGGAATTCCAGCTGATCCGCCGGTTCCACTGTGTCGAGTTGTCGGCCGGTCTGAAACTGGAGTTCAAGAAACGAAACTCCCCTCGCAAGGGGTACACTCTGGAGGACGACTGGATGTTCCAGGTCAATTTTCTCGGCATGCAGATGCCGGCCGGCAGCGGATCCCCGGCATTGGCGGAAATCGACCGGGAGATGTCCGGCTCGGCGGCCGGCAAAGTGAATATTTGGAAAACCGATACCGACTGATTTGTTGAATTAAAATAATCTGCGGAGATTTGCCATGTACATTGTAACAGGAGGAGCCGGGCTCATCGGCAGTACGGTGATTTGGGCGCTTAACCGGCGCGGGATCGATGATATTCTGGCGGTTGACCACTTGGGGGCGGTTACCGACAAGTGGAAGAATCTGGTGCCGCTGCGTTTTTCCGACTATCTGGAAAAGGACGATTTCCGGGCAAAACTTGCCGCCGGATATTTCACCGGCAAGGATATCGAAGGGGTGATTCATCTCGGCGCCTGCTCCTCTACCACCGAAAAGGATGCCGGCTATCTGGTCGATAATAATTTCCGCGCCACTTGCGAACTCGCCGAGTTCTGCGCCGGCCGCCGTATCCGCTTTGTCTATGCGTCGAGTTGCGCCACCTACGGCGACGGTTCCGAAGGTTATCTCGATGACGAGAATATAATCGGACGGCTCCGCCCGTTGAATATGTACGGCTACAGCAAGCAGATGTTCGATCTGTGGGCGCTGCGGCGCGGTATGCTCGGCAGTATCACCGGCTGTAAATTCTCCAATATTTACGGTCCTAACGAGCGTCACAAGGGCGGTATGCGCAGCATGGTGCTGCGGGCCTTCGAGCAGATTACCGCATCCGGCAAGGTTTCTCTGTTCCGTTCACTTCGTCCGGAGTACCGCGACGGTGAGCAGAAACGGGATTTCCTGTATGTTAAAGATGCCGCCGACATGGTGCTTTATCTGTTCGGCCGCGAGAATGCCGGCGGGTTGTACAACATCGGCAGCGGCAAGGCGGAAACCTGGAACGCCCTTGCGGCGGCGGTGTTCCGGGCATTGGATAAAAATCCGGTTATTGAATATATCGATATGCCGGAATACCTGCGCGGCCGTTATCAGTACTACACCTGCGCGGAGACCGGTAAAATCCGCGCGCTGGGGTATAGCCGGGAGCCGCTGCCGCTGGCGGATGCCGTGTCCGACTGCGTGAAAAATTACCTGCTTCCGGATAAATTCCTCGGCGATGAAAAATAATCCCGGCGGCACGTCCGGCCGGATTATAACCGCGGTATGGCGCGGTGTGGCGGCGGTGGAAAGCGGGCGGACCGGTTTGGACGATTACCTGGATTCCGCCGCCGTGCCGCCGGAGATTAGGCGCAGTGCGGAAAGCGCGCTGTTTTTGTATTATCGCAACAAATGTTTCGTTGACGGAATCATCCGCCGTTACTGCCGTTCCGCTCCGTCTCCGGATCTGCGTGCTTTTCTTGCCGCCGCTCTCACGCAGCAGTTTTTTCAAAGCGGTATTGCTCCTCAATCGGCCGCCAATGTGGCGGTTGAAACCGCAAAAACACACTTCTCCGCCGGAGCGGTGAAATTTGTCAATGCGCTGCTGCGGCGCGGAATGCGCGAAATGCCGCGGCCGCCGGAACCGCGGCCGCCGGAAACAATACTGCCTCCGGCCGTATTGCGGCGGTGGCGGCGGAATTTCGGAGAGGATATCTGTGCCTCGCTGGCGGATTTGTATTTGCGTCAGCCTCCGTTTACTTTCCGTATGATTGCACCGGAAAATTTACCAGGCGGATGTGAGCCCGTCGCCGGGTTCGGTCCGTTCCGGTTCGGCACCGGAGAACCTGCCGCGGTTTTGAATTCCGCCGGTTTTGCGGCCGGCGGAATATATATTCAGGATCCCGCCGCTTCACTGGCCCCGTCGCTGGCTGTCTGCGGCACATCGCCGGGAAGGATTCTGGATATGTGCGCTGCTCCTGGCGGCAAAACCCTGATGCTGCACGAGTTGTTTCCATCCGCTTCTCTGACCGCGGCGGACCGTTCGGCTGCACGGCAGAAACTCACGGCGGAAAATTTGTCCCGCCGGAATATCGCCGCGGAAATCATCGCTGCGACTCCGGAGCAATTGACGGGAAGTTTTGATTTGGTACTGGCGGATG
The DNA here is from genome assembly GCA_045598845.1 of Victivallaceae bacterium. Lineage (GTDB taxonomy): Bacteria > Verrucomicrobiota > Lentisphaeria > Victivallales > Victivallaceae > JAZRUY01. Next base: position 48,725 of record JAZRUY010000034.1, read on the forward strand.
TGCCTTGTTCCAATACCGGAGTATTCCGTCACCGTCCTGATGCCCTGTGGCGGTTTTCCGAATCCGCCTTACGGGATTTGCTGCCGGTTCAGAAACGGATTTTGAACCGCGCCGCCGAGTTGACGGAACCTGGCGGAGTATTGATTTACAGCACTTGCTCCATCGAGCCGGAAGAGAATACGGAAACCGCCGGGATTTTTATGGAATCACATCCGGAATTCACGCTGATTTCCGAACGTCGGCTGATGCCGGCGGAATCCGGTGACGGCGCTTATGCCGTTTGCTGGATGAAAAACCGGTGATAACGTAGACGCATTATCACCGGTCCGCTGCCGTAAAACATTCGGAAGTTTTTACAGTGCGAAAAGTGAGAAAATCAAGGCGAAAATCGCACAGGTTTCCACCACTCCCACCACGATAATGTAATTGCTGAAACCTTTACCGGTTTCCGCCAGCGCATTGGCTCCCGCCGCCGCCGCCTTGCCCTGGAATATCGCCGACACCAGCAACGCGATGCCGCAGAGGATGCCGATCATTATGTAGGCCGGCCAGTTTGGCGCCGCCTCGGTTGCTTTGCCGTTGATGAAGATCAGCATGATCAGTCCGTAAATCGTCTGAGTCAGAGGCGCGCCGGCGAACGATACCAGCAGGAAAGACGCGGGTTTGTCCTGCAGATAACATTTTTTCCATGCGCCGATGGAAGCGGAACCGGCAATACCGACGCCGATAGCGGAGCCGACCGCTCCCAGCGCAACCGCGAAATATCCGCCGACCTTGGCCAGTGCCGTCATCAGTTCAGTACTCTCAATCATGATTATTTCTCCTTTTTCTGTTTGCCGCCGGCAAACGGTTTATATTCACATCCTCCCCATCGCAATCCTGCATGGTTGGAAAATTCCAGAGTGTTCAGCCGGATTCCGTGTACCAGTACGCTCATTGCGCAAAGAATAATATTCAGCCCGTGCCCCAGCACTACCACCAGCACACCGAACACCGCCGCCAGCCAGCCGAGTCCGCAGAGATCGCGCCCCATGCCGTTTATGCTTACGGCGATATAATATCCGGCCATGCCGACGGCGAACAGCCGGATGTAACTCAGCACATCGACAAAACTGTTGATGACATTGGACGGAAACTGAAAAACATCAGCGATATTGCGCCAGTTGACATCGAATATCATTACGAGAAGCAATCCGGTACCGTACAGCCAGTACATATATGTTGGAAAATCTCCGGGATAGACCAGCAACCGCTCGGTAAGAAAGAAATTGCCCCATAATATCAGCATCCAGCCGAGATTGCGGAGAACACAGCGTAAATTGCCGGCGGCTACCGCCTGCCATATATGCCCCAGAGAAAGTTGCCCGGCCGCCAGCAGAAAACAGAAAAACTGGGTGTTGCGGTCTTTCATGGCATCGATGGCCAGCGCCGGTATTTGCGCCCAGCGCAGAAAATCCGGCGCGGTGCCGAATATGTTTCCGGTAAACAGCCCCCACAGCGTAGTGGCGATACCTAATATCAGAAACAGACGCACCGGCAATGCCGCCGCCGGCCGGTTGCGGTACCGGCATAATGCCGCGACCGCCGCCGCGGTCATCAGCAGCCCGTACCCGCCGTCTCCGATAATAATCGCGGTGAATACGGTAAAAAACAGCAGAAATCCGGTAGAAACATCAATTTCATCATATCCGGGGGCTATGCCGAGAAATTTAAACAGCGGCTGTATTGCGCGGGTGAATTTTCCCAATTTCAGCAAGGTCGGGACCCGGTCGTCCGGCGCCGGATCTTCCACCAGCAACCCCCAGCCGCATGCGGCGGCCGCATTTTCCAGCCGCGGTAATTCCGGTACCGGCACAAATCCGGTGAGGGAGGCTATGGTTCCCTGCTTGTACAGAGCCTCGCCGGCCAGAGCGAATTCATATTCCGATTCCAATGCGGCGATATGGGCTTTCATTGCCGGCAATGCGGCAAGCATTCCGGAAAGTTTTTCATCGGTATCGTTCAGTTCCGCTTCCAGGCTGTTCAGTTTCCGGCGCAATTCCGCCGGATTATCCTCGTCTTTGAGCGGAAAATCCGGTATAGCGATATCCTTGGGGAACCCGGCGTCTGAAAGCATGGCGAAAAATATTTTGCCGTCTTTTTCACTGATTTTTTCAACGGCGATGCCGTCTATGGCTTCCAGCCGGTGTAAATCGCTTTCCGTTCCGCGGCATAATTTGAAATCTATGCCGGACCGGCGCAAGTGTTCCAAGTCCGCCCGGTCAAAATCTCCCCACGGTTCCAGACGGTCGAGATTTTTTCGTATGCCGGCGATGTCACCGGTCAGGCGGTCGCGCAAATCCATCATGGCGGCGGCATCGATTTCTTTCATCGCTGTATCAATCCGGTTCCAATCCGCCTGCTGCCGCGGGGATGACGGAACCACGGTGTTTTGCATCCGCTCCAGTCTCCGTACGGTAACGGAAACCTGATTGAGCAAATCCCCTGCGCGCGAGGCATCTCCGTTGCGGACCGGTCTGATTTGCTCCAGGTGCATTATTCCGAGATCGCGCAGGGAATGCAGTGCCGGTATCCGCTCTGATTCCAGCATCAGCAAAGTTACTTTTTTCATTGGGACTATCATAGCGAGACCAGCTTGTATTTCCTATCGGATTTGTCCTGCGCCGTACACCAGATATTTGTAACTGGTCAACTCGTCCGCTCCCATCGGCCCGCGGGCATGAAGTTTATCGGTGCTGATACCGATTTCAGCCCCCATGCCGAATTCTCCGCCATCGGTAAAACGGGTGGAGGCATTCCAATACAGCGTAGAGGAATCCACACCGGCGAAAAACCGGTCTCTTTCTTCTGTGTTTTCGGTGATTATTCCGTCACTGTGACGGGAACCGTACCGGTTGATGTGCTCAACCGCTTCATCAATGCCGCTTACGATTTTTACTGCCAGTTTAAAATCCAGATACTCCCTGAACCAGTCGTCTTCCGCGGCCGGCAGCGCTTCCGGACAGTAACGCCGGAATTCTTCGTCCGCATGCAGTTCCACTTTCCGGTCGCGCATAACTTTGCAAAACGGCGGAATAAATTTTTCCGCACAGCCGCGGTCGATAAGCAGAGTTTCCAGCGCATTGCACACTCCGGGCCGTGAACATTTGGCATTTTCAACGATTTTTACCGCCATGGCTATATCGGCGGACGCGCCCGCATATAAGTGGCACACTCCTTTATAGTGTTTCAGCACCGGCATGGTGGCTTCCGCACAGACAAACCGGATAAGTCCTTCGCCGCCGCGCGGAATTATCACATCGATATAGCGGTCAAGTTTCAGCATGATTTTTACGGCGGAACGATCCGTCCACGGTACCAGTTGCACTGTTCCAGCCGGCATTCCGGTCGATTGCGCCGCCCGGTCGAGTATGTCCGCCAGTACGGAACAGGAACGGATGGCTTCACTGCCGCACCGCAGTATAACCGCGTTTCCGGCCTTAAGGCAGATCCCGGCGGCATCCGCGGTAACATTGGGGCGGGATTCGTATATAATCCCGATAACACCGAGCGGGACGGACTTTTTTATGATTTTCAATCCGTTCGGGCGGTCGTGCGAAGCAAGTATTCTGCCAACGGGATCAGATTGAGCCGCTACTGTTTTTAAACCGTTCGCCATAGCGGAAATTCTTGCTTCGGAAAGAGACAGACGATCCAGCATTGCCGCCGATAATCCTGCCTGCCTGCCTGCTTCCATATCCGCGGCGTTGGCATCTAAGATCCGGCCGGAATTTGCTTCCAGATCCTCCGCCATACGCAGCAGAATTTTATTTTTACATTCCGGAGCCAGTACCGCCAGAGCGCGCGATGCAGCGAGAGCCCGTTCTCCCATCCTGATCAAAATTCGCTCCATATCCTCAACGGCAACAGTATCGGTCATTTGCATATCCTCCGAACATGAAAATGTGACGCCGGCGGTTATATCCGAGTTCCCGGACGGTGTTGTGTAAATATAGGGGAAAGAACCGGAAAAATCAAACCCGCTGTTATCGTGTTCCGGCTAATGTCTAGTATTTTTTCGAGGCTTGACGAATTTATGACGGGATAGTATTTTATCCGCGAATAAAACTCCCCGCATTTTTTGCTCAGATTTTAAAATTTTCCGGAGAAACGAGATGTACAACGCGCTGGTATGCCGTTACCACGAAATCGCCACCAAAGGCAATAACCGTAATATGTTTGAAATTTGCCTGGTGGAAAACCTGCGCCATATACTTCGTCCCCGAATCGACTGCGCGGTTCGCCGGGTGCGCGGCCGGGTTTGGGTGGAACCGTCCGGTAAAGAGTGGTTTTCGGATTCGGATATCGCGGCTGCCGGTAGTTTGATACCCCGGGTTTTCGGGCTGGAATCATTTTCTCCGGTGGTTAAATTGCCTACGGATTGGGAAATTATAAAAAAAACGGTGCTGGAATCGGCGGAACGGCGGTTGACTCCGGTTTTTGCCGTTACTGATAAAATCAGTTTCAGAATCCGCGCCCGGCGCAGTTTTAAACGTTTCCCTCTGTCGTCCAACCGGATTGAGATTGAATTGGTTACCCTGCTGGGCGATAAATTCGGAGACAACCGGTTTCAAATCGATTTGGACAATGCCGAATATACCCTTGGCGTTGAAGTACGGGATGAATTCTCCCTTTTATTCTGGGAAACATTCCGGGCTCCCGGAGGGTTGCCGGTCGGCAGCAATCCCAGGGTGCTTACTCTGCTCTCAGGCGGAATAGATTCTCCGGTAGCCGCCTGGCAGATAATGAAACGCGGCTGTCCTACTGATTTTATATCGTTCCACAGTGCGCCTTACACTCCGTCTGCGACTACTGAAAAAGTAACTGAAATCGCGGCGTTTCTCAATACTTTTCAGCGTAACGGCACTTTATATCTCTGCAATTTGGCGCCGTTTCAAAAGCTGGTGCGAGACTGTTGTACAGAACGCTTCCGCACGGTGCTGTACCGGCGCGCGATGCTGCGAATTGCTGAAAAAGTGGCGGTTCGTACCGGTTGCAAAGCGTTGGTGACCGGTGATTCCGTAGGTCAGGTCGCATCGCAGACTTTAGTTAATCTTGATACCGTCGGCAAGGCCGTCGATATGCTGATATTGCGTCCGCTTACCGGGGCGGATAAACTGGAAACCATCCGTATTGCCGAACAGATCGGCAGTATGAAGTATTCCGCGGTTCAGGTTCCGGATTCCTGCACGGTTTTCGCACCTTCCAATCCGGCTACCGCCGCGCCTGTTCATATTATCGAAAACGAAGAGATGAAAATCCCTGATTATGCCGCTGTTTTAGAAAAAATAACGGCGGACACGCTTAACGGAATTTGAAAAAAACGCGCCGGAAGGATAATTTCAATAGAGTATGTATATAATATAAGCGGAACACCGGCGAAACGGATCAGATGTTTTGCCTGACGAATGCAAAAATGGTGACAACGTGGCGAAAGATTCGGAATATACTCTTAAACTGCTGATAGAAAACGGATTACTTTCTGCGGAAGATGCGGAATCAGCCCGTCAGGCCGCTGATGCTGAAACCTCTGAATCCGGCATCCGTGTCGATCCGGTTGACTGGCTGATCAAAAATAAAAAAATCCGTGAGCGCGATATGCTGATGATGTTGTCTCAGCAGTACGGCATGGAATTGCTGGATTTGGACAGTTATGAAATTCCCGAGGAACTTATAGCAAACCTTACTCCGGAGATGGTGCAGCATTACCGGGTGGTTCCGGTGATGAAACATGATAATATTCTCACCGTGGCAATGAGTGATCCAACCGATATCGATACGCTGGATACCCTGCGTTATCTGCTGGGGGGGGAAGTCAATGCGGTAATTGCCAGCAAAGAGCAGATAGAAAGGGTTATCAGCCGTTATTACAATATCGGCACAGACAGCGTTGAAGGTTTTCTCGGAGGACTGGATGAAGAGGATATTGCTGAAATAACCGGAGATACCGGCGGCGGCAATATCGGGGAAAAAGAAACGCTTGAAGACGATAACGCTCCGATTATCCGGCTGGTTACTATGCTGATAATCAACGCTTTTAAAATGAAAGCGTCCGATATTCATCTGGAGCCTATGGAAAAAACTTACCGTATCCGCTACCGCATTGACGGCGCATTGCGGGAAGTGGAAGGTCCCCCGAAGTATCTTCAGGCTAATTTCACCAGCCGCGTCAAAATCATGTCGCATATGGATATCACCGAAAAACGTATTCCGCTGGACGGCCGTATTCAATTGCAGGTTGATGACCGGGATATTGATTTGCGCGTGTCTTCCATTCCGACCGTGCACGGCGAGTCCATTGTAATGCGTATTCTGGATAAAGCCAGCATCCAGCTGGATATTCCCAAACTCGGTTTTTATGCGGACGATCTTGAGTTAGTGAATCGTATTATTTCCCTGCCTGACGGTATATTTCTGGTTACCGGTCCTACCGGTTCGGGCAAGACCACTTCGCTTTATGCTTTCTTGAACACTATCAATACCACCAGCCGTAAAATAATCACGGTTGAGGACCCGGTGGAATATCAGCTCGCCGGCATCAATCAGGTGCAGGTGGACAGAGCCGCGGATATGACTTTTGCGGCGGCATTGCGCGCAATGCTGCGCCAGGCTCCGAATATCATCATGGTTGGTGAAATCCGAGATTTGGAAACTGCGGAAATCGCGATTAACGCCGCGCTTACAGGGCATTTGGTGTTCAGCACGCTGCATACAAACGATGCCCCCGGAGCCATCACCCGTCTGGTGGATATGGGAGTTAAGCCGTTTCTGGTGGCAACTGCGGTGCGGGCGGTGATGGCGCAGCGTTTATTGCGCCGTATTTGTTCTAACTGCAAGGTTCCCTACACTCCCAATGCCACGGAAATACGCATGCTGGATATGACCCCGGAATACCTTGCCAATCATCAGTTTTACAAGGGACGCGGCTGCGACCGGTGCGGTCACACCGGCTATAAGGGGCGTATCGGTATCTACGAAATTTTTCAAATTACAGAGGATATCGGTCGCTTGATTTTCGCGAACGAGCCGGCCGGAGTAATCCGCGATGCCGCGCGCCGCAACGGAATGAGAAGTCTGCGGGATGACGCATTGCGCAAAGCCGAAGCCGGTATTTCCACTTTGGAAGAGGTCATTATGGTGACCATTACCGATGAGAACTGAACCGGGAGTTCCGTATTATGCTTGATGTTCAAAATTCCGCACTGCTGGAACTGCTTAAAAGCGAAATATTGCCGGCGCACCCTGAATATAAAGAGCAATTCGATGAAATTCTGGAAGAGCATGAACGCAGCAATAAAAGCATTTTTGAAATTGCCGTCAACATGGGTGTGGTTAAGCAGAACGAACTTCTGCAGATGATGGCTGACAGTCTTGGCACCTATGTATGGGATCCTCGTAAAACAGATTTGATATCCCAGGATATAATATCCGGTATCGACTCCACTACCGCGCGCGGTTACGGCGCTATTCCTATCGTTAAAGAAGAGGGGAGTATGCAGGTGGTGATGCGCAATCCGCTCGATTATCAGGAGCAGGAGGCATTGCAGTTTATTCTGGGTGTCAATGTTCAGCCGGTGATTATTGATCCGGAATTGTTTGATTCGGAATTGGAACGTTACTATCCTGAATCTACGGATTCTGTATCGGATATTGTGGCGGATCTGAAACCGATTGCCGAAGATGATCACCGTACCGATGAGGAACGGGCCAATGACGCGCCGGTAGTAAAACTGGTGGATATGGTTATCAAGCAGGCGGTTAAGGATAAAGCGTCTGATATCCATTTCGAACCGTTTGAGAAGAATTTCCGTATCCGTTACCGGGTGGACGGTGCATTGTACGAAATGCCGGAACCGCCGAAGAGTTTTGCTGTGCCGGTTATCAGCCGGGTGAAAATTATTTCCGGACTTAATATTTCCGAACGGCGTAAGCCTCAGGACGGGCGCATCCAGCTTAAGGTCAACGGTAAGCCGATCGATTTGCGGGTATCCTGTCTGCCGACCAGTTACGGAGAGTCAGTAGTGCTTCGCGTGCTTGACCGTTCCGTAGTCAATCTGGAATTGGATTCTCTCGGGATCAGTACCGATGTACTGGAAAAACTGCGTGAAATGATTCATCTTCCCAACGGCATCCTGCTGGTTACCGGTCCTACCGGTTCAGGCAAGACCACTACTTTGTATTCCGCATTGCGCGAAGTGAATAAAACAGAGGATAAACTGCTTACCGCGGAAGACCCTGTTGAATATGAAATAGAAGGTATTGTGCAAGTTCCGATCAACGAAGCGGTGGGTATGACTTTCGATAGAGCGTTGCGCGCCTTTTTGCGGCAGGACCCGGATCGGATTCTGGTTGGAGAAATCCGTGATTTCACAACTGCCCAGATCGCCATTGAGGCGTCTTTAACCGGACACTTTGTGTTCAGTACGTTGCATACCAACGATGCCGCCAGTACGGTAACCCGTTTGGTGGATATGGGGGTGGAGCCGTTTCTGATCTGCTCGTCTTTGGCCGGTATTCTTGCCCAGCGGCTTATCCGGCGCGTCTGCAGGAATTGCAAAGCCCAGTATGTGCCTACCGATAAGGATTTGGAGCGGCTCGGCATTGACCGCAGTGTGATCGGAGATGCAAAATTCGTATACGGAAAAGGGTGCCCGAACTGCAATTTCACAGGTTATAAGGGGCGGAAAGCTCTCACCGAATTGCTGGTGGTGAATAATGAAATCCGGGAAATGATTGCAAACGGAGCGCCGGCGAATCTTTTGCGCGAGAAGGCGCGGGAGCTGGGGATGCGTACTTTACGCGAAGACGGATTGAATGCTATCGTTAACGGTGAAACCTCTGTGGATGAAGTGGTAAGGTACACGTAAACAATTTATTGTAAATGTGTTTGATGCGGTTTAAAATGTTTAAATCAATTCCGGAGATTTAGGTATGCCACAGTACAGTTATACGGCAATGGATGCCAACGGCAAGGAGCAGCGCGGAAAAATAAATGCCGCCAGCGAGGATGCAGTTGCTTCCGAACTTAAAAGCAAGGGTCTTTTCCCTACCGGTATAAAAGCAGTAGGATTCAATTTGAGCGGAGTTTCCGCTCCCGGTAAGAAGAAGAAAAAGGGCGGACTGATGAACATGTCCCTCGGTACCGCCAAAATCAACCGGAGAAATCTGACGATTGTCAGCCGGCAGATCGCTATTCTGCTTGGTGCTGGATTGCCGTTAATCCGTTCTTTGCGTACCGTGGAGCGACAAGCCAAGAACAGTGCGGTGCGGATAGTTATCGGCAATGTGGCCAATTCCATTGAAACCGGTGCGACCTTTGCCGAATCATTGACAAAGTATCCTTCTACTTTTGATAAATTGTACCTCAATATGGTGCGTGCCGGCGAAGCATCCGGCGCACTTGAGGTAGTATTGGATCGTTTGGCCGGATTCATGGAAAAATCGGCCAAGATTGCAGGCAAAGTAAAATCGGCCATGGTTTATCCGTTGGTGGTGCTGACTATCGCCGGCGGTGTTGTCGGTTTGCTGATGGTGGTGATTGTGCCGAAATTTAAAGAAATATTTTCCGATATGCTGGGGCCGGATGTCCCGTTGCCGTGGCTGACTCAGTTGGTTGTGGATATGGGGCAATGGCTTGCTACCCGCTGGTGGATGCTTCTGGTTTGTATAGCGTTGTTTGTAATTTTCATTAAACTGCTGAATAAAATTCCGCTTGGCCGCTGGTGCTTGGACTGGTTGAAATTCCATGCGCCTATTTTCGGCCCTATTGTTGCCCACACCGCGATTGCCCGTTTCGCTCAGACTTTCGGCACGTTGATGGCTTCCGGCGTACCGGTGCTTTCCAGTTTGGCTATTGTGCGCGAAACTTCCGGGAATGATGTGGTTGCCACTGCGATTCAGCAGGTGCATGATGCGGTAAAAGAAGGCGAAGGAATATCTGCGCCGCTGGGGCGTTCCCATGTGTTTCCGCCGATGGTGGTAAGTATGGTGGAGGTGGGGGAGGAAACCGGCAAATTGCCGGAACTGCTGGAAAAAGTATCCGCTACTTATGAAGAAGAAGTGGATAATTCGGTTAAAGCGCTTACTTCCATGATGGAACCGATTATGATTTTGGGTTTGGGTATTATGGTCGGCGGTATTGTGGCGGCATTGTTTATGCCGATGGTCAGTATTATCGAAAGACTCGGCGCACAGTAATTCTTCCGCTCGGCGCTGAGTAACGGATATGAAGACGCTTTATCTCAATATCGGTAATACACATATTCAAACTGTGCTGGTTGATTCCTCCGGTAGTTGCGTTCGCGGCATGTTGACAACTTCGCCGGCAGCGGTAAAGGCATTTCCTTGCGCAGACGTCTGTTATGCCGTTTCAGTAGTGCCGGAAATGACTTCCGTTTTGCGGAATCAAGTGCATTTTTTAGCGGCCGATGATTTCGCCGGGTTAATTGATTTGAGTTTGATGGATTGTTCTACTCTGGGTGCTGATCGGGCCGCCAATGCCGCCGCTGCCGCGACAGGAAATCCGGGAATTCCGGTTCTTGTTGTGGATTGCGGTACCGCAATAACTTTTGAACTTGTTGATGAGTCGCGACGGATGCTTGGCGGTGCGATTTCGCCCGGACGTAAACTTATGCGCAGTGCGTTACATGGCGGTACCGCCACTTTGCCGGTTCTGGAATTGTACAACGCTCTGCCGCCAGCGGAACCGGCGCGCAATACCCTCTCGGCCTTGCGGATGGGGATTGATTACGGGGTGACTGGTATGGTTAAGGAATTGATATCCCGATTGACATATACATTCGCATCTGAATACAGGGTGATTTTCACCGGCGGCGACGGAGAATTCTTTTATTCCGCTCTAGGTAATAATGGTACGCTGATACCTGATTTGACTTTGCGGGGATTGATGTCGGCGGTGCGGAAAAAGTATTGTAATACCGTTGATATCAAATAAATAAAAAATAACCGAAATCATCGGGTGCGTGAAAATCAAGTTTTGATATCGCCGCCCAAGCCGCCCAATGCGGAAAATCAGTATTGTCACCGCATTTATAAAAATTGCCGCGCCATTGCTCTCCCGGTTCCGGAACTCTTTCCAGCACAGCAAACGGAATCGTAATATCCAGCCGGTAATCAACAGGTTTTTTAAATTCCAGCGGCGGCGGCGGCAGCGTAGTCCGTATTGTGATTTTTTTTATCTTGTCATCGGAAATAAATTTTTGTCCCGATACTCTGCCGTCAGGCGTACGATGCCAATCATCGACTATTCCGCATAAAGCTACACCGCATGCGCTGATTTCAAAATTGAAATAAAAATCACAGTCCGGCGGTTGCAGAAAAAATTCACAGCAACTGTCCTTGCAGACCATCTGCTGCCATTCGGTGCAACCGCAGCGTATTATTTCTCCGCATACGTGAAAGTTCAGCAAAAACGCATAATCTGTTTTACCTAATACCGCAGTGCATTTCGGCCGGTTTTCCGCTGAACTCTCCGGTCTGAAAGCTGCCAGCGCCACCTGTTCTCCCATGCCGCACCGCGGTATTTGATAAATTTTATCTTTCATCTTGTGCCGCTTCTTGTTCGCGCCGCCGGTTTTCCGTTGATTCTCCCAGCAGTTCTTCCAGCCGTTTGGTCATAAAATTTTGGCTGAGTTTTACTTCCGGCGCCCCCCCGGCATAGGATGGCGGACGGACGGTTTTTATATATACATTTCGGATAAGAGAACCGTCTTTCTCAAAAGTGTAAACCGCGGAAGCGCCGGGAACTGCTCTCAGCAACCGCAGATTTTTCATGCAGGTCTCGCAATCGGAAGCGTATGCCGTGATGGATGACAACAATTTTACCGCATCATATCCGCTGGCGGCATCACTGCCGGGGAAGACAAAATGTTCGTTGCGGTATTTTTTACGGAATTCAATTTGTTCCCGGGTAGCCAGCTCTTCGCTGTACAGGCTGGTGAATGCGCAATCCCCTGGATTACCGTCGCATTCGGTGATAAAAACAGGTTCATCCCAGTAATCAGGACCAACTATCAGTCCGTTATATCCGAGTGAGCGAATATATTTAACTACTTTTCCGCCGTAAAACGCATTCGCGGCCACGAGTATTGCTTGCGGATCGCAGGCCAGCATTTTTTTTATATCTATGCTGAATTCATCCACATTTCCTTTGTATTTCGCCGCTTCAACTACGATACCGCCAAGATCCGCGAAGGCCTGCGATGCGCTGGCGGCTATAGCACGCGAATATTCGCCGCCGTTTCCGGCATCCAGATTAACAACTATCGCCATCCGGTCATATCCGCGCCATTTTTTGACATAGGCGGCCAAGGCCTGTCCTTGAATACGATCGGAAAACGGGACTCTGAACAATAGTTTTTTCGCATTGTGCAAATCATCGTTTGTGGCGGTAGGGGTTATTGCAGGAATGCGATGCCGCTGCAGTATTTTTGCCGCCTCCAAAACTTCATTGGTGGTAAAGCCGAGAATTAATGCATTGGCGCCGTCTTTTATCAAAGCTTCTGTCGCTTTTGCGCTGCCGGTGCCCGTGCTTTCATTATCGCGTACGTCAAGTTCTATCCTCAGACCGCTGAATCCGCGTCCACGGTTGAGTTCAGTTACAGCCATTCGAATGCCGTTCAAGGTATTGCGTCCCTCAACGGCATTGTCGCCGGAAAGAGGCATAACAACACCAAGCACAAACGGAGAACGGGCAGTAAAATCGGCGCAGTTTTCCAATTCGGTACGGCAACCGGCTATAAATCCGGTTGCTATCACCAGCGGAATCAGGAAAAAACATTTCTTCATAAATCTTCTTCCTCTTTTTGCGCGGTTCCTCGCATGCACAAGGCGGCTAAGGCGGCATCGCCCGGCATTATACCGCGATTCCCGCTGCGGATAAATTCTACAAAGTGCGTTATTTCCGGGAAATGCAGTTTTTCATGTCCGGTTATCTCGTCCAGCGCATTACTGCTGTTAAGCCCGTGGAAAAAATATATTTTAATAGCGGTTCGGATAGCGTTGCGCAGTTCAGGGGAAAATCCCGCGCGGCGCATTCCGATGGTGTTCGGACCGCAAATACATCCGTTTTCGGCCAGCATGCAAAACGGCGGAATATCCTGCCGTACCAGTGTACGCGCTCCTATCATTGCCAGTGAGCCTATCCGGCAGAACTGGTGAATCAGAATATATCCGGACAGTACTGCGCCGTCCTCAATAATTACATGCCCTGAAACTGCCGTCTGATTGGCGATGGTAACACGGTTTCCCACGTTGCAATCATGCCCGAGATGCACAAATGCCATAAGAAGAGTACTGTCTCCGACACGGGTTACTCCGCCTTCAAACGGTGAACGATGAACGGTAACATATTCGCGGACTACCGTATTGCATCCTATTTCTGTGCGCGATTTTATTCCGTGATGAAACCGGTGATCCTGCGGTTCTTCCCCTATCAAGGCTCCCATATATATGCTGGTACCGCTTCCTATTGTAGTATACGGAGCGATTTTTACATGAGTATCAATACGGCAACCGTCTCCGATACGGCAGTTATGCCCGATAACTGAATACGGCCCTATTTCAACTCCGGAGCCTATTTCAGCGTCAGAACTGATTACCGCAGTAGGATGAATCGCCATCTTCAAAATCCTCTAATTGCTTTCCGAAACCAAAGTTCCGGCGCTGAAATCGCCGTGCAGAACTTTATTTAAAGCCTGCTTATCGGAAAAGTTAAATACGATAATCGGCATGGAGTTGTCACGGCACATGGAAAATGCGGTTGAGTCCATCACATTGAGTCTTCTACTGATGGCTTCGTCGAAAGAAAGGTGTTCAAAACGTTTAGCGGACGGATCCTTGAACGGGTCAGCGGTGTATATGCCGTCCACTTTTGTCGCTTTCAGAATCACTTCACAGCCGCATTCCAGCGCGCGCAAAGCCGCCGTGGTGTCGGTAGTGAAAAACGGGCTGCCTGTTCCGCCCGCGAAAATTACCGGTCGTCCTGTGTTCAGTGCGGCGAAGGTCAATTCCCGATCGAAACGCGGCGCAATCGGCTCCATCCCCACAGAACATTGTACGAGGGCGTCTATTCCGTCTGCCCGGAAGAAATCCCGTAGGCAAAGCGCATTCATTACGGTGGCCAGCATACCCATTTTATCCGCATTGACACGGTCGAAATCTTCGGACCCCATCACTCCGCGCCAGATATTTCCCGCTCCTACTACCAATACCACCTGGATACCGTGTTTAACAACATCCGCGACTCTTCCTGTTACCGAGCGTATTGCTTCGGCATCATATCCGTGTGTTTTTTCTCCTTTGAGCGCTTCACCGCTTATCTTGAGCAAAACCCGTTTGAATTTGAATTCGCTGCCCATGACCGTCAACTCCCGGTTTTAGATTTGACTTTGATTTGTACGAATATATCATTTCAGCGGTTTTTTTGCTATTTATGAAGATTCTTCTCAATGCATTTCCAGTCAAATATATGTATATTACTGTTGTGACAACAACGGATGGAGATATGTTCCTCGGTTAAGTCGGAGGATTGCGGAATAATTTAAAGGCGGTGACAATATGTGCGATGTACCCAAAATAAAAATCGGAGTTATCGGTGTGGGGGCGCTCGGCCGGCATCATGCCAGGTTATATGCGCAGAATTCCGGATGCGATGTGGTAGGCATATTTGATGTATCCAAAGAAAACGCCGCGAAGGTAGGCGGTGAATTCGGTTTAAATGTTTTTGATGATTGGCGGAACCTGGCGGAGAGATGCGAGGCATTCAGCGTGGCGGTGCCGGCCAATTATCATGCGTCAACCGTATTGCCTCTGCTTGAAATGGGTAAGCATGTACTGGTGGAAAAACCGATTGAAGCCAAAGTTGATTTGGCTGAACAGATGGTTGAAACGGCCGCCCGCAACCATGTAATACTCGGGGTGGGGCATGTCGAACGTTTCAATCCGGCGATGGATTTTCTGGAAAAATATCGCGCCTGCACTCGGTTTGTGGAAGCGCACCGCCTGGCCAAGTACCCTCCACCGCGCCCTGGATTGCCGCGCCGCGGCACGGAGGTTAGCGTAATTCTTGATTTGATGATACACGATATTGATTTAGTGCTTACAATGATAGATTCCGAAGTGGAACGGTTCGATGTCGTCGGAATACCGGTTCTGAGTGGTTCCGAGGATATTGTGAATGCCAGAATAAAATTTGCCAACGGCAGTTGCGCCAGCCTGACGGCAAGCCGGGTGAGTCAGGAGCCGTTGCGCCGGTTTCGTGTTTTTCAAGATAACAGTTATATCTCAATGGATTACGGTAAATGTTTCGGTATGGTGCTTACGCGTAACAAATTAGGTTTGGCGCGCAAGGATGTGAATTTAGATGAGAAAAACGCGCTTGCCGCGGAACTGGATGATTTTTTGCAAGCGGTACGGCGCAGTAAAATAGAAAACCGTGTCTGTCAGCCGCGTATTCCTGGAGAGCAGGGTCTGCGGGCATTGCGTTTGGCGGCGGCTATCGAGGCTGAAGCCAGACGGTACAATGAACAGTACGGTTTTAAATTTTCACAATTTCATTCTGTTGACGGTATGATTTAATAAAGCGGATTGAATAACTGTGTTAATTTGAAAAACACTGTGAATTTTTTTATGGAAATAAGCTGTATCGCCGCGTCTAAAATTAATTTATTCCTTCGGGTGGACGGTTGCCGCCAGGATGGTTATCATCTGTTGACTACCTTGTTTGTTCCGTTGCGGTGGCCGGCTGATTGTATCCGCGTTGATTTCAATTCCGGTTCCGGCATTGCATTGACCTCTGACTGTCCCGGACTTCCTGACGGCACAAAAAATCTTGCCGGCCGGGCGGCGGGATTATATGCCGAAGCCGCCGGAATCGCTCCGACCTGGCGGTTTCATATTGAAAAGCGAATTCCGGTTGCTGCCGGTATGGGAGGCGGCAGTTCTGATGCCGCCGCTGTATTGCAGATATTGAATCGCCGATATAATGCTCTTCCCGAGGAAAAATTGCACTCTATTGCCTTGCGGCTGGGGGCGGATGTGCCTTTTTTTCTGCATCCCGTCGCACGAATTTCCGGCGGAATCGGGGATAAGCCGCTGCGCCGCGTAAGTGTGAAAAAATCCGCATTCCGGTTGCTGGCGGTGTATCCGAAATTTCCGGTAAGCGCCGGATGGGCATTCCGCCAAATGCTCCCGCCATCGTGTTCAGACGGTCCGGAATTACTGGCAGATGCTTTGGAAAACGGGGATACCGCCGGTATTGCCGGATTATTACATAACGACCTTGCGCCTGCTCTTTATCTCAAATTCCCATGGTTGACTATTTTACGCGATACTCTGAAAGAATACGGCGCATTGAATGCGGAAATAACAGGCAGCGGTTCTGTTGTTTATGCCGTTTTTGCGGATGAATCTGACCGTATGTCCGCGGCTGGCCGCTTGCGGAAAATATTTTCAGATTCCGTGAACATTCTGGATAAGATTGAATTGCTATAATCCGGTGTAATACAATGAACGGTATGGCAAAAGCGCTTTTTCTTGATCGCGACGGAGTAGTGATTGTCGAAGAGGGCTATCTTTGTGAGCCGGACAGAGTGAAATTGATTCCGGGGGCGGCGGATGCCATGCGGATGGCCCGCGAGGCTGGTTATCTTCTGATTATGGTCAGTAATCAATCGGGTGTGGCGCGCGGGAAATTCGGGCTTGCGGATGTTGAACAGGTGAATATGCGGTTGTCAGAGATGCTTGCCGTATACGGAGCGGCATTCGATGCCGTGTATTATTGCCCGCATCATCCGGACATAACCGGACCGTGCGATTGTCGCAAACCTGCTCCGGGAATGTTGCTGCGGGCGCAAAAAGAATTTAATATCGACATGAAAGACTCTGCAATGGTGGGGGACCGTCCCGGCGATGTTCAAGCCGGTGTAAACGCTGGGTGCGGCAGATGCATGCTGGTGCGAACCGGTTACGGAATGCAGGCTGAAAAAGACGGTTTGACAGATGGAATGGAAATCTTTAACGATCTTTCCGCCGCGGTATCGGCGTTAGTTGACATTAAAACGGATTAAGGCATGAATGATCTTTGCTATGCTCTGCTTTTGACATTCTTTGAATGTACATTCGTTTTTGCCGCGCTGTCTTTGTTGTATTTTAAAAGAAACGCCATAGGCAAAGCGCCTTTTTATATGTCCTGCGGTCTATTGCTGTTGTTCGCCGGATTTCTTGGCGCCGCTGATTGCCGAATCCGTTTTCCCGGCAGTTTGGATTTTGAACTCGCCGGTCTGCTGCTGGTTTTGCCGGTGCTTACAGCGTATCTGATGGTATATATAACCGAAGGCACCCTGCATGCCCAGCGTATGATTATCGGTGTCATAGTGCTGGGAGGTATTTTCTTTTACATAGGTGAATTGGCCAAGCTGGAATGTTCATGGCATGGTTTTTCGATTATTTCCGGCATTGACGGAGCCACATTGGGCAGTCTTTTGGCACAAAGCCGGCGTAAAATGATGATGTCAATAATCATTACGGTGAGTGAAATGTTCGTATTGCCGATCGTTTATACTAAATTAAGCAATTTCAAAATCAACAGAATCGCATCTGTGTGGCTGGCAATGATGACCGCCATGTTGTGCGGAGAACTTCTCCGCTGGGGGCAGTTTTTCGCATTGCATATACCGTTTGATGTTTTTGGCGGCGATGCTGTTGCGCATTTGATTACCCGTACCTGGATGGCGGTATTGCTGGCGGGATATTTAAATAAAATCGAATTGGATATACGGACTGGTGAAAAAAGTCCGCTGGATATTGTGTTCGCTTTTATCGGAGGCTACGGCCGCAGTAAAGAATTGGAGCGAAATCTTCGCGATTGGACCGGCCGTTACAAATTGATTTTGGAACATGCGGATGAGTTAATCGTTATGATGAACCGTTCTGGCGTCATCATCGATGCCAATCCGGCCGCCGCTGTTGTTTTAGGCGCTCAATCATGTGATGAATTAACCGGAATGCGGTTGTTTCAGCGTCTGACATTATGCGATGGCAGCGTTGTTCCTGAACTTGACCGGTTGACTGAACCGGTGCATTTCCGTTGTATTCTCAATAAATCGGTTCCCGGCGGAGAAAAACAATTACGTTGTTCTCTTTCTCCGGTAATCAATGCCGGACAGTTGCTGCTGGTGCTTATTGCCGGAGATATTACAGAAGAAATGCGCTTGACGGAAGAAAAAACTAAATTGAGCGAACAGCTTATTCATTCCCAGCGCATAGAATCGCTGGGGCAATTGGCCGGAGGAATTGCCCATGATTTCAATAATCATATCCATGCTATTATGGGGCATGTGGATGTGATTAATTATATGCATCGCCCGTCTGATCCGGAGGCGGTGCGGCATTTGGAGAAAATTACCGCTATTGCGGAACAGGCCGGTAAACTGACCGGGCAGTTGCTCGGTTTTGCCCGCAAAGGCAAGTACCACGTGGAAAAGCTTTCTCCTGCGGATATTATTTCCGCCAGTCTGGAATTGGTGAATCCCCGGAAACACCAGGATGTCGAAGTTTATTCCGATGTGCCGGATACACTTCCTCCGGTTCTCGCAGACCGGTTTCAAATGCAGCAGGTATTGCTGAATCTTATGCTCAATGCGCTGGATGCGCTGTCTGAAAAAACGGACAGCCGCAGACTGGAAGTGTCAGCCTGCCGTTCCGGTGATTTGCAAAGTGCTCTTGTCCCGCCGCCTGAGATTTCTGCCGAAAGCGCCCGGAATGATTTTATCTGTTTTATTGTGGCGGATAACGGGTGCGGAATGGATAAAGCGACCCGCGACCGTATTTTTGAACCGTTTTTCACTACCAAACCGGTAGGCAGAGGTACCGGCATGGGGTTGTCTATGGTCTACGGAGCCGTTTCCAATCATCACGGCTGGATTCAAGTGGAAAGCGAACCGGGGCTGGGAACGCGTTTTCTGGTGTTTTTGCCTTCCTCCTGCGAATAATGATGTATTCCCGTTTTCAAATCGCGGAAAATCATCATCAGGCACTTGCTTTCTGGGCGGATAATTATACGAAGCACGGAGCGATGCCGGTGCTGACATTCGATCATCATACGGATACCAGACATGTATTGGCGCATATCCCGGACAGCAATATTCAAGCGGACGGACTTGTTGCCGCTTTTGATGCGGCAAATCCGGTATCCGTCTGCCATGCAATAAAGTTACTGCATCATGACGAGCAATTTGATTTCGCTCTGCGGACCGGTATTTTTTCCCGGGTATACGGCGTTGTGCATTTTATTTCCCCTGCTGCAGAGGCTGATATGCCGGACGGTATAAATTTGACTTGCGACCGCAGTTGGGGCGATGAAAATACGTTATTGAACAATCCGTCCAGGTTTTCAGCATGCTGCTGCCGTGTTTTAGAAACGGACTGGCTCGAAGCCAGATTCTCCGAAATCGGTTTTTCTCCTGAAACCCGTCCGTTTGTCTTGGATATAGATCTTGATTTTTTTGTTACATTACGGGCCTTATACCCGAAAGAACACCGGCTTTTTTATCGATTGCTGCAAAATTGCGCTCTGCTTACCGTATCAATGGAGCGGGAATGGGTGAAAATATTGTCGGTTAACCGGGCAACTACCGCGGATTCTTTACTGTCCGGGTTATTGGAACATTATTCCATTGCCGGCACTGACCGCATGTAGAAACTTTTTTGTCTTTTGGTTTTTTGGTATTTGATTTTAAGAAAGAACTTTAATAACTCTTCCAGACGATATCTTTTTCGGACGGAGAATAATAACCGTGCTCTCCGCCCTGCACCCACCGGATGCTCTTATACGGTGTTGCCAGATTGCGGTAACATACAGCCAAACCGGAAGGAGGACAGATATTGTCGCCGAGTCCGGCGCAGGTAATATCCACTTTGGCCGTCCGGATTCTTTTCGCCATGAATACCGGATCGTAATAATCCAGCGCCGGATGCCAGTTCGGGCGCCAACCGTCATATCTGTTTTTTTGCCGGTTGCCTTTCAGATCACAGCACCAGATGATGAAAGGATAAGCTTCAGTTACATCACTGTCGAGGGCTGCGGCCCAGATCGACTGCATTCCGGCTTGACTGCCTCCCTGTACAATCAGATCACGGCCGTTCCATTGCGGCAGAGTTTTGCCGTATTCCAGTATTCGCAACACCCGCATCGCCATCCCGTAAAAAAAAGCGGTCTCCGGATTCTGATTTTCGCTGTCTTTTAAGGCATATCCTTCAAGATTTTTCATAAACTCCGCCCGCACCTCCGGAATCGCGTCCAGCGGTTGACCGTGTGCATTGATTTCGATGCGGATGCTTTTTTTGTCGCCCCAGGTAAACGGTTTCTGTTCGCGTACTCCGTAAGCGATGAATCCGATGCGCAACGGCAGCGACTTGGGGGCGGCCTGTTCCGGAATCCGCATAAATCCGGTTACCGGGCGAGGTCCGGCGCACGGGATCGATAAACGATAGAGGATAACCCCGTCTTTGCGTTCAATTTCTGTGCAATCCGTTTTTGAAAACGGTACGGTCGCCAGCAGTTCCTTTTGGCGCGTCCAAAATGTATCAAAATCTTCCGGTTCTCCGCAGTCCTCCAACTGTTCCGGATATACCGCCGCTCCGGCGGAATAATGTATCGCCTGGGGATTGGATTTGTCTGCGGATTGCGACCGCATTACTTCGCCGCCGTCGGCATCGCGTAATTCCACCAGTACATTGGCGAATCCGGGAGACGATAATTCCGTTTCCACGGTCAGAGGATTATCGGCAGGAGCCTCTCCTTCAATTTTATCTCCGCCGTCTTTTCTGCAAATCCAATGCAGTTTTAACATATTTGCCGGATAACCGGCGGTATCCGCGGTGAAAGTGAAAATCATTTTCTCTCCAGGCTGATAACTCAGCGCCGGTTTGTCGGTGGTGCAGTTAATGTGCGCTGCCCATGGAAGTATTATCTTATCGGCAAAACAATATCCGTTTGCAAAAAACAGCATACAGATAACAAATGAAAAAGATGTACGCATTGAGAATCCTTTGCCCGTTTCCAATTGTGTCGAGTACAAAATTAATGTAGCATATTTTTAATAGGCGGGCAAGAACGCCCTGCCGAACAGCGGCAGTCCGTCGCATCTAAATTGCCTGTCGCCGGACAAGTGATTGAAAAGCGACGAAAATACGCTATTGTATTATTGTATGCGGTATAATTAAAGTCATGGTATTCCAAAAACGATAAATCCTAAAATGCGTGGAGAAAAAATGACAACATTCGCACTTTACTTCGGTAACCGGGGATTTTTCCCGGAATCATTGATTGCTTCGGCCCGTCAGGAAATTGTCGGAGTGCTGGGCAGACTTGGAATTAAAACAATTTCTCTGCCAGCTGACGCCACCCGTTTCGGAGCGGTTGAAACCGCGGAAGAAGGCAGGGTTTATGCCCGCTTTTTAGCGGAACACCGGGGAGAATATGACGGAGTGATTTTGTCTTTGCCAAATTTCGGTGATGAGAACGGTGCTTCCGAGGCATTGCGCGATGCCGGTGTTCCGATTTATATCCAAGCGTATCCTGACGAATTGGACAAAATGGATTTCAACCATCGCCGGGATGCTTTTTGCGGTAAATTTTCCATTATGGATGTTTTTACTCAATTCGGAATTCCGTTTACAGCGTGGGAACCTCACGCTCTGGCTCCGTCGGATCCGGAATTTCTCAATCAAATGATAAAATTCGCCGCGGTCTGCCGGATTGTAAAAAAACTCAAGCGTTGCCGTATCGGTGCGATAGGCGCCCGGCCGACCCTGTTCAAGACCATCCGTTTTGATGAGGTAACGTTGCAGCATTACGGCATTACCACCGAGGTTTTTGACAATTCCGATTTGCTGGTCAAAGTGGAAAAAATCAGCGACAATGCCCCGGAATTGTCGGAGAAACTGAAAAAATTCCGCAATTATGCTGATTTTTCCGTTGTCCCTGCCGATAAACTGCTTATCTTGGCGAAGATATCCGTGGCTTTGGATCAGTTTATTGCCGACCATCAGCTGGATGCGCTCGGTTTGCGTTGCTGGAGCGATTTGCAGCATACTCTCAAAATTTCTCCTTGTGTGCTGCTGAGCGAACTCAACGACCGCAGATTCCCCGCCGCTTGTGAATTGGACATCGGCAATGCGGTTTCCATGCTTGCGCTGAATGCCGCTTCAGACGATGCGACCGCCTGTCTGGATTGGAACAACAATTATCCAGGGGATCCGGATGGATGTATTTTGTTTCATTGCGGATCAATTCCGCAGAGCATGATGACGGGCAAAGGTCAGGTTATCGATCATGCGATGTTCGCCAAATCACTGGGGGCCGGGTGCGGTTACGGGTGCAATGTCGGCTTTATCCGCCCCATGGATTTTACATTTGCCTCCACCACTACGCAAAACGGGAAGCTGAAATTCTACTCCGGCGAAGGACAGTTCCTTGATAAACCGCTTGGCGAAGGTTTTTTCGGTTGCGGAGGAGCGGCGCATATTCCAGGACTGCAGCGAAAACTGGTCAATATCGGCTATGCCGGATACCGTCATCATGTGAGCGTTACTCCGGGGAGCTGGCAACAAGCGCTTGACGAAGCATTCTGCCGTTATCTCGGTTACGAGCACACCTTGATTTAACGTCTCTCCCGGGGTGTACAATGAGTTACATCGGCATTGACATCGGGTCCAGTCAGGTTAAAGCTGTTGTCTTCGGTGCGGACGGATGCCGGATGTCGGCGGCGTACCGCAAATATTCTTATACGGTTCCCGTTCCGGGGCAAATGGAATTGAACGGCGGGGAAGTGCTGAAGGCGGCATTTGAAGTTCTGGCCGAATGTGCCGCCGCCGTTAAGAATATTTCTCCTGTCAAAGCGATCGCCTGTTCTTCTCAGGGCGAAGCTTTTTCGCCGTTGGATGCCAAGGGCAACATTCTGGCTCCGGCTATGATTTCCGGTGATATGCGGTCATCGGAAGTTATCCGGGAATTTACGGATAAATTCGGCCGCGAGCGGTTGTACCGAATTACCGGGCACTCTGCTTCGGCGATGTTTTCCATTGCTAAACTTATGTGGCTAAGAAAGTTTAGTCCTGATTTATTCCGCAAAAGCGCCAAGTTTCTTTGTTTCGAGGATTTATTGGCTTTCAAACTTACCGGAAGGGCCGTAATGGGCTGGCCGCTGGCCGGGCGCACGATGCTTTTCAGTCCCGAAAAACACCGCTGGATGCCGGAACTGCTGGATGCCTGCGGTATTCGGGAAAGTCAACTGGCGGAAACGCTGCCATGCGGAACAGTAACCGGATTTCTGCTGCCGGAAATCGCCGGCCGGCTCGGATTCGATCGGGATACCGTATGGGTGACCGGCGGTCATGATCAGATTATCGGCGCCCGCGGTTGCGGCGCTATAACTCCCGGGACCGCCATGTACGCTGCCGGCAGTGTGGAATGTCTGGTTCCGGTGCTGGATAAACTGGTGATGTCCGATGAATTATACCGTTCCAATCTGTGCTCCTATGATTTTGCCTTGCCGGGCCGCTACGCTTCTGTGGCATATTCGCTGACCGGCAGTAATCTTACCGAATACTTTATCCGGGAAATCGCCAGAGATATGAATGGAGATTACAACGGTCTGATCAACGCGATGCCTCCCGGGCCTACCGGTTTACTGGTACTTCCGTATTTTACTCCGTCCGGCACTCCGTATTTTGATGAAATAACCCCGGCCTGCGTTTACGGATGGAGGTTCGGTACCGGGCGCGGTGAATTGTTTAAGGCTTTGTCGGAAGGCGTGGCATTAGAGATGCGACTTAATTGTGAACTGCTGAAAAACAACGGGTTCCGGCTGGATAAACTGATTGCCACCGGCGGCGGTTTCCGCAGCCGGGCTATGGTGCAGTTGCATGCGGATGTGCTGGGAGTGCCGATTCAGGTGTGCGATGAGAGCGAAGCCGGATGCCGCGGTGCGGCGGCACTGGCGGCAACAGCCGCGGACGGTGTGGAAATCCCCGCCCCGTCCATAATCGCTATGGTTGAACCTGATGCTGAAAACCGCGGAATATACGATGCCAAATTCGTTCAGTGGAAAAAATTTTCCAAACAGATAAGGAGTTTTGCTACATGTCGATAATAAGTTTCAGCGAAATGCTTTCCGACGCGATGCATCGCCGTTATGCGGTGCCGATGTTCGATGTGTCCAATGTTACTATGATGCGCGCCGCCGTTGAAGTGGCCGAGGAGGAAAAATCTCCGGTTATTCTGGCTTCCATCCCTCCGGATATCGAAGGGGATGCGCTGGGCTACTGGTATAACGGCGCCGGATATGCGGCCGCTCAGGTATCCGTGCCGGTATGCCTGCATTTGGATCATGCGGCTGATGTGGAAACCTGCCGCAAATGCATCGATATCGGGTATCAGAGCGTGATGCTGGATGCTTCCGCAAAACCGTTTGCCGAAAATGTCGCTTTGACAGCCGAAGTGAAGCGTCTGGCATCTGCCCGCGGGGTTGAACTGGAGGCCGAGCTGGGGCACGTCGCCTCCGGTATTACCGGTGCGGAGGACGGCGGCAGTGAAAGCGGCATACTTAAAGATGCGGAAACTATTTTTACCGATCCTGATTCAGTAGTGAAATTTATCGAAGCCACCGGTGTAAATGCTTTGGCCGTTTCTATCGGCACTACCCACGGAGTATATATTTCTGCGCCATCGCTCAACATCCCGTTACTGGATATCTTGAAACAGGCGGCCGGAGATGTTCCGCTCGTTCTGCACGGCGGCAGCGGAACTCCGTCCGACCAGCTCGCCGTCGCTATTGAACACGGTATCGCCAAAATCAACATCTATTCAGAATTGACCGCGGCATGGAATACCGCAATGCGCGATTTTCTGAACCGCCGCGGACAGATGACCTGCTGGTTTTCGGTGGCTTGCAGGGAGCCTGATGCCGCGATGCGGGAAATTATGCGTCAGAAAATAAGAATGTTCAAATCTAACGGGAAATATTGAAAATGAATCCGGAATTCGAGAAATGCCGTCCGTATTTGGCCAATCAGGAACAACTCTGCTATGCCAGATTGTCCAGACTGGAAGAAGGATCCGGGCGAGGCCAGCGTATTGTGGATGTATGCAACGGTTCCGGGCTGATGTTCACAGTTACTCCGGACCGCGGAATGAATATTGTGGAATGTTCGTTCCGCGGAATTCCGATGGCGTTCCGTACCCCGCTCGGTCACCGCGGACTCGCCGGAGACTGGCTGCATAACTGGACAGCCGGAATGATGACTACCGCCGGATTGCGCAATATCGGATCTCCCAGCGGGACGCAGGGGTTGCACGGAGCGATTTCCGCCGAATCCGCCGAGCAGCTTTCCCCGGTGTGCCGGGACGGCGAAATATCGGTGAGCGGAGTGTTGCGCGAGGGTGCGATGTTTGATACTTCGCTGAGATTGGATCGCAATATTACTACCGGTTACGGGAAAAACCGGATCGAGATACATGACCGGGTGACCAATGAATCTGAATTTCCGGTTTTTACTGAAATCCTGTATCATTTCAATTTCGGCTATCCTCTGGTATCACCGGCATTGTATTTCGAGGCATTGGAACATCGGATTGAGCCGCGAACCGAAGAAGCCGCCGCCGCGATCCCGGAATGGAACCGCTATCCGGAACCGTTGCGCGGATTTAAAGAATTTTGTTTCCGTCATCTGCTGCCTGCGGATGACCGCGGTATTGCGGCAATGCGGATAGTCAATCCTGAATTGGGTATTGCGGTGAATGTGGAGTATAAAACTGATATGCTGCGGCATCTGGTGCAGTGGAAAAAACCGTCGCTCTACGGATACGTTCTGGGGTTGGAACCGACTAACGGTTCATTGAACGGCTGCGAATACGACCGCATTAACGGCTATGGAGTTACACTTGAACCGGGATGTACCGCCGAATATTGCTGCGCTTTGGATTTTTCGATAATCTGAATTGATATAAGATGAAAATTTTTCCGTTCGGCGGAATCTGGGGCTGCAGTCCGAACTTATGCGGTTGTCGGGAAACAATCGTGTAAAGAACATAAAGCATCTGTTTATTCTGAAAGACAATATGTGCAATCGAGGAAATAGACGGAGTATCCGCCAATAAAACGATGATATTTCCTGCCCGTCGATTTTGACCGGGGATTGAAAATCACAGATATTCTTACAGGTAAAAAAATGGCAGCCCCGTAAGGATTTGAACCTCAACAAAATGAACCAGAATCACTTGTGCTACCATTACACCACGGGGCTGTAATGCCGCTTGTCCGCGACACAGCTTAATATACTGGCAGGCTGATGTAAATGCAAGCCCGGACCGAAAAACAAATACAACGATACAGAAATAATCAAAAAGAGTTCTTTGCCTTGATCATGATGATACTGTAAATTTGACGTTAGCACCGGCACGATGGATATTTTTACAGAGAATTCATTTGCAACCGCGTATATCGGAAAAGCACATGCATACTTTTTTCATACCGGATATTCCGCCCGAAGGAACGCTTTTTCAGCTCGACAGGCAGGAATCCGTTCATTTATTCAAAATTCTGCGTGCAAAATCCGGAATGGAAATTATGCTTACCGACGGCAGAGGGCATACAGCCAGGGCAACTGTATCGGAAGGCCGTGACTTGATTGCCGGGAAGACGGAAACCGCGTTTCCTCCGAGACGCAAATTGTATCTGTACACCGCTGCTCCGAAACACAATCGGTTGGACACCATGCTGAAGCAGGCAGTGGAACTCGGTGTTTCCGGCATCGGGATTCTAAAATGCGAACGTTCAGTGGCAACTCCTGACAATAGCGGCAGAAGGCAACTGCTGTTTCAAGAAGCCTGCAAGCAATCGGGAAACCCGTTTATCCCTGAAACTTTACCCGATATAACCGTAGGTGAATTACAGAAAGAACTTGCCGGACGGGGGTGTGTCGGTTTTTTCGGAGCGGTTCCTGCGATCTGTTGCCCTGTTTCTTTGCCGGCGAATTTTTCCTCCGCCGCCTGGATAGTAGGGCCTGAGGGGGGATTTACTGATGCGGAAACTGCCGTGTTGGTAAAAAGCGGATTTTTTCCGATCACACTGGGGCCGTATATACTGCGGCTTGAAACCGCGGCGGTTTGCGGTTTGGCTGTTTTAAGGCATCTGATAGAGCCCGGAGTGAATTTATGACTAAAATACTGAATATATGCGCCGGAACGGTTTTGCTGCTGTTTTGCGGATGCGGTAATAACGGACCGGAACAAGATGCTTTTCTCTTGAAGGGAATTGAATTCCGCAAAGAAGGTAAAAACGAACTGGCGGAAAAATTTTTGCGGCGGCATTTGCTTAAATATCCGGAATCCCGCTCCGGGTTGCTGGAAATGGCTGCGCTCTGTGACGAATCTCTGCACAAGCCTGCCGCGGCGATTTATTTCTATGATACCGCATTGGAACTTATTCCCGCGGATGATCCTGACCGCAATGATATAGAATCTTTCCGTAACCAATTGCTGGAAAAACTGAACGAACGGGAAAAATCGCGCACTGATGCGGAAATAAAACGGCTGCTGGCTGAAAATGCGGCTCTGCGAAAGTTGGCGGCCGGGCATAAAGACTCTACGGAAGAATCGGAGCCGGCTGTAAAAGACACTTCGGCGGATTTTATCCGTCCCCCCCGGAGCTATATCGTTAAATCCGGAGATACTCCCGGTAAGATTGCCAGAATCTTCTACGGATCGGCGGCGGAATATCCGCGTATTCTTCAGGCCAACGGACTGACGGAAAAAAGCATGTTGCACATCGGTCAGAGGCTGATTATTCCGGCAATTCAAAAATAACCGCGTTTCGTTTGAAAGCCTGTTGACAACGGATTATATTCCTGATGATATCCCTATTATGCGCAGGGAAAAACGGCGTCAAGTTATCAACAGGCAGATATGATTTATGATGAAACGACATGTGAATATCGTTATTAGCTCTTTGGTGATTGCTTTTTTTGCCGGAGGATGCGTATTCTGGTCCCGCGGGTATCAGGAGCCCGCGGTATATGATTTGCGTCCGGACCGGATTTACCCGCAGGAAATTCCGGTGCGTATCGGGGTTTTTCATAACGGGTCCGGAGCCGGACAGTCATTTATGCTGCGCAGTCAGGATGGTATCATCAGAAAGGCGGAAGAGCGCTGGATAGACGCTCCGGATTCTATGTTGAAACGAGTGTATACAGAAGCACTGGCAGACA
Organism: Victivallaceae bacterium; assembly: GCA_045598845.1. Lineage (GTDB taxonomy): Bacteria > Verrucomicrobiota > Lentisphaeria > Victivallales > Victivallaceae > JAZRUY01. The sequence goes on from JAZRUY010000034.1 coordinate 77,051, forward strand.
TGGGTCAATCCGGAAATGACGGAGAAATTATACTTGGATGCAATATTTTGTCTTTTGAATTTACCGGGACGGAGGCGTTTTTTGAAGCGCAATTCACGGTCAGGCGTATTTGTGACGGGAAATATTGCCGTCAAGCGCGGAAAACTGTGAAATGCACGGCTGAAATAGGCCCGTCCGGACGTGCCGCGGCTATGACGGGATGCGTATGCGCCAGTATACCGCAGGTAATCGGACTGATTTCAGAAGTCAAGTAACATAAGGCAGGAGAAAATCCATGACCAATCTTAACATTCCGCCGGAGAATCATGTGAAGGTGCTCGGCGGTCAGGGCTGGGTGGGGCTCATAGACCACATGGGAACCGAATCAACGATTGTCAATGCGGCAAGAGTATCGTTCGGAAAATTGAAACACGACATGGATGAGCGCGACATAAAATTGCTCGGTTATTTGATTTCCAATAAGCATACAAGTCCGCTGGAACACATGGTTTTTACTTTCAGCATCCATTGTCCGCTGTTTATCCGCGGGCAGTGGCATCGTCATCGGACTTGGAGTTACAACGAGATTTCCCGGCGCTACACAGATGTGGATGTGAATTTTTATACTCCGGTGGAATTACGGCGCCAGAGTGAAGACAACCGGCAGGCGTCCTATTCGGATCCCGGTTTCGACAGCTCGGCATTGATGGAGAAAATCCGCATGCATAATGTTGAAAGTTGCAAATTATACGAATCTCTTCTGCGGTCCGGCGTATGCCGCGAACAGGCGCGCGGAGTTCTGCCGCAGAATATGATGGTAACATTTTGGGGAACGGTTAACTTGAATAATCTGTTGCATTTTCTGGAATTGCGGGACAGTCCGCATGCGCAAAGCGAAATTCGGGAATATGCTGCGGCGATCAAAAAATTGATAAAACCGATTATTCCGAACGTAGCGGCGTATTTCCGTAATATCGGTCAGGATTGGTAAGCCGCGCCAGGTGAAAAACCGCGGAGCATTATGAATAGATTTTTACTGTTTACATGTGCCGCGGCAACCGGATGCGCCGCGGCCGCTGCGACAGCGCCGGTGGCTGGAGATTCGGTGCTGGCGACAGTCAACGGGGTGCCGGTGACGCGGTCGGATATTTCATCGGAGGTACGTGCGGAAGAAATAAAATTACGCAATCGGACCGGAATATCCAAGGATAATTTAGAGCAGGAATATTATAATATCCGGCTCGAAGCGCTGGAGAACCGCATTGACCGGTTATTGTTATTACAGGAATACGAACGCAATCCGTTTGATATACCGCCGCGCTATATAGAGAGCGCACTTGACGAGGCGGCTGAGAATGCCGGTTGCCGTAACCGTATGGAATTTGTCGCCCGATTACGGGATGAAGGCATCGAATTGGACGAGTTGCGGAAAAATATCCGCGAGGACATGATCGCGCATGCCGTACTGTCAGACAAATTACGTAATTGCCGCAATATAACCCCGTCGGATGTCGCGGAATACTACAAAACTCATCAAGAAGAATTCCGCCGAACCGGACACATTGCCCTGGCGGTAGTGAAATTGCCTCCGGATGAAACGGACGGCTTTTCACCGGATTTTACTGCTGTGGCGGCGGTATCTGTGGAAACCGACCGGCTGAGATCGGAATTTCTGATGGCTGCCGCTGATTTACCGGCCGGAACAATAATCGGTCCGGTTGCGGCTGACGGGGATCGCTTTATGCTTAAAATTGTAAGCAGGGAAGAAGGAGGAATCCGGCCGCTTAAATCAGTCAGCAGTGTCATTCGTTCCAAATTGGAAAATCAAGCGGATAATGTTGCGAAAAAAGAAATATCGGCAGAATTGCGCGCTGATGCGGTAATTCGTTATCATGTGGATTTGGGAAAAAACCAAACTGAATGTACGGAGGAAAAATTTGATAGAAATGAAAAATAATTTTTTACGGTCCGCTTTGCTGCCGTTATTGTTTTTCCCCCTATCTCTCAGTGCGCTGCGTTGCGGGGACAATGCCGAAGAACCTGAAAATATAAAATGGATACAAGGCGGAGAATTTAAACTTTTGAATTTTGGAGAAAACCGGCAGAATGCCGGACCGATCATATCCGTTTCCCCGGAATTGAAGGTTTTGACAGTTGCTCTTACTCAGGCTGAAAACAGCGATGATACCTTGACGGTGATTTCCCGTGCCGCCAATGAATATCGCGGCAGGGTTGTTTTCGCAGTTTTGACTCCTGACGCGGCGGAGAGCGCCAGAGAATTATTGGAAATACGGACTGATTTTCAATGCGCTTTCGGCTGTGACATCTCTTTGGAAACGGTTCGTAAATATATGAGCGGAAGCCTGCTCTATCCTATGGCATTCGTTGTGAATAAAGACGGAGTGATAATCTGGAGCGGCGAGGTGATAGATTTGCCGGAAATGCTGGAAAATTATTTTTCCCGAAAATTTGATTTCGGTACCAGAAAAAAAATGGAGCCGATGCTGGATATACTGGCGGTACAGTTGCGCGAACGCGATGAAAGCAAAATGAAAAAACTTTCTGCGGAATTATTGAAACTGGATCCCGGCAACGCCGCAGTGTTGCGGTTGCGTCTTTTTGTGTTGGAAAGCGAACACCGGTTGAATGACGCTTGGGAGCTCATATATGACGCTGTGGAGAAACGGCCGGATCTGCTGCGGCTGTATTCGGCGGGATGGGGTATAATTTCCAGATATCCGGAACTAACCGGTAAATTGGAAATATTGAACAAAAAATTCTTGGCCTCTTATCCGGTAAAAACAGAAAGCGATAATCTTGTCGCCTGGACTATGCTGACTAATTTTCCGGAAAATTCGGAAGCGTTGACTTGCGCCGACACCTTGATCCGGCGTTCTTTGCAACAGTACGGCGATGACCAAAATTGTGCGCGGAAGGGTGCGATAAATAATACGCTGTCCATGTACAGTTACCGTTTGGGAAATGTTCCAGCGGCCTTGGAGTATGCTGAAAAATCATCGGACAATTTCCAGCGGGCCGCATTGCGGCAGGATGCTGAAATTCTCGCCGCGCGCGCCGGATATTTGAAGAAAGTTTTACAGTTACAGGCGGCCGGAACAGTTATAAATGGCGCAACAAACCGATAAGAGTAAATTAATTTCACCGCAATCTGAAAAACTAAGGAGAACTATTATGGATGAACTCAGTGAAAAAATTACCGCCAGACTTAATGAGCTCCGTGCTCCGCTGCAGGCGGACGGAGGGGATTTGGAAATCGACCGCATCGACGGGAAGACCGTTTATTTAAAATTGCGCGGAGCCTGCGGTGCGTGTCCGCATGCCATTATGACCATAAAGGGCGGACTGGAACGTATTTTGAGGGAAGAAATAGATCCGGAAATAGTAATCGAGAGGGTTCTGTAATTGCAGTAAAATTCTGTATGCCTGGCCGGGAAGAAGTCCCGGCTTTTTTGTCTTTTTGCGACAGTCCGCGATCACGGTGGACCGGCTATTGTATTATGTCCGTATAGAATATATATTATTTATATTATCACTGTTACTGCCGCACTTTTCTGTGTCAAGTGTCAGTTTGCAGGGTCTTCTTGGGAATATTGAACGGCGATGCCGAAAAGCCGCCGGAAAAAATTAAAACGCGGATTAAGCAACATAAATCACAGAGGGCATGGAACAAATATGAGCGAAACAAATCAAAGCACTTCTGATTACGGTGCAAATAAAATCACGGTTCTTGAGGGTCTTGAGGCGGTGCGTGTCCGTCCTGCCATGTATATCGGCGACACCGGTGTCCGCGGACTGCATCATTTGGTCTACGAAGTCGTGGATAACTCCATCGATGAGGCGTTGGCGGGATATGCTGATAATGTGAAGGTGATCATTCATTCCGACAATTCGATCACCGTGGAAGACAACGGACGGGGAATTCCTGTTGATATGCACGAACAGGAGCATAAGCCTGCGGTGGAGGTGGTTTTAACCGTATTGCATGCCGGCGGTAAATTCGACCATAATTCCTATAAGGTTTCCGGAGGTCTGCACGGGGTCGGCGTGTCCTGCGTCAATGCACTGTCCGACTGGATGAAAGTGGAAGTTTATCGCAACGGCAAGGCGCATTACATTTCTTTCGAGCGCGGAATTACCAAGGAGCCGTTGCGGACTATCGGAGAAACCGGTAAACGCGGCACCAAAGTAACTTTTAAGCCGGACGGAACTATATTTCCGGAAACCGTTTACAACTGGGATATCCTTTCCAAGCGTCTGAGGGAACTCGCCTTTCTGAATTCCGGCATCAATATTTCGCTTACCGATGAACGCGTTTCGGCGGATCATCCGCAGCATTCAGAAACTTATTTCTACAAGGGCGGATTGCGGGAATTCGTGGCGATGCTCAACGAAGGCAAGACCGTACTGCATGATGTAATATACTTCCACCGTGAAAAATCCGGTATCGATGTGGAAGTGGCCATGCAGTACAACGATGAAACTTCGGAAAATATTCACAGTTTTACCAATAACATCAATACGGTGGAGGGCGGAACACATCTGGTAGGATTTCAGACCGCACTGACCCGTACCATTAACAACTACTGTAAAAACAATCTGAAGAATGACAAGCAGAAAAACGACAAAGCTGTACGCGGCAGTGATACCAGAGCCGGTTTGGCGGCGGTCATATCCGTAAAGGTGCCGGATCCTCAGTTCGAGGGTCAGACTAAAACCAAACTGGGAAATTCCGCTGTTCGCGGTATCGTGGAGTCGGTTATCAACGATGAATTCTCCGCTTTTCTGGAGGAGAATCCGAATGTTGCGAAATCCATCGGCAACAAAGCCATGATGATGTTGAGCATCTGGGAAGAGCAGCAGAAAATCCGTGACAAAATTCTTAAAAAGACGGACGGGTTCTCGTTGCCCGGGAAATTGCACGACTGTTCCTGCAAAGACCCCGCCAAAAGGGAATTGTACCTCGTTGAGGGAGATTCCGCCGGCGGGACGGCAAAGAAAGGACGCGACAGCGTAACACAGGCTATTCTGCCTCTGCGTGGTAAAATTCTCAATGTGGAAAAAGTCAACATCAACAAAATGCTGGAAAATAAGGAAATTCAGGCATTGTTCGCCGCAATCGGGTGCGGATTCGGCGATGATTTCGATATCAGCAAGGCGCGTTATCACAGGGTCGTGATTATGACCGATGCCGATGTGGACGGTTCCCATATCCGTACCTTGCTGTTGACTTTCTTCTACCGGCAAATGCGTAAACTCATCGAAGCCGGTTATATCTATATCGCTAAGCCTCCGCTGTTCAAAGTTTCAAAAGGCAAGAAAGAGCGCTATGTCGATACAGAAGAACAGATGGACAACTATCTGATTAATCTTGGTCTCGATGATATTAAAGTCATGTCCGGAACTGGCGAACTTTCCCGGGAGGCGGTGGAGAACTTGATTACGCTGTATATCCGGGCGCAGGAACTCTCAGGCGGGTTGCAACGCTGCGGAATCAGCATCTCATCCTATTTGCAGGCGGCAAAGGAAGACGGCCGCTGCCCGATATCTCATTTGCATGTGCGGGAAATAGACGGAGATACTTCTGAAAAATATCTTTATTCGCCGGAAGAACAGTTGGCGGCGGTAAAAGAAGCGGAAGACCGTATAAGCAAAATGCTCCCGGAAGTGAAAAACACTCCGGAAGCGGAGGAGGAACGGCGGACTGAGATTGCGAAACATCTTGATTTAACGGAAATTTTTGAATCCCATAATGCTGAAATACTGGTTACGGATCTGAAAAAACACGGATTACAGCCCGGGCAGGTGTTCGGTGGTTCGGGGACTCCGTTGTATTCCATTGTGGTCGGAGGCAAAAACACTGTCAATGCCGGATCGCTGGAAGAGTTGTTTGATGTTGTAAAACACAATGGAGAAACAGGGTTGAAGATTCAGCGCTATAAAGGGTTGGGCGAAATGAATGACGAGCAACTTTGGGAAACCACTATGGATCCGGCCAACCGTAAAATGATCAAGGTAACCATGGAGGATGCCATAAAAGCGGAACGGATGTTCACGCTGCTCATGGGTGATGATGTGGAACCGCGGCGGCAGTACATAGAAAAATATGCTCCCGGTGTAAAAGATCTCGATATTTAATTTCGCAAAATCAGCTCTGGAGGAATATTATGGCGGAAAAAAACAATAGTGCGATACAAAGCGGCGGAGCGGATAAAAATCTGCAGGCGGCGATCAGTCAGATAGAAAAAACTTTCGGCAAGGGTTCCATTATGCGGCTGGGGGATACCGGCGCGGCGCAGAGCGATACACCGGTTATCTCTACCGGATCGCTTGCTCTTGATCTGGCTTTGGGCATCGGAGGAGTCCCTGTCGGCAGAATCATTGAAATATTCGGTCCTGAATCCAGCGGCAAGACTACACTTTGTCTGCATGTAATAGCCGCGGCTCAAGCAGCCGGAGGACAGTGTGCTATTATTGATGCCGAACATGCTATCGATCCGGCATATGCCCGTAAAATCGGGGTCGATATAGATAATTTACTGATTTCGCAGCCGGATTGCGGTGAAGACGCATTGAATATTGCCGATACTCTTGTCCATAGCGGTTCTCTGGCGGTATTGGTGGTTGATTCGGTGGCGGCGCTGGTTCCCCGGGCGGAAATAGCCGGACAGATGGGGGATTTGCATGTCGGGCTGCAGGCGCGGCTGATGTCGCAGGCATTGCGTAAACTTACCGGAGTTGCCGCCCACAACGGCACTTGTATTATTTTTACTAACCAGATTCGGGAAAAAATCGGCGTAATGTTCGGTAATCCTGAAACCACTCCCGGGGGGAACGCATTGAAATTCTATGCGTCAGTACGGATGGATATCCGGAAAACCGCGGTGCTCAAAGATCCGGCCGGAAACGTAGTCGGAAACCGGGCGCGGGTCAAAGTTGTAAAGAATAAAATGGCTCCTCCGTTCCGTCAGGCGGAATTTGACATTATGTACAATGAAGGCATATCCAAAGCCGGTTCAATACTCGATGTGGCCTGTGATCTTGGCATTCTTGAGAAACGCGGCTCATGGTTCGCTCTGGATAACGAGCAACTGGCGCAGGGCAGAGATCAGACCAAAGCGATGATCGCCGCTTCGGCGGAATTGCAGAAAAAACTCATGGATAAAATTATGGATAAAGTGCGCGGGGAAGAAGTTCCGGCGCGGCAATTGGAAAAAAATCAGGAGAATTAACTCCTCCTGCAAATGAAAACGTTTTTTTTAATTTCGTTACTGTCCGCAGGGATTGCGGTTTCCGCAATCGGAGCCGGGGAGGATTTTATTACCGGAACGGTTGCTGTTTCGGATTCTTCAGAAGCAGTGAACGATTATGAGCGGCTTGCCGCGAATGACGATATTACAACGGAACAGCGTTTTCAAGCCGGAATGTCTGCCGCCGCTCTGCTGCTTCAGCGAGGTGACACCGCGGCGGCTGAGAAAATAGAAAAAGATTTGTGCCGAATCGGCGACACCGGACAGTTGCGTGCGGAAATTTTGCTCAACCGCGGGAATTTTCAGGAAGCGGAGCTGGAATTTAACACTTATGCGGCCCGCACGGAAGGAAGAAAATCGCTCCGGGCGCGGTTAAATGCCGCGGTTGCCGGCATTGCCGGCGGAGGCGGTCCGAATGCGAATGATATTTTGGATTTAAGAGACACTGCCGCGCATGCCGGTAATGGCGATATTGCCGCGGAAGCCGAAGCGGCGGCGGTGTTCCGTTTGATCAGGAACGGTGATTTTTCCACCGCGTCTTCCATATTGAAAAACAGTGCTTATCGGTATCCTGATTCCGGTTTTTGCCCGTCTCTCGATATGCTGTCCGCTGCGGCGCGCGGAGATGAGGCGGCAGTTTTGGCATTGCATCCGCCGGCCCGGGCGGCTATGCGCACCGGAGAGTACTTCCATTTTCTCATCACTATGGAAACCGCTGATTTTTGCCAGCGTTTCGGCGCCAGCCGTACCGCATTATTACTGCTGAATGACGCTTTGCTGCTGTCCAGAACGGAAAATGACCGGAAAAATATTATGCGGCTAAGTGCGGATGCGAATGCGGATAACTCTCCAGGCAAGGCGGCGGAAACTCTGAAAAAATATCTGGAATTTTATCCTGATGATCCGGATGAATTGAAAATTAAATTTCAATTGGCGGCATTGCTATGCCGTAACGGCGGGAATTCCGAGGGTTGCGGTTTGTATGAAAGTATTTGTGCGGGAACATACGATGCGGCAAGCAAACGCAAGGCGGCGCATTTCGGGGCTTTGGCGGCGGAAAACGGCGATAACTCGGAACTTGCGGAAAAAATGTATGATTTTATGGCGGAAAATTCAGTAACGCAAGATGAAAAACTGGAGGTTTGTCTGTTGCGCGGCAAATTTTTCTGCCGGCAAAAAAAATATGATACGGCGGAAAAATATTTATCCGCTGTTGATACAGGTGAATTTGCCGATGAAGCGCGGGCGCGGCTGCTGGATTTACTGATGGCGGCGGAACGCTACGAGGAATCCGCCGTTTTGTGTTCCCGGTTACAGCAAAGCGATCGCCGCAACTGGCATGAATACGGCGATTATTATTCCGCGGTACTTTGCGAAAAACAGGGTGCTGTTGCCGAGGCTCGGCGGCGCTATACCGCTTTCGCGTCAGAAAATCCTGATTCTGTTTTTTCCGCCGCCGCGGCATTTGCCGCGGCCAGATTGGCAATGGAGGCCTGGGAAATGAGCGATGCGGTCAGGGATTTTACCGCTTATGCGGATAAATATCCGGATGCCCCATCGGCTAAGAAAGCACTCTTTCTGGCAGTTCAATGCGCTTTTTTTATGAATGATATGACAACCGCGGAACAGTTGATTTCCAAAATGCCGCCGGAAACCGCAGTGTTAGCCAGATTGCAACTGGCGGATTTTCTGATTGCGGAAGGTAATAGCGAAAAAGCGCAGATGCAAACGGATAATATTCCGGATGCAGCGGCAGCCGTTGCAGGTTATCTGCCGGACAAATTATACCGTCAGGCTCAAATTCATATCCAGCGGAAAAATATTTCCGCCGCACTGGAATTGCTGGTGCGGATTATCAGTGAAAATCCGGAAACCGGATGTGCTGCGGATTCCGCTCTGCTGGTTGGAGACATAAAATACAATTCCGGAAAATATACCGATGCTCTCGATTATTATACTTTAGCGGAGCAATACGGACGTGAAGACGGATTTGTCCGTCGTTGTCGGGGGAAATGCGCGGATTGTGCGATGAGGCTGTATGAAACCGGGCACAAAGAACAGATGCTGACCGAGGCGATGGAAAAATATCAGGAACTGACGGAATGCGGAATTCCGGATATAAGTCTGCAAAGCCGGTATAAATTGGGCAAATGTCTCGAATATTCTGGAAAACCGGAAACGGCGGTAAAATGCTATCTGGAAATTCTGCTGCAGACGGAGCGCGTATATTCCGGTGAAGTCCCTGCCGGAATGAAAATATGGTGTTCCAGAGCCGGGATGAATGCCGCGGCGCTTATTTTACGGCAATGCGGAAGCCGCGGTTCCGGTCAGGCCTTGGCTGTGCTCCGGCTGATGAGCAGGATGGGGCTTACTTCGACGGAAGAATTTGAAATCATACGCAAAGAAATACAAACAACCTATAATTTGGAGAAATAACCGATGTTTTTAACTTTAATGGAACAGGGCGGCCCGATGATGTGGGTCATTTTCGGATGCAGTGTGATATCGCTGTTTATTTTTTTGAAAAAAGTTTTTCAGTTTCATCGGGATGAGATCAAAGTGAGGGACCTTCTTAAGGGGTTGTTTAATGTATTGCGGCGCGATGGCTATGTGGAGGCTATAACTCTCTGTGACAATACTCCCGGCCCGGTGGCCAGATTGCTTTCCGCCGCTATTTTAGCCTATCGCCGCAAAGATGATGATCTGCGTAAAGCGGTCGATGCCGCTGCTATTGAGGAAATTCCGAAGTTGGAACGAGGGGTTAATCTATTCGGATCACTGGGATTTATACTGCCTCTGCTGGGTTTTACCGGTACTGTACTGGGTATGACCGCCACTTTCAAAGTTATGGGGGCTACGGCTGAAAATTTTTCCACTGCCATGGTTGCCGGTAATGTGCAGCAGGCTTTGCTGACCACGGCATTCGGATTGTGTGCGGCGATTCCGTGCCATCTCGGATATAATTATCTTATTGACCGGATCAATTCCATTACGCTTGATATGGAAAAAGCGGCGCAGGAAATGCTCTCTTTTCTGTCCGATAAAGACCGAGGGACGGAGATAACGGAATGAAACTGCAAGTATTCAGCAGCAATCACCGTATCGGCCGGCGGCGGTACAGTACTAAACTTCAGCCCAGGCACGGTTGGCCGGAGCTGACCGCCTTGGCGGATATACTGTTTCTGGCATTGTTGTTCTTCTTTCTGTCCGGTTCATTTGTCTGGGTAACCGGTATTCCGGTGGAACTGCCTCATGCCGCACCTGTGATGACTGCCAGTCTGGAGCGTTTTATCGTAACGATGCGGCGGCCGGTGGAAAAAGATGCCGCCATTCTGTACTATTTCAATGACCGCCCGGTGAAACACGACGAGCTTAAGGCATTGTTCAATCAGATGCACAGTCATTCCAGAACGGCATCGATAATCATTCGGGCTGACCGCAATGTCCCTACCGGTAAAACATACGAATTGATGTCTATGGCCGGAGCGGAAGGATTGAGTTGTTTTCTTGCCGGCACGATTCCCGAGGAGCAAAGCGAGATTATTTTCGGCAAATAATTCCCGGTGCGGATTTTTATCAAGAAATATGCTTATACTGAAAAAAGGTTTTTATTCCGGCAAAATGCCGGGAGGAAAAACGGCGCGATGGAACTCTGATTTCTGCATCATGGTTGCCGCAATGGCCGTTTCATTGTTACTGCATATACTGGTGCCGTTGACAGTATCTCCGGCAACCGGCAATATGGCGGCTGATGCCGCTCCGGGCGGCAGCCGGATGGTGTTGCTGGGAGATTCCGAAAAAAACAAGAACGGGCTTTCCGCGGCGGATTTTGAACACTGGCTTGATTTATACAATCCGGAATACGGTTACAGCGGAAATGATCTTCCTGAACGGCTCGGTGATAAATTGCCTGATCCAAATCCTGAACCATATGCGCCGGAGGTGCAAATTCTTCCCGGTAGAATAGGTGTCCGTCCGTCCGGTTCGACCTTTTTTACAGAAAACGTCCGCAAATCATCTGTTGCTCCGGCGCAAACGGTTTTTATCAATGGTGTTAAGACAGTTTTTGACGCTGCGGTGCCGGTGCCGGACGGCTCCGTCAAGCCGGCACACCCGGCGGTAGTGTCGGTTTCCGATGAACAATTCGGCCGACGGGTGCGGTTGCTGGAATCCTGCGGAGAAGCCGACTTCGACCGATCCGCTCTGGCCGTTGCGGCAACAACGGAAAGTCCCGCCGGAGAATGGGTTTTTTACTGGAATTAAAATCGGAATAAAAGATGATAGAACTTTCATATGCCAATGCCTTGTTTTGCTATCTGCTGCTCTGGTTGCTGTATATCGGCGTTATGTGGTGGCGGGAAAGCATAAGAGTCCGCAAATTCCGATGGCAGATGAGCGATAATACATTGTTCCACTGCGATAATTGCCATCATTCTTTCATCGAAGATGAATCTGTGAATATTTCGAGGTGTCCGCGATGCAATGCCGTTTGCATATCCAGAAAAAACCGGCATCTGTAGTTCTTGCGGTTGTTGTTTTTGTTCTGCCGGTATGTTTTGCCGGATGCTGTTTCGGATTGCCGGAAGGAGAGCCGCCTGCCGGAAAAATTACCGTCAACGAATTTTCCACCGTTCGTTCCGCCGGCGGAATCAAAAACGATTTAATCACCGTATTGCAATTGTATTGCGCCGGTGGTGTATGCGCGGTTGAATGTGAAAATCAGGTTCTGGCTGCGGTGATGGCGACAGCGGTATATGAAGCCGGGTGCGGAAATAATACGCGGGGGAAGGCGGATTTTCTGCTCAAAGCGGAAAAATGCGCCGGCAACGGAGAATATCATTTCACTCTGCGTAGCGGCGATGCGGCTCCGGTTTGGTTCCGTACAGTTATTTATCAGGACCGGTAGACCGTTTTCCCCGCCACTGCTGTAAGTATTATGCCGGATGCGGGGGTGTGGGGAGAAATAAAAGTAGCGTTTCCGCGAATTTCATCCGGAAGGAAAACGGCTAAATCCGCCGCCTTGCCTGGTTTTAATTTACCGATGTTTCCCAAATTGAAAGTTTCAGCCGGCAATGCGGTCAGCCGCCGCACCGCTTCCTCGATATTGATATTGGCATCCAGCAACCGTCGGACAAAGTCCGCTGCCGCTCCGAATCCGCGTGGATGACTTCTCCCGATAGAATAATCTTCCGGCCGGGTACTCTCATCACTTCCCATCATACAGTATGGCAATTGCATAATCCTGCGGAGATTATCTTCAGACATGCCGTGAAACGCGGCGGAAGTTCCGGTCGCGTCCTCCGCCAGCAATTCCACTGTCAGTTCCGCCGGGTGGCAGAGTTCCTTTCGCGCCAGCTCGGACAACATACCCCCGCCGGCATATTTCGGAACACCGGTTGAAATCAGTTGTACATCGTCCCAGTAAGTTTCCGCCCGCTCCGCCCGCAACATCCTTGCGACTTGACTCCGCACTTCCGGGGCAGCTAATGCCTTCATCAATGCCGCATCGTCCATATCATCGTATGGCGCCGGCAGAATTACACTTAGTTGCGTCATTGCGGCGGTATAGGGATAGCGGTCCACTGTAATTCTGATGCCGTCTTTTTCGGCTTCGTCAATGAGTTTTAATGCGGCATCCAGTTTGGGCCAGTTGTTCCGCCCTGCGGTTTTAAAATGGCTTATCTGCACTTTTTTCAATCCGGCCTCACGGGCGCAATGCAGAGTTTCATCCAATGATTCCAGCAACTCAGCGCCTTCGCTGCGCAGATGAGTGGCATAGATTCCTCCGGCATACTGTACTTCCCGCATCAAAGCCGCCGTTTCATCCGTTTCGGCGAATTTTCCAGGTACATAAAGCAATCCGGCCGACAAACCCAGGGATCCGCATGCCAGTTCTTCCGACAGCAACCGCCGCATTTCATCCAGTTCATTGCCGCAGAGTTGTTTCTTTTCGTAACCGGTCACCGCGGCGCGCAGAGTGTTGTGTCCGGTCAAGGCGAATACTCTCGGGACGGTGCCCCTAACCGCCGCCGCCTGTATCCATCCGGAATAATCATTCCAATCCAAACCGATACCGTACCGGTGATACAGTTCTGACAAGTGTTCACGGTTGTTTTTGGTCAGAGGAAAAGCGGAAAGACCGCAGTTACCGCAAATTTCCGAAGTTATACCTTGGGAAATTTTTCCAAATCCGGCAGGTGCGGCAAGCAGACTGATATCGGAATGGGCATGCGCGTCAATGAACCCGGGAGCCAGCACTGCATCCGCAGGCAATATTTCTACCGCATCAGCGGCACAGGAAGTGTAATCTCTTCCGACAGCGGCGATGATTCCGTCCTCTGTGAGCAGACATCCCCGGTGCAGCGGTGCCCCGGTTCCATCGGCAATCCAGCCGCCTTTATAAAGTATTTTCATTTTTCTCAGTCAGCAACTTCCACACCCGGTAGAATTCCGAGACGCTCCATGCCTGGGCCGCGCATCCGCCGGCGCGGTGCGGGGCATCACCGTCCGCTATTTCGGGAAGTTGTCCCGGTACTCCGCTCTCGAAATAACCGGCGGCACCGCTCAGCAACGAGAGCGCCCGTGAGCGTGATGCCGTTCCTCCGATCATATACAGAGCTTCGCAATAAGCGGGAAACGGCCAAAACCATACTGTGCCGTTGTGATACGCTTTTTTGCGGCATTCATCCTCTTCCCCGCGGTAACTGCCGCAATACGGATATTCCGGGTTATTGAGTATCCGTCCGTTCCGGGTTACCTCCAACCGGTATTTCACCCGGCGGTCGGCCAGTGTACGGATACCGCCCGGCACCAGCAGCGCCGCGGATGATTCCAGTATCATTTTCATTTTATCCGGATCGGTTACAGCGCCCAGTGTCACGCAAAGGAGCGAATTGCTGCGCAGATGGTCATCCGCCGCCGCCATCGCCGCAGAAGTGCCGGGTGCGCCATGCAGACAATCGCTGCAGAAATTCTGGCCGGCAGGGAAAAACAGTTTTTCCACATTCTCCTTAACTTTCCCGGCCAGTACTCCGCATGGCTTGGAAAAACCGGCGGCGAATTCCAACACCGCATACCAGAGTGCCTGAATTTCCACCGGATAGCCTTCACGCGGTGTGCCGGCTGGATAATTGGTATCCATCCATGTGAAATGCGAAGGACTGAAAATCAATCCGGAATCCGTATCCATCCGGATACCGTTCGGAGTTCCGTTGCGGTAATTTTCAATGATGGAAAGCACGATTTGCCGGAAATTCCGTTTACCGTCGCATCTTGCCGTCATTATTTCCTTATCTCCGGTTGCGGCGATATAATCGCGCAATGCCACAATGAGGTACAGCGGGGCATCGCTGGTATCCCGGTTGCCGTGATCATTTCCTCTGATCATATTCGGTATCGTGCCGTTTCGCTCGAAAGCCGCAAATTGCTTCAGAATAGCTGCGGCATCGGCGGTGAATTCCGGACATTTCACCAATCCTCGCAGAGTAATCAGAGTATCGCGCCCCCAATCCATAAACCACGGATAGCCGGCCATAACCGTTTTGAAACTGTCGCGTTTCACCACATAGCGGCGTAAAGCGTTTTCCGCGACCGCGGCGGGATCCGCCTGTTCCGGCAATGCCTGTGAAACCGCGAATTCCGGTCGGATTTTTTCTGTATCTGCAGCGGTTACAACCGCATCCAGCAGCACTTCCCGCTCCGGTTCCAGAATAAATTCGAAATAACCGGGGCTGAACATGTCGGTCTTATCATCCAATCCGTAATAGCGCTCATCCGGCAAATCTACCATATAGTGCCATTCCGGTTCAAAGTGGAAACTGTTCTTATTCGCCCGCAGCGAAAGTTTCCGTCCGGACGGAGAAAAATCGAAACCGCCGCCGCCGGAAATAACTCTTGTCGCAGCGGGAAACTTTTGTTCCGGTCCGTCCATGGCCCTGGTTACGCAGTGATTTATCCGGTCTTCCACATCCGGCCGCAAAATCAGTCTGGCGTGCGGCATATTGCCGCATACGGATCCGGTGGTTCGGAAACTGATTTTTACCGCATCGCCGGTTTCCGCCATCCGGAATTTAACCTGCAACGGCAGCAGCATGCCCTGCCCGGCCGGTACCGAAAGTTTCCATTCGGCACAATTCGCGGCTCCGGAGGTGAAGCTCTCCACCAGTTCATCTGTAAGTTCTTGAGAATAGTCATCGGCTACCAGCCAGCAGCGGATGCGGCTGAGCATCACATAGCGGTCTGAAGGATAGCGGCAAGTACAGTTCCCTGCCAGTAAGGCATTGTATTTACTCGAAGTACATGAGATCCAGCGGGGGAAAAATGCTTCGCCTCCCCAGGAGTTGGAACAGAATACTTGCAGATTGCGTTTCCGCAGTTCATCGCCGTTGAATACGGTGGAGATTTTCCGCCGCCCGCCGGATGCCAGCACCAGTATTCGTCCGGAAAAATGCATGGTTCCGTTAGTGCCGCCGTGCCATTCCAGCCGGAAATATTTCTCTTCGTCACCGCAATGCTCTGGAATTACGATTGTCGCGAAAAAACCGGCTTTGCCAGGCAGCGACAGTGCTTTAGAACATGCTTTTTCGCCGTCAAACAGCACTGCGGCGAAAGGAGAGTCTGATTTAATCAGCAGCAGATCTCCTGCCGGTACCGGCACTATTCGGCGGCTGTCGCAAGCGGCATTCCACACCGTGACCGGAGCCACTGCGGTTGCTGCTGCTGCGGCGATATATTCCTCCGGTCCGCCGAGCAGTTTTTTCCCGTCTCCCGGAACCGGATGCCGGTTTAATGCCAGACATATCTTCATCGCCGCCGCTTCTGCCCGCAGAGCCAGACTGCGCGGCGGCTCGCCGTTGACCCATCCGGCCGATTTGCCGGGGCGATAATCGCCGAAATGGAAACATTCCGCACCGCCGGGACCCAGTTCGCAGAATTCGCCTTCCCCGTCCTGTCCGAATCTGACCTCGCTTCCTGCGAACAACGCAAATCCGCCGCCGGGGGTAATGCCTTTCCGCCAATGTACTCTGGCGGCGCGGCTGCAGTCGAGGTTCATCACGGCCAGCGCCAGGGCTGATTCCGCTTCCGGTGCCCTGCGCAGAGCGGCGATTACATTGCCGCCGCCCGTCTGTACCAGCGTCACTTCGGCGCCGGCGGAAAATTCCGGACACTCGCCCAGCATCCGGTTGAAAACCGCGATTAGACCGCAAAGAGAACGTTCCGAGTCCCAATTCAGCGCGGAATCTCCGTGTACATCAATTTGCTGGGTGGCGAAAAATTCCGCACCGTTGGCGAATCCCATGGAGCCGCCGCCGGAAAGCAGAAACGCAACCATAAACCGCAGCCGCGCATAAGTTTCACCATGCGCCGCCAGCCGGGAATTATCGTGAGTTTCGGCAAAATTCACCAAAGTCCCGAAATCCATACCGCATTTGTACGAATAAGGGAAGTAACCGGAAATGCTGTCACGATCATAATTTTGAAACAATTCCGAGTATCCCCAGTCCAACCCTGCGGTTCCCAGCAGCCGCTCCTGTACCTTCTGCGGTCCGCCCAGCCCTTCCAGCAGAAACACCGTATCCGGAAATTCCCCGCGCACTTTGGCCACGATGTATTCCCAGGCATTTTCCGGCAGCATATAGCCGGCGTCGCAGCGGAATCCGTCCACTCCGCGCCGACACCAGAAAAGGAACACTTCGGCCATCAGACGGTGCACCTGCGGCAGAGAATAATCCAGTTTGCACAGGTCCGCCCACTGCACCCCCCAGGCGCCGGGAGAGATGAATTCGCCGTCTTCGCCGCGTACGAAATATTCCGGATGCTCCATCTGCAGTTTGGAGGCCCATCCGGTATGGTTTACAGGAATATCCATGAAAATTCTGCCGTTTCTGGCATGTACGGCATCAATCAGTTCTCCGAACTGTTCCATCGGTGTGGCACGGCGATCGAAATCAGCCAGTGCCGGATCCACGCTGAAATAATCAGTGGCGGCAAACGGACTGCCGAACCGTCCCATTCGTCCGTATTGAACCGGAGCGGGGTGAACCGGCAGCAACTGCAGTATCCGGCAGCCAAGCGTACCGCAAATATGGTCCAG
>JAZRUY010000035.1:0-7968 GCA_045598845.1 Victivallaceae bacterium
GATGCGGATGAACTGGCGCGTATCGCCCGGATTCATCATGCCAAGATAAACCTGATACCCTACAATGCAACGGAAAATACTTTTTCACGGCCGGCGCACCGGCGAATCGCCGCTTTTGAAAAGCGCATTTACGATGCCGGAGCGCATGTGACCGTACGCGGAGAACACGGTTCCGGCGAGGCGGCGGCATGCGGGCAGTTGCGCCGTGATTCAGGAAAATAGATTTTTCGGCCGCTGCCGCTCCGGAAAATTCTCTCCGGTATCATTGAAATAAAGCCGCCACAGGGTTAACTTATTCAATAATATGCTTTCTTAAACATATACGACCATAACATCCAGAACTAAAGACAGAGCGTCAGCACAACCTTTACCGAGGAGATACCGCCGTGAATGAACTCATAATAACTTTCAGTTTTATATCATTCCTGCTGGCTCCGCTATGGCTGATATGCGGAGTGATCGCCACTAAGAACACCATGAAACAACTGAAGGATAACGACCAGCAGCCATGGCTGAATATGGCGGCGCTGATCGGAGGTCCGGTAACTCTCGGAAGTTTTTATGTGCTGAATAAACTTGCGGAAGCGCGCAAACGAAAAAAAGAAGAGGAATGGAAAAAAATAGACACTACGGTAACACTGTTGCATCAGGACGGTACGCCGATTGACCCGGCTCCGGCGAAACGCTCGGAAATCGACAGCCGCAAATTGTTCTTTCAAATAGTGGAGGACGCCTTTAAAAGCGGAGCTACCCGGATTTACATCACTCCCGATGAAGAGGGAGAATACAGTATCGATTACCGCATCGCCGGTAAATTGGAACATAAACGCGATATGGACTGTCTTTCCGGCGGCGGTTTGTGCAATGTGTTCAAGCGCCTGTCGGGGATGTCGGTGGATGAACGGCGCTACAATCAGAACGGCACAATTCTGGCCAGACAGTTCGGACAGGATAATGTCTGCCGGGTATCCAGCGGACGCAGTTTCGGCGGCGAAAAAATCACAGTCCGGATGCGGGATGAACTGCTGCTGCCGGATATCACGGCACTGGGACTGAATCAGGAGCAGTTGGATCTGCTGGCCAAACGTTTGAATTGTATCGGAGTGATAGTGTTCTGCGGTCCGGCCGGTTGCGGCAAATCCACGACTATGCGCAGCGTGCTGAGTTCCTCGCTGATGGACGGGATCAGCCGGATTTTTGTGGAAAATCCGATCGGAATGACGCTGGAAAATGTAACCATGGTAGAGGAAAACCCGATTGAGGGACCGGAACGGCGCCGGCTTTCCGTTGCGGAAATCGCCGAAAGCGACTATCAGGTGATGGCGATCGAGCCGGTCAGCGATGCGGAGAGTGCGGCGGCGGCGTTCAAAGCCGCAGCGGACGGGAAACTGGTGCTGATCGGTATCGACGGCTCAACTTTGGAAGATATATTGATAAAATTGGAGGGCTGGGGTATCAGCCTGAATAAAATCGCGGAAAGTCTGTCGCTGGTAGTCAATCAGCGGCTGGCATTCCGCGCCGACGGACAGGGGCGGATCGCTTTTTTTGACTTGATCGATAGTCAGGTGTTGTATGATTATATGAGCGACGGCCGCGCCACCATGCAGTCGGTACGCGAAAAAGCGGGAGACTTATTTACCGATTCCGGACTGCGCGCCTCGGCACAGGATATGGTGGATTCCGGCTGGATAACTCCGCTGGAAGCGGCCAGAGCGATGGGAGACGATGTAACGGAACTTGAAGCCGCGGAAAAAGCCGCCGCCGAAGCGGCCGCCGTGAAACAGCTTGAACAGGCGGAGAACGCCGCAAAATCCAAGAAGAAGCGGAAAGGGAAAAAATAGAGGTGCAGAAATGATATCGATAATGTTCTACGTTATTCCCGCGCTGTTCGCACTGCTGGGCATGCAGAAAAAATTCGCTTTCTCATTGCTCGGGTTGTTTTATGTTACATGGGGAGTATATCTTGGTTTAGCGGTCCGCAGGCTGGTGCGTCCGGTATTCGGATTCGTTCCTAACGATATGCAGCACAGTACTGAAATGTTCGCCGCCTTGGCCGTGGCGGTGCTGTTCGTGGCCGTTCTCGGCAGTCTGACTCCGCTGTGCAACAAAAAACTCAATCAGGTTGTGATGCCGGACGGGCTCAACGAAATCGGAGGGTTAGCGCTTGGCGCGCTCGCCGGTATGGTGCTGGTTAATTTTCTGCTGATGTGCTTTTGCGCTTCGCCTATACGCAAATGGGCGGAAAAAGATACTTATTTTGAAATATGGAAAACTTCCACCGAAAACACCCGGCTGGCGATGGACTATGTGAACACCGTCAGTTTTCAAGATGAAGATACCTGCCGCATGTGGGAAATGGATTTCGACGGGATGTTCAAAAATTGCTGGGGCACCAAATACGTGCAAATAGACAACAACGGCAATTTGGTGGAAAAAAAGACGGAAGACGGCAATTGATGCCGGCAGAATATTTCACCGCCGGGTTAATTCCGTTTCATGATATTCGAAATAGATAATTTCACCGTTGACGCGCTGAACGCGCCGGCGGACATTGATCTTCGAATCGGTGAAAAGGCGGCGGAATCCAAGCTCATTCATCCCGCCAGACTGAGCGGGTGGGAAATCCTTTCCCGCAGCGTGGATTCGCGGCGGGGAACCCCGAAAATAATCTATCATCTGCGCCTCGGGTTAGACGGAGAATCTCCGGTATCTGCAGATACCGGGCTGCCTTTGCCGGAACACACAACCATAAAACATCCGCTGGTCATCGGCACCGGCCCGGCCGGGATATTCGGGGCTTTGGCATTGGCGGCTGCCGGAGCGGAACCGGTGATTATCGACCGGGGGGCGCCGGTGGAGAACCGTTACCGGAATTATCTTGAATTTCTGCGGACCCGGACTTTGAACGAGGAAGACAATCTGCTGCTGGGCGAAGGCGGCGCCGGCGCATTTTCAGACGGGAAACTCTACACCGGCACCCGCAAGGGCTTCTCCGGGTTCATCCTGCGCACGCTTGTCGAGTGCGGCGCACCGCCGGAGATTTTGTATTTGAAACGGCCGCACATCGGTTCCGACCGGTTGCGGGCAATATGTCCGGCACTGCGTAAACGCATTGAAGCTTCGGGGGGAATATTCCGTTTCGGAACAGCGGTAAAAGATCTGCGCATCTCCGACGGCAAGTGTACCGGAGTAATTCTGGAATCCGGAGAATACCTCGAGGCGCCGGCGGTGCTGGCAGCTCCCGGACTCGGCGGGCGGGAACTGATCCGGCATCTATACCGCTCCGGAACCGTCCCGATGCAACTGAAACCGTTTCAAATCGGCTGCCGCATCGAGCACCCGCAAACATTTATCGACCGGTTCAGTTATCACATCCTGCCCCGTCCGGTAGCGCTGGGGGCGGCGGAATACCATCTGGCATTTTCAGCCGGTTCTTCAGGATGCGGAGTCAGCAGTTTCTGCATGTGTCCTGGCGGAGAAATCGTCAATGCCACCGCCTGGCGCGGCCACTCCTGCACCAACGGGATGAGCGATTTCGCCCGGAACGGAGAATTCGGCAACAGTTGCCTGATCACCACAGTTCAGCCGCAGAATGCCGGCTCGGCGGACGAAGCGTTTGCCATGCTGGAGAATTTGGAACGCCGCATCTTTACCGCCGGTGGCGGAGATTATACCTTGCCGGCGCAATCCGCGGCCGCTTTTCTGAACCGCCAAAACGGATACAACGGCAACGGCAGTTGCCGTCTCGGAACCGTGCCTTCCAGGCTGGATACGCTGATTCCGGATTTTCTGTTCCGGCGGCTCGGCGCGTCTTTGCAGGAATTCGACCGCCGTCACAACGGTTTTATCCGCAATGGACAACTGATCGGTGCGGAAAGCGCGGTTTCCTCGCCGTTGCGCGCAATACGCGATCGCGCCACCGGAGAATCTCCGGTACGCGGATTGTGGCCGGCCGGAGAAGGATTCGGAATGGCGGGAGGAATCATGTCAGCCGCGGCAGACGGACTCAACTGTGCCATGGCCATGTTGCGCAAAGGCTGACAACGGAAAAACAACGGAGTTTTTTCCGTTAATTATTCTGCTCAAAAAACAACAAATAACGCTTGAACAACGGAGTTTTCGTCATTTATCCGGCAGTTTCCAAAAAGTGTGACCGGAAGGAGAATCAAATCCGAGACCGGCGTAAAATTTCTCACTGCCGGGGACACCGACCAGCGCTATCCAACCGGTGCCGCCGGACCGCAAAGTGCGGATAATTTCGCGGATCATAGCCGCGCCGATACCGCGCCGGCGCCAGCCCGGATGTACCACCGCATCCTGAATATACGCATCAGACACTCCGTCACCCACCGCCCGGACAAAACCGATGATTTCACCGGCGGCATTGCGGGCAACAACAGCGGCGACGGAACCGGAAATCATTGCCTGCAGTACCGCGCGGTCGGATTCATCCGCGAACCCGGCCGCAACAAGCAAGGCAGTGATCTGATCCAAATCGGCATCCGGAACCGGCGGGAAAAGACATTCGCACCGCCATTCCTCCGGATTTGGCGGAAAATCGGAGAAACGGCTTTTGTTAAACAAAAACTTCAGCAGACCGGACATCGCTTTACATACGCCGGACAACGGCTTCGGCAAAACCGGAACAACTCACCTCTGACGCTTTGTCCATCAGTCTGGCGAAGTCATAGGTGACCACTTTATCGGCGATAGCCCGTTCGATACCGCAGGCCACCAGATCCGCGGCCTCGGTCCAACCGATATACCGCAGCATCATCTCGCCGGATAGCGCCAGAGAACAGGGATTGACCTTGTCCATGCCTGCATATTTTGGAGCCGTTCCGTGGGTGGCTTCAAAAATAGCATGCCCGGTGGAAAAATTGATATTAGCGCCGGGAGCAATGCCGATACCTCCGACACAGGCCGCCAGGGCATCTGAAACATAATCCCCGTTCAGATTCATAGTCGCGATCACATCGTATTCATCCGGGCGGGTAAGAATCTGCTGGAGAAAGGCATCGCAAATACAGTCCTTAACCAAAATCATGCCTTCCGGCGCCTTCCCGCCGCAATCCGCGGCCGCTACCGCGCGCCCCTGATATTCACGGCGCACTAATTCATATCCCCAGTTCTTGAATCCGCCTTCCGTAAATTTCATGATGTTACCCTTGTGCACCAAAGTCACGCTGCGACGGTGATTAGCGATAGCGTAGTCGAGCGCGGCGCGGATCAGCCGCTCACTGCCATCCCGCGAAACCGGTTTGATACCGATGCTGGAACTTTCCGGGAAACGGATCTTCTCAACTCCCATCTGCGAACGCAGAAAATCAATCACCCTCCGGACCTCCGGAGTGCCGGCATTCCACTCGATACCGGCATAAATATCCTCGGTGTTTTCCCGAAACACCACCATGTCGGTTTTCTCCGGATGCTTAACCGGCGACGGCACTCCGGAGAAATAACGCACCGGACGCAGACAAACATACAGATCCAGTTTCTGACGCAAGGTCACATTGAGCGAACGGATACCGCCGCCGACCGGGGTTGTCAACGGTCCTTTTACCGCAATTAAATATTCTTTGACGGCGGTAAGTGTTTCCTCCGGCAACCATAGTTCTTCACCGTAAATCCGGTTGGCCTTTTCGCCGGCGAAAAGTTCCATCCAGGCGATTTCCCGCTTCCCGCCGTATGCTTTCGCCACCGCCGCATTCCATATTTTCATCGCCGCGGCTGTGATATCCGGACCGATGCCGTCACCTTCTATGAATCCGATAACCGGACAATCCGGAACCTGCAAATTGCCGGATGCGCCGGCGGTTATTCTGGTTCCGTTGGCAGGAATTTTTATTTTACTGTTCATTTCTCCGCTCCTGAATTAATTTGGTATCACATCGGCGGTCGCCGGTTGTTCCGAGCCGCAATAATCCAATTTCAAGGCGATTTCATCGCAATGTGAGAATTTAGCGCACACCGCGCAATCGCTCCAGATTTTATCCGGAAATTCCTCTTTCACCGTCTGCTCAAAACCGAGCGAACAAAAAAAATCCGGACGATAAGTAAGGGTAAACAGCCGCCATTGCGGTCTGGTTATTTTCAACCCTGCAATAATCGCCTCGACCATAGCCCGGCCGATTCCTGAACGCTGAAATTCCGGCCATACCGCCAAAGAACGTATTTCCAGTAAATTATTGCCGAAATCGCGTACCGCGGCACAACCGAGTATTTTCCCGTCGCTTTCCCCGACGGTGAAATTTTCCAGATACTGCCGGATATTATCTTTGCCGCGACGCAGCACCACTCCGCGGTCGGCATAATACTCTAACAGTCCGTGAATGCCGGAGATATCATCGGGGACCGCCTTGCGGATAGTAAGCAGATTATTCACTTGACATCCGCCGTTTCACGCCAGATTCCCATTTTACGGAATTTGGCATAACGTTCTTCCCGCAATTGCTCCGGGGAGCGGCCGATAAGTTCTCCAAGATGCTTTTCAATCGCATCGCCCAGATTTTCCGCAGCCTTTTGATAATCGGAATGCGCCCCGCCGGGCGGCTCCGGAACGATGCCGTCTATCACGCCCAATTCCAACAGTTTCTCCGCGGTAAGCCCGAGGGCGGCGGCGGCCTGGGGAGCATACTGGCGGTCATTCCATAAAATAGCCGCGCAACCTTCAGGGGTTATGACGGAATAATACGCATTTTCCAGCATGAGAATACGGTTGCCGACTCCGAGCCCGATGGCGCCGCCCGAGCCGCCCTCACCGATAACCGAACAGATAACCGGCACTTTCAGTTCAAACATATCGCGCAGATTCACCGCAATAGCTTCGCCGATATGCCGTTCTTCACTGGCGATTCCGGGATACGCGCCCGGAGTATCAATAAAAGTCAGGACAGGAACTCCGGCTTTTTCTGCCAAACGCATCAGCCGCATCGCTTTGCGGTAACCTTCCGGATTCGGCCATCCGAAATTACGGAAGAGGTTGGAATGCATGTCCCTGCCCTTTTGGGTTCCGATCACCATCACCGGAGTCTTTCCCCTGAATTCGGCAAATCCGCCGACCACCGCTTTATCATCCTTGAAACGCCGGTCGCCGGACAATTCCAGAAATCCGGAGCACAGCGCATCGATATAATCCAGCGTATAGGGACGTTCGGGATGACGCGCCACCTGCACCCGCTGCCACGGAGTCAGACCGGAATAAATCTTTTTCACGGTCCGCTTTAACTTCCGCTCGGCGGCGGCAATATCCGGCTCGGCGGCACCTGATTCTTTCAAATCACGCAATTTTTCCTGCAACACCAAAATCGGTTTTTCAAATTCCAGCTGGTATTCTGCCATGATAAAATTTCCCTTGACTTAGGATTTCAACCAAATTTACGATCCGGCAAGACGGAATTATTCCTCTATTTCCACCGCCGTCTGCTCAGGAACCAGCATATACAGCAGTTCCACTTCGCGGTTACGCATTCTTATGCAACCGTGACTGAAAGATTTCCGGACACTGGATTCATCATTGGTGCCGTGAATACCGTACCCGGTCAAAGGATTCCGCGGCGAGCCGACATCAGCCAGTTTCAAGAAATGGCTTCCCAGCGGATTTTCCGGATCACCAGCCGGAATAACGGTGCCGTCCGGAGCATGCCATTCCGGGCGGCGCAAACGGGTGGAAATCACGAATTTACCGATCGGAGTCATGCCGTTTCTACCCACCCCGATATCAAATAACGCGAACGGTTCCCCTGCGCGGTCGAGCCGCAACACCCGGGCGCTTTTGCTGATATTGATACTCCACGGACCGGGACACAACAGCAATTGAGAGCCGATGAGAATTTTGTCCGAACTCAAATCGTTGAGAGAATATATGGCCGTGACCGTAGTATGATATTTCTGAGCGATGCGGCTCAAAGAATCCCCGGGCTGAATCGTATAGTTCAACAACAATCGGTTGGGATGCTTTTCATTTAT
>JAZRUY010000036.1:0-9779 GCA_045598845.1 Victivallaceae bacterium
TGGAGATGCTCCGCGGATTTCAATGCGCGCTGGTGGAGCGCGCCGCCGCCGATTCCCGGGCGGTGATGCCGGGATTCACGCATCTGCAGCATGCGCAACCGGTACTTTTCGCTCATCATCTGCTTGCTTATGTTGAGATGCTGGACCGTGACGCCGCCCGTATTTCCGACTGCCGCCGGCGCTTCAATGTACTGCCGCTGGGCTCCGGCGCTTTGGCCGGCAGCACTCTGAAAATCGACCGTGAATTTGTGGCGCGCGAACTGGGTTTCGACGGTGTTACCCGCAACAGTATGGATGCGGTAGCCGACCGTGATTTCGCCATTGAACTGGTTGGAGCGCTGGCGATTTTCGCCATGCATGCCAGCCGTCTTTCCGAGGATATCGTGCTGTGGAGCAGTCAGGAATTCGATTTTGTGGAACTCGATGATGCTTTCTGTACCGGTTCCAGCCTGATGCCCCAGAAGAAGAATCCGGATGTCTGTGAACTTACCCGCGGTAAAACCGCGCGGGTGTACGGAGCTTTAACAGCGTTGCTGACCATGTGCAAGGCGCTGCCGATGACTTACAACCGGGATTTGCAGGAGGATAAAGTGGCGGTATTTGACGCGGTGGATACCGTTGAGCAGATTCTGACCGTTTATCCTCCGATGATCAGAACGATGAAAATCAAATCTGAAAACATGCTGCGCTCCGCGTCCGACCCGGCGCTTATGGCTACTGATCTGGCGGAAAAACTGGTGGAAATGAAAGTCCCCTTCCGGGATGCTCATCGTAAAATCGGTTCGCTGGTCAAACTGGCAAAAGAACTCGGACGGCCGCTGGACAGACTTACTTTGGAGGAAATGCGGCGGGCGGTTCCTGAAGCCGGTGTTGAATTCCTTTCCATGTTCGATCCGGTAAAGAGCATAGCGAAGCGAGACATCACCGGCGGAACCTCTTTCGTCCAGGTGGAGAAGCAGATCGGTTACTGGCGGGATCGCCTTGCAAAAATCGGAAAATAATATTATATTGATAAAATGTATCCGGCGGCGCGGGTGTGCCGTCGGTCAATAACAACCAAACCCCAAGGGTGTCTTGCATTTCAGCTAAGCGCCGCAAAGAAGAAAGGAAATTCGCATTATGGCGAAAATCACCATCAATGACCTGCTCGAAGCCGGTTGTCATTTCGGTCACCAGACCCGTCGCTGGAACCCCAGAATGAAGAATTATGTCTACGGGGTGAAAAATGGCATTTCCATCATTGACCTGACCAAAACCATGCGTCAGCTTGCCGCCGCCTGCAATTTCCTGCAGCGCACTGTGGCTGACGGCGGTGAGTTGCTTTTCGTCGGCACCAAGCGGCAGATCCGCGAACTGGTCGCCGGCGCCGCGGCTGAACCCGGTATGTTCAGTGTTACTGAGCGCTGGCTCGGCGGCACTCTTACCAACAATGTCACTATCCGCAAGAGCATCAGCAAAATGCAGGAGCTTGACGAAAAACTGGCTTCCGCTTCCGCACTTGCCGGGATGAAAAAGAAAGAAGAATCCACCTGCAAACGCAATGCTGCCCGTCTGCATCGCGATCTGGACGGCATCGCCGGTATGAAGAAGCTTCCCGCCGCGCTGGTGGTCGTGGATGTGTGCAATGAAATCAATGCGGTCCGTGAGGCCAAAAAGCTTAATATTCCGATTGTGGCTATTGTGGATACTAACGGCGACCCGAGTGTGATCGACTACCCCGTGGCCGCCAATGATGATGCTGTCCGTTCGGTCGAAATCATCATCAATATCTTCCGCGATGCGGTTAAAATCGCCCGTGACATCTATGTGAAGAAAGCCGCCGAATCCCGCGATGCGGCCGAAGCCGCCAGGAAGATTCAGCAGGAGAATGCTGAAGATGCCGCTAAGGATGAGGCGAAGAAACCGGTGCGCCGTACCCGCAAGCCGGCTGCCGGCAGTGCGGAAAAATCCGCGGAGAAACCCGCCGTCAAGAAGACTGTCCGCCGTACGGTGAAAAAAGCCGCCGATGCCGCGCCGGCCGCTCCCGCGGCCGATGCTTCTGAAAACAAGTGACATTAACTAACGGGGTTGAATATTATGGCTATTACCGCTAAAATGGTGCAGGATCTTCGCGAGAAGACCGGTGCCGGTATGATGGATTGCAAAAAAGCGCTGGTCGCCGCCGACGGCGATATGGAAAAAGCGATTGAAAATCTGCGCAAGACCGGTGCCGCCAAGGCTGAAAAAAAGGCCGGCCGTACCACCAATCAGGGAAAGGTGCTGACCGCTATCAACGGCAATTCCGCCTCGATCGTGGAAGTTTTGTGCGAGACTGATTTCGCCGCCAAGACCGATAAATTCATCGGTTTCGTTTCGGGAATTGCCGGAAATATTTTGAAAATGGACGGCAACGGTGATGTGTCCGCCGCGGTGCAGGATGCCGAAAAGGCTAACCTTACCGCGCACATCGGTGTGATCGGTGAAAATATGCAGATCCGCCGCGCGCAGCGCTGGGTCGCGGACGGAAGCGTTTTCGCCAATTACCATCATGACGGCGGGCGCGTAAGTGTGCTGATCGAAGTTTCCGGAGCCGCTGACGAGGCGGTGCTCAAGGATATTTGTCTGCATATTGCCGCGATGCGCCCGGCTTACATTGCCCCGGGGGATATTCCCGCGGCGGTGATTGACAAGGAAAAGGAGATTGCCGCCGCCGCTGATCCCAAGCTGGCCGGTAAGCCAAAAGAAATGCTGGATAAGATTCTCAGCGGTAAAATCAATAAATTCTACGGCGAAGTCTGTCTGATGAATCAGCCGTGGGTTCGTGATGATAAGACCACTTTGGCCAAATTGCATCCCGGACTGAAAGTGAAGCGTTTTGTACGCTGGGAAGTCGGCGAAGATCTTTGATTTCTCTGAGCGTAGATTTACAATGAACCGCGGCGCCGTGGTTGCGCTGCGGTTTTTATATCTTTAAAACCTTTGAGAATTCTGTTCCGTCCGTTATGAATTTTATTGCTTTGGTTATGAAAATACTCATGGTCTGATTGCGGATGGACCGCTTACCGCTGTATATTATCGCGGTATCGGTTTATAGACAAAATAAACGCAGGGGCATGTTTTCAGCCGTCGATAACGGTTGCTGACTTATGACAGCGATAATTATAACAATAATATTTCTGGTATTGTGTTCGGCATTCTTTTCCGCCTCGGAAACCGCTTATACATCGCTTAACCGTACCCGCTTGAAAAGCATGGCCGAAAACGGAAGCCGTATGGCCGCCGTGACCTTGCGTCTGACGGAAGATTTCGATCATCTGCTTACTACTGTTCTCATCGGTAATAACATTGTCAATATCGCCGCATCGGCCGCCGGTACGGTGTTGTTTATCCGGCTGTACGGGAGTTGCGGCGCCACGGTTTCCACGCTGGTGCTGACTGCGGTGGTGCTGGTGTTCGGAGAAGTTACTCCTAAATGCGTGGTGCGGGAATATCCGGAGCGGTTTGCAATTGTTGCCGCACCTGTGCTCCTGGTGCTTAAATGGCTGTGCTGGCCGTTGAATTTTCTTTTCGCTTTGTGGAAAACATTGCTGGCGCGGATATTGAAACTGGGCGATGGTTTACGGATGTCCCAGGAGGAACTGCTGTTGCTGGTGGATGAAGTGCAGAGCGACGGAGTGATAGACCGTGACGAGGGCGTTTTGCTGCGTAATGCCATCAAATTTACTGAATGTCAGGTCGAAGAGATCATTACCCCGAGAGTGGATGTCGCCGCTGTCCCGGCGGAGGCGTCGCGGCGGGAAGTGGCGGATAAGTTCTTATCCACAAAATTCTCCCGTCTGCTGGTTTACTCCGGCAGTATGGATAACATCGTCGGTATCGTAGTGCTGCGGGATTTTTTCGGCGAAAGCGATAACGGAGACTGGAAACTGTCCAGGGTTATGACTCCTCCGTTCTTCATCCAGAAAACCGAAAAAATCGATGATGTGCTTAAGAAAATGCAGCAGTGCCGGTCACAATTGGCCGTGGTTATCGATGAGTTCGGCGGGACGCTCGGCATTGTTTCCATGGAGGATATCATTGAAGAACTGGTGGGGGAAATCTGGGATGAGCATGACGAGGTGGTGGAAAAATTCAAATCGCTCGGAGATGAAGTTTTCAGTGTGGATTGCACGGTTACTCTGGATGATTTCGGAGAATTTTTCGATTTCCGTCCTGATTCCTCGGAACCGATGCTGGGCGGCTGGGTTTTAGAGCAGTTGGGAAAGATTCCGCAGAACGGCGATAGTTTTACTGTCGGCGAATTGGAAATAGAGGTACTGCAGTGCAGTCGCCGCCGGGTGCGCCGGGTGAGGGTAAGGCATACTCCGCCGTCAGCTGCCGCCGGGCAGTAGAATTTTCCAACCGGTTATCTTTTTGCGTCTGTGCCGCGGCGCAAAGGTTAGAATATGCCGGAACTGGCAGGGCGGTGCCGTATGTGCCGGGAGACATAGTCATCCGGAGTCCCCGGAGGAAATTCAAAACCGGCAGCCCTGTTTTATATCGTGGAGAATCTGGATCCGGGAAATATCCGCATTTACGATTGCAACGCGTCCGGACGCAGGGGCTTCGTCAATATGCTGTTTTTTTACGGAAGTTTGTTCGGACGAAAACGTGTCGTTTCTTTGCGGTGAAACGGAAATGATTTCTGTTCTCCGGCAGTCAAAAAACATCCGGAAATAATGTCGAAAGAAAAAGTTTCTTCGCGGAAGGCAAAGTCTGCCTTGGCGAAACGGACTTCTTCGGTGTTGTTGATTTTTCAGATTGAAAATTCGCCGGTCAACGGAAAGACATGAAATGGAGCGAGTGACCGGATTCGAACCGGCGACAATCACGTTGGCAACGTGATGCTCTACCAACTGAGCTACACTCGCACTGTCAGTTTTCCACTCTCTAAATATATTGCCGTTTTGGCCGGTTTGCAAGCGTGCCTGACGAAAATCTTACTGAAGAAAATACCGTGATTGTCCGGCGGCCGCCGTGCCGCTTTATTTACTCGTTCGTATTGCCGGATGCTGTATCGAATTGGCGGTACAATGCCAGTGCGGCTTCGCATTCAGCCTGACGCCGGTTCCCGGCCGATGCGGTCGCCCTACGACCGCGCAGCCGCGCTTCCACGGTGAATACCGGGCAGTGTTCCGGTCCGTCTATCTTTAAGACCTCGTATTCCGGGGTGATCCCCCAGCGGCTCTGGGAAAACTCCTGCAATGCCCCCTTGGGGTTGCTGCTGGCGTTCAGTTCTCTCGGATCTCCCAGTTCACGCAGTCTTTCCAGCAGAAAATCTCTTGCGGTATCCAGCCCGCCGGCCAGATATATTGCTCCGAGTACCGATTCAAAAAGATCGGCCACGGTGGATTCCCGCTGATTGCCATGCGCTTCAAGTTCACCCTTGCCCATGCGCAGAAAATCCCCCAGCCGCAGCTTACGGGCGAATCCCGCTATCGTGGATTCTCTGGCCAGTGCCGCCCTTAATTTAGTCAATTCTCCCTCATCGGCTTCCGGATACTGCCGGTACAGATATTCGCTCAAAAGGATTTCCAGTACCGCATCCCCCAGAAACTCAAGCCTTTGATTGTCGTAATTTAAATTATGCTCCGAGGCATAGGAACGGTGGGTCATGGCTTCTGATAACTGACTCCCCCATATAATGCCGTCCGGCAGTGCGCGCATCAGATTTTCCAGTTTTTCAGGCATAGTCACCTCCGGTGGCGGCGTATCCGCTCCGTAAGCATCCGTACCCGGTTGTCAAGCGTGCTTCCGGAGAGGTCGTACCCTGATAATTCGTGATAGCGCCGGGTGAAATCACCGGTTATCGCGTTTATCGAAACCGGTTCTGCCGGAGCGGTCTGTTTCAGGCAACGCAGAAAACTGGAAATCAGCCGGGCCAGTTCGCGCCGCCGGCCGCCTTCCGGCACTGTGCCGGAATGGATGCGGCAGCCGTCCAGATCAATTACGCCCCAATCCGAATACGTTCCGTCAGGATTGGAGCGGCAGAAAATATTCCTCAAACTCAGATCTCCGTGTTCAACTCCGGAGGCATGTATTTTGGTCAGTAGCGACACTGTGCCGTCAACGAACCGGCGGTAGCCGTAGCCGCCGGAGAATACCATAATATTCTTGTCGCAGAACAACTGTCCGGCGTCAAGTTTTTCTGTAATCAGATAGTCGGCGGTCGGAATGCCTGCGCGGCTCTGTCTGAATGCCCCCAGTACCGCGGGGCAGGGAATTCCGGACTCTTTCAACCGCAAAGCCGCGGCCAGTACCCGTTCCGGCCGCGGCAACTGGAATATTTTGCGGAATCGATTGTAAAATCCGTGCATATTGTAGCGCTTAACGAATAAACCGCCGGAGAATACCGCTGTAACTTTATGCCCGGATTTACACCGCTCTGTTTCCGGTGCCGTATCCATGCCGGCGATGATGGCGCGTATATCCTGCTCTTTGATATTCCAGCCGCGGAAAATCATCCCGCGCAGTTCCGGGAAATCCGTCTTCCGGTAAGCGCCGGTAATCCGGTCGCAGGCTTGGGCGAGAATGCCGCTTATATCTGGTTGTCCCATAAATTCCGAATGATGATTGAAAAAAAGCGCGGCCGAATCGCCGCGCACTGTGTTTTTCTCACAGACTGGCGGCTATCAAATCACCTACCTCGGAGGTGGAGTAGCCCATTTTTCCTGCCGCCATGGATTTTAATTTGTGTCCTGTTGCAAAGGCGATGCCTTGTTCGATGGCCTGCGCCGCTTCTTTCTCTCCCAGAAAATCCAGCATCATCGCCGCCGCGCCGATGGCCGCCAGCGGATTGATGACGTTGAGTCCGGTATATTTCGGCGCACTGCCCCCGATCGGCTCGAACATGCTCACCCCTTCCGGATTAAGATTGGCTCCGGAGGATACTCCCATGCCGCCGGCGGTCATCGCCGCCAGATCGGTGATAATATCGCCCATCAGGTTTTCCGTTACGATTACATCGAACCATTCCGGGTTTTTCACCATCCACATAGTGGTGGCGTCCACATGGCAATAAGCGGTTTTGACCGTCGGATATTGCTTCGCCATCTCGCGGAAAGCGCGTTCCCACAGCCCGCAGACATAGGTCAGCACATTGGTTTTTCCTACCAAAGTCAATTGAGAGGTGTATCCTGCCTTGCGATCCTCGGCGGAAAGTCCCCGCCACGGGGCGGCTGAACTATGCCGCTTCACGGCCAGTTCAAAAGCGTACTTTAAGCAGCGGTCAACCTGTTTTCGCGAATAAACCCAGTTCTGGCAGGCGATTTCATCCGGTGTGCCGGCCTGAACACTGCCGCCCATTCCGGTGTAAACACCCCCGGAATTCTCCCTGACTACCACATAATCTATATCCTCCGGATGCTTGTCCGCCAGCGGAGTTTCCACCCCGGGATACAGTTTGACCGGACGCAGGTTGATATACTGATCGAGATCAAAGCGTAACTTGAGCAGTATGCCTTTTTCCAGAATGCCGGGCTTTACTTTCGGATTTCCGATTGCTCCCAGCAGTACCGCGTCATGCCCGGCCAGCCGCCCGGCGGCATCATCGGGAAGCAGTTCTCCGGTGGAGAGATAGTGTTCTCCTCCCCAGTTGAAAAATTGCTTTTCCAGAGAGAATCCGAACTTCTTCGCCGCCGCATCCGCTACTTTCAGTGCCTCAGCGATGACTTCCGGCCCGGTTCCGTCGCCGGGGATTACCGCGATTTTGTATTTTTTGTCCGCCATCATAATCTCCGGGTTGTTCAGTAACGTTTCTGCTTGCTGCGGGCGAGCACTTTGAGCCGCAGCGCGTTCAGCTTGATGAATCCCGCCGCGTCTTTATGGTCGTAAGATTCCAAGCCTTCAAACGAGGCGATAGAGTCATCGTAAAGGCTGTATTTGCTGCGGCGGCCGGTTACATGGCAGGCGCCTTTGAAGAGTTTTACCCGTACATCTCCGGTTACGAATTTCTGGCTTTCGGTAATCATAACCTGGAGCATTTCTCTTTCCGGCGCATACCAGAAACCGTTGTAAATCATATCGGCGTAGCGCGGAATCAGGCTGTCGCGCAGATGCATGACTTCCCGGTCAAGGGTGATTCCCCCCAGTCCCCGGTGAGCCGTCTGCAGGATGGTCCCGGCCGGAGTTTCATACACTCCGCGGGATTTCATTCCGACAAAGCGGTTTTCCACTATATCCACCCGCCCTACCGCATGTTTGCTGCCTATGGCGTTCAGTGTGCGCATGATGTTGGCCGGGGAATATTTCTTCCCGTTGATTTTAACCGGGATGCCTTTTTCAAAGGTGATGATGACATCTTCCGGTTTGTTGGCCGCTTTGCTCAAAGCGGAGGTCATTACCGCGATATTCTCCGGAAATTCATTCCACGGATCCTCCAGAATTCCGCCTTCGAAACTGATGTGGAGCAGATTGCGGTCCATGCTGTATGGCTTTTTTGCCGATACGCTGACCGGGATCTTGTTTTTCTTTGCATATTCGATCATGTCCAGCCGTCCGGTGAATTTCCAATTGGGGTCGCGCCACGCGGCGATGACTTTCACTGACGGGTCGATGGCATTGGCATTGAGTTCAAACCGCACCTGGTCGTTGCCTTTCCCTGTGGCGCCGTGGCATATCGCATCGGCGCCTTCCGCCTTTGCCACTTCAACCAGACGCTTGGCGATCAGCGGACGCGCGATGGAGGTTCCGAGCAGGTAGTTGTTTTCATAGATGGCTTCTCCCTGCAGCATCGGAAAGATGAAATCGCGGGCGAATTCCTCGTTCAGGTCATCGATGATGCATTTGCTGGCTCCGGTGGCCTTGGCTTTTTCTTCCAGCCCGGCGAGTTCCTCCTGCTGCCCAACGTCGGCGCAGTAGCAGATCACTTCAGCGTTGTATGTATCCTTGACCCATTTTACGATTACAGAGGTGTCGAGCCCTCCGGAATAGGCGACGACAATCTTCATCTTCTTTGCTTTTCGGGTACTGTTGCTTTTTTTCACCGTCTTGGGCATTTTGGCACTCCTGAATTTTTTCGCCGCGCATAGGCGCGGCTGATTGGTTGTTCTTGATTATCGTTAGTTTAGTTGTTTTTTGCGCTCAGATTCTGTATGACCGAATCCGCCAGTACCCGGTTGGGAATGCTGACCAGTATCCCGTCTTCCGTACGCAGTCTGGTGCTGCGCAGACAAACAGTTTCCACTTTCCCTGTTACACCCGCCGCGCTGATGGTGTCGCCGATCTTGAAAGTGCGGTCGCTTGCCAGCGTAACGGCGCCGAACAGATTGGCGATGGCGTTCTGCGAGGCGAAGGCGAAAGCCAGTCCCGCCACCCCCATTCCGGTAACCAGTGCCGCCACATTGAACTTGAAAATGTTCTGCAGTACGAAGATTACGGCGACAATCCAGATTACCGCTTTGAAAGCCCGGGATATCAGCGATATCACCAGTTGCCCCATCGGATTAATTTTATCTTCGAGTTTGCGGCCGATGCTTCTTTCGATCAGTCCGGTTCCGCGCAGCAGACCCCATACCGCAATAAGCACGAACAGCGCGGCGCAAGTACGGGAAACCGCGGTTTTTGCGCTTTCGGTCATGTTCAGCATGCCGGTACCTGCCGCGGCTCCGCCCAGAATAATCAGCCAGAACAGCGGCAGTTTCACCGCCGCGGCGATGCCGTCAGGATTCCGTTTCGCCGGATAGGA
This sequence comes from Victivallaceae bacterium, assembly GCA_045598845.1. Lineage (GTDB taxonomy): Bacteria > Verrucomicrobiota > Lentisphaeria > Victivallales > Victivallaceae > JAZRUY01. The sequence continues at coordinate 9,704 of JAZRUY010000036.1, forward strand.
AAGAATGCTGCCGGCCGTTATGGCGGCCAGTACGGCAATCAGTATGATTACCGCCGCCGACAGGAGATTGTAATAT
>JAZRUY010000037.1:0-2522 GCA_045598845.1 Victivallaceae bacterium
GCAGTTTCACCGCCCACGGCATGCTCCACCCGGCCCAGTACCCCTGCCCCAGCGCGATCCACTGGTAGGCGCTGTCGCGTACAATCTCCGCCCACTCCGGGTCGTCCGGCCGGATAGTGTTGAACGGCGTTACCGCCGCCAGGTGCGAATGGTGGCGGTGGCTGTATTCCAGCTCCTGCCCGCGCCAGAGCGCGAAAACGTCTTTCCCCTGCCATTTGACCAGGCTGGCCTGCGGCAGGTCCCCGTCCTCGACGCGCCGCCAGAAAGGATCGGCCGGTTCGCCGAGCATTTCCGGCGCTTCCAGCAGGTCGTGCGCCAGCCGGTGCATCGCCGCCAGCTGGAAACTGGCGTCCGCGCCCCAGGCGTCGATGGCGTCGCCGCGGTATTCCGGCGACACCCCCACCGGCAGGCGCAGTCTGCCGTCATGCTCCTCCGTCATCGCCCGGTAAACCCGCATCACTCCGGCCATGAAATCGAACGCTCCGCCGCGCAGGAACTCCTTGTCCCCGGTGTAGCGCGCATAGTCGAACATCATCTGCGACACCCAGGCGGCGCTGCCGTGGTCGACGGTGCCGGTCCAGAACGCCCCCATGCAGGTGCAGCGGTCATCCACCGAATGAGGCAGCACATAGCCGTCCTTTATGCCGACAAAGCATTCCGCGTTGCGCCGCATCACCGGCCGCCAGCCGAGAATCATATCGAAAAGCGGGCGCAGGTTTTCCCACAGTCCGCTCATGTACGCCGGCGAATAGCACATCTGCACATTGATGTTGAAATGGAAATCGCCCGACCACGGCGGCAGCATATCGTCCTCCAGCCACGGCCCCTGCAGTCCGGCGGGGAACCCGTCCGGCGAGGTCATGCACTGGAACCGGAACATTCCCAGCCGGAAATACCGGTTTATCAGTTCGGACGGTGTTTCTATTTCCGGCGTCCGTTTTTTCAGTTCCCGCAGGAAATCCTTATTCTCCCGCCGTATTCCGGCGAAAGAGATTTTCAGCGCGTCCGCCGGTTTCCCGTCCCGGAAGAACTCCGCCCGCAGTTCGCCTTTCTTTCTCAGCATGCACACTCCGTAGGCCGGATCGGCCGGCATCTCCTGGATGAAGCCGTCCGCGAGCATCCTCGGCGGCCGGTAGCCGATGCCGCTCAGGGTGTCCTTTTCGTCCCCTTCGCGCGGGAAGAACCGGTTGCGGCCGCACTTGCGCTCATGCGCCTCGGTCAGCCCGTAAGCCGGCAGCAGCGCGGCTTTCACTTCCGGCGGCAGTTTTACCGCGAACGCGCCCTTGCGGCGCTGCGAAACCGCGATTTCCGCCTTGCCGTCCGCGCCCCAGCGCACGGTGATGATGCCGGTCGCCGTGTCCAGCGACACCTCCTTCGCGGCGGACGGCAGCGTCAGCGTTATTCTCCCTACCGGGATGTGCGACGGCCGCGGCATCACCGCGTCGCCGCCCCCTTCCACGTCGAACAGCCGGTATATCGCCTCCCGGTCCCCGCGGGCGATTTCGGCGCGCAGCGCTTTCAGGCTCACTTTTTCCGTCCACGGCATGCCGCCGCGGTGGTCCCACAGCGAACTGCAGCCGATGGAAATGTTGACTTTGCGCCCCTCCCCCCATACCGACAGTCCCAGTTCGCCGTTGCCGGCGGTGGTTCCCAGGTGGATGTGCGGCAGCGGAAAAGCGTGGGTGAACACCGTATTCATAAATCGCTCCTTGATATTTATTTTTTACCCGCCGGACTGATTCCCGCGGATCTGAATTCTAAATTCCGAACAGCAGCGGTATGCGCAGCGCGGCCGCCGTCAGCATCAGTTTCAGCCATATTCCGGACACACCGCCGCCGTCTCCGGCGGCGGCCGCCGCCAGCGTCAGGCCGGCCGCGAACCCGGTTACCGCCGTCAGCGCCGATACGGGGCGGAACCCGCCCGGCTCGTACTTCTCCGCCAGACGGTTTCCGGCCGCTCCCGCGCCGATCGCCGCGGACAGCGTCCCCGCCTGCGCGGTTACGGTCCGCGCCGGACTGAATACCTCCGTGCTTCCGCACAGCGCCAACGGCAGCGCTAAGCACAGCAGATTCAATACCGCCGCCGGCCCCCTCCTCCATGCCGCCGGCAGCATCGCGGCTGCTGCTGCGGCCGGCAGCAGCGCCGCTTTCATGCTTCCGGCCATGATTTCCGGCGCCTCCGCGAAGGCGGTCAGCGCGAAGGCGGTTATTCCGAAGGACGCCGCGTTTTCAAATTCCGCCGCCGCCCATCCGTATCCGCGGCGCCCGGCCCGCAGCCGCAGCAGCAGCCATGCCGCGGCGGCCGCCGCCAGCACCGGCCAGGTTATATCCGCCTTTTCCGGCCGGCACGGCTCCGGCTCCGGATAACCGGTCCGCCGGTCGCGGAATCCGCACAGGTCGCTGAATACGCCGCGGCATTTCACCGGCAGCCGGATCAGGGTGAACCCTTCCGTTTTGCCGCTTTCATCCAGCCGGTACAGCCGGTCGTCCAGATCCTCCGCCCCGGCCGGCAGCGACTCCTT
>JAZRUY010000038.1:0-16847 GCA_045598845.1 Victivallaceae bacterium
AACGGACTCCGTAGCCGTGAAAGAAAATGTAACCCGGCAAAGAGCGGGGAGCGGCGTTCGCCGGCTTGGCGAGCAATCCTGAAACCGGTAAACCGCCGGGAGCCAGCACCTGAACATCCTCCATAGTCACTGAACCGGAAAAACGGGAGTCATCGACAACAACCGGTTTGCCGGCCAATTCGCGCACTGGAATGCCGGAGGCGGCGGTCAGCTGTTTTTTCCAAAACGCATCAAAATCAGCGACTTCCCCTGCGGGAGAGATGGACTCGACATCAAACCCCTGCCCCGCGGCGGCCGACGCTTCTCCGCAACTTACCTCAAGCCGGACAAATCCGGGTTTATCCAGAGTGGTACTTATTTCCTGCGGAATTCCGCGGGATACAAAAGAAAATATTTCATCCGGATGGAATTCACGGATCAGGCGGCATTGAACAGTTTTGCCGGCAACCAGTCTGCCGGATTCCAGATAACCGACCTGAAAGGTAACATCCTCATTACAGCGGCGGGACGGTTCGCCGTCGGCAACCGCGATAATAAAGCAGGAGGCGGGAAGCGGGGTATCCGGAGCACAGCGCCATTCAGGACACAAAGCATCCCAATCCGGCTGCCGGTCGATACAGTAACGCGGTCTGGTACTGCCGGTAGTCATAGATATCGCCCTGATCCGCCCTTATGCCATATTGCGCGAACGGAGAAAATCCAAACTGCGGCGCATACCGTCCGCGACATCGGAAGTCGGCTCATACTCGATGAACGCCGGCCCCGAATACCCGGCAAGCGCATCCGCAAGTTTATCCCAATCCAGACGGCCTTCTCCGCATGCAACCGGAAGAATACCGTCGCCGGTATCGCGGAAATCTTTCAGATGAAGATAATTTATCCGCTTGCTGAAACGCTTGAACCAGAGTTCAGGAGCATTGACCCCGGCCGCGGACAAATTGGCCGGATCGAAATTCAGCCCCACACTGTCAGGCATAAGCTCCAGAATTTTCTCCATCATATCAGCGCGCGTTGATACGGTATTAGAGTGAAAAATAACACCGTCGAAAGCAGTAACTCCGCCGTGAGTTTCAATCGCCAGTTCCACCCCCGCCTTTTCCGCGGCGGCGGCGCAGACAAGCAGGCAATCTATCATAACTTTGAAACGATCACCGTACACTTCGCTGTCTGACGAAAACCCGGCGAAAATACGCAGTTTGCGCACTCCGGCGGCGGCCGCCACATCGATAACCCGGCAGACCTTGTCGGCGGAAGCATGCGAATCATCCGCGCTTTTCTGCGTAAAATCATTGCCGGTAACGCCGCAGCTTATATCGATGCCGTAATCAGCGCACAGTTTGCGGACCGCACTTATATCCGCAGCGCCGCTGTCGAGCTGAAGAGGATCGCGAGAATAATTGGCAATGGAAATTTCCAATGCGCGCAACCCCAGACTGCGGGAAAGTTCCAACTGTTCTTTCAGCGGAGTTTCGCGCAGCCCCCAGGCCGCACAACCGATACTGCAATTCATAATCAACGCTCCCGCTTACTTGACATCGCGCCAGTCGAGCAGAATCTTGAACACATTGTAACTGTTCTTCGCCTGATAGGCGAACGCCTCTTTCGCCTTCTGAGCCGGCCACACCTCATACGGAAGATGAGAGGTATCGAATTTACCCTCGCTGATATACTTGAGCACCTCGGCCTTGCCGCGCGCCTTCAAAGCGCAGCTCATGGTTATCTTGCAGTTCTTGACAAACCAGTGATGGTAATGATCCCAGATCAGCTTTTCCGGATAGTCGCCCTGCAGATGGACATGACCAGGCTCATCGTCGTCTCCCCAGCCCCCGTCCTTGAGGTACCGGTGAAGAATACCGGGAACAGCCGGATTGCCGGAACATTCCATGATCTTATCGGCTTTTTTACCGCCGGTAAGCTCGATTATCATCTTTTCGGTATCGTCATTATGATCGATAACCTCATCGGCATAAAATTTGGCGATATCGCGGCGGAATCCGTTCTTCTCGATACAGATCACACGGATGCCGGGGCATTTGATCTTGAGCAGCTGTATCGCGGAAATTCCTACCATTCCTGCCCCGACCACCACCACGGTATCAGTAGGACGGAGATCAAAATTTTCCATACCTTTGAGCGGAACGCAGGCCAAATAGGCAAGCACGGCCTGCTCATCGGTAACATTATCCGGAACCTTGCAAAGCGCATCGCCGGCACCGAAGGCATTGACGGAATCCTTATGGACGCGCAGCGTATTACCGCCCCAGGCGGCGCAGGCATTACCGTAAATACGGCATTCGTTGATCATCACCCGGTCGCCTTTTTTCAGGCCGGCGGCATAGGCGCCTTCTTCCTCGATCACACCCATATTCTCGTACCCGGGAACGCACGGATAAGTAACCTCTTCCGGAGCCGGCTGCTCGCCGCGGTAAGTTTTCATATCGGTACCGGTGGAAATAGCACTCCAGAGAGTTCTGGCCACTACGGTATCATCACGGCGGGGAGTAAGAACAACATCACGGAACGCGGCCTCGTAAGGACGCTCGATAACAATGCCGGGAGTACGGATTTCCATTACTAAACCTCCATAAAATTCATACGACGGAAAATATCCGCTATGATTCATAAAATATATTGCGCAACCGGATTTTGCAATTGCCGGAACAGGAAAAAGAATACACCCCGTCCTGATAATCAGAAATCAAAATGTTCCGCTTTGCGTTCTTCAACAATCCGCCTTATTTCCGAGATAAAACCGCCGACTTCGCCCAAACCGGCGCTAACCGGAACGATATTGACCGTCTCGCTGACCAGTCTTTTTTTCAATTCCGCCAAATTGGCTTCGGCTTCCGGGCAATCCATCTTGTTGGCCGCAATAACCGTGGCGCGGCGGGATAAGCCCGGCATATACAACTCCAGTTCGCTGCGCAAATGTTCCAAATCATCCCACGGCAGGCGGTTATCCGTGCCGGCCATATCCAGAACATAGGCCAGAACAACCGTTCGCTCAATATGGCGCAGGAAAGAATGGCCGAGACCGACATTGTCATGAGCGCCGTCAATAAGTCCCGGTATATCCGCCACGGTTATCCGGGCATAATCCGGATATTCTATCACCCCCACCATCGGATGCAATGTAGTGAACGGATACGGAGCGATTTTAGGTCTGGCCTGCGACACCGCACTCAGCAAGGTGGATTTGCCGGCATTGGGATATCCGACCAATCCGACATCGGCAATGGTTTTCAGTTCAAGCTCCAGATTGCGTTCCTCGCCGGGAGCTCCGGGTTCCCATTCATGCGGCACCCGGTTGGTGCTGGTGGCGAAACGGGGATTACCGCGGCCGCCGCGGCCGCCTTTAGCCACGGTTACCCGGATACCGCAGGCATCCAGATCCGCCAGCACTTCGCCGGTATCCCGGTCGCGGACCACCGTGCCGACCGGCACTTTCAGGATTATATCGGAGGCTTTACGGCCGTGCATATTAGCCCCGCGGCCGCCGGGACCGTCGGGAGCCTGATAATGACGGTTGTAAGTAAGCGCGGCAAGACTCTGTTCACCGGACACCGCCTCCAGTATCACATCACCGCCGTCACCGCCGTCACCGCCGTCCGGACCGCCGCGCGGCACAAATTTTTCGCGGTGAAAACTGCAGCATCCGTTACCGCCGCGACCGGCGCGGACCGAAATTGACGCTTTATCAGTAAACATGGCTACTCCTTTCGCAAAACGGCGGATTTCTGTCTGAAAAAACCTGTAACCGTAACGGAATACCGCCGTCAAATACCGTTCACAAACAAACATGAAAAAACCGGCAATGATGCCCGCATCATCCGCCGGTTAAAACCAAAAACTGAACAACCGGAATTATTCTACCGGCAGAACGCTTACCTTGCGCTGCGACTTGCAGAATTCCACCTTGCCGTCACAAAGAGCGAACAAAGTGAAATCGCGGCCGAGACCGACATTCAATCCCGGACGGAAACGGGTTCCGCGCTGGCGGACGATAATGGAACCGGCGGAAACCTCTTCGCCGCCAAACGCTTTGACACCGAGGAATTTAGGCTTACTGTCGCGACCGTTATTACTGCTGGACTGTCCTTTTTTATGCGCCATGATATAAATCCTTTCTAAATTAAAACAACAATCAGTATCCTGTTAAAATACAGCCAATCAAACCGCAATACAAGGGAAACGGAAAATTATTTATACATATTTTCCATTATTGTTCATCGTCTTCAAGATCTTCGTCATCGAAATCGCCGAAATCATCATCGTTCAGATCATCGTTATTATCCAAAGATTCAGAAAAATCATCCAGATCCCCGCCGTCGCCCACAACATCGTAATCATCCTGGGTTTCATCGTAATTGCCGGTATCTTCATCGTAAGTTTCCGGCGAATCATCAAAAATACCGCCGCCGGCGCCGAGCATAGCGCCGCATTCAGGACAACAACCGTCTTCGGCCTCGATGGCGCTTTCGTTTACTTCCGTGTTGCAATAAGGACAGACAGTAGCCATAATCTAAAACCCCGTTTTTATGTATTAATAAGTCAATTTAAGAAATCAATATCCCGGTCAATACGACAGGCGGAATTTATTACTGCATACCGGTTTTGTCAAGTTCCTGTATTATATCGATACTGGATTTATCCGCAGAATCCGCCGACTCGCCGCCGAGAGTAACCGTAACCCCGGTAATCATATCGCGCAAACGGTCGCTGAAATTAGCGAGTACAAACAACGCCGCCAAAGCGATAACCACCACCAAAACGATGTATTCAACCACGGCCTGACCGCTCTGCGCCCTTTTCATCATAATAAATACCTCCGTTGATTTATTTGATTATATGAACGTCACGGCACATTAACGCTTACCGCTTCGCACATCCAGATTCCCTGACAAGCCAGCGCGCGCACCAGACCGGTCAACGCCAGAGAAACAGCGGTTATGAAAACCAGCATCAGCACGAATTCAAAAACAGCCTGTCCGCGCTCCGGCATCGTATTCCCTGGGTTACGGACAAATACGCCCCTTACGGGCCGAAATATTGTTATTTTCATCCAATACGATAACTTTGGGATTTATAACCGCGGCCTCATCCGGACTGCAGACGGCAAAAGCCATTATCGTGACCACATCGCCTTTTTTACCTAATTTGGCGGCGGCGCCGTTCAAACAAAAACGCCGTCCGCCGGCGGCCCCGGGAATAGCGTAAGTTTCCAGACGCGAACCGTTGTTCCGGTTGACCACCAGAATTTTTTCATAAGGCAGAATCCCCGCCTCATTCAAAATCGCCGAATCAATTTCCAAACTTCCTTCATACTCCAAATCACAATCCGTCAATCTGGCGCAATGGATTTTGCCGCACAAAACAACTTTCTGCATTTTTCAATAATCCGATTTTACAAACACTTGTCAGAAAAACCGCCTATAATATAACATTTACAGCGTTAAAAAGCGAAAAAACCGTGCCGTTTCAGCAGCATTATTCATAACGCAAAGCGTCAATCGGATCCAACTGCGACGCCTTCCAGGCTGGATAAAACCCGAATACGATTCCGACAAAAGCCGAAACCGCCACTGCGGCGACCACTGCTCCCGGACTGGAAACGATCGGCCATTCGGCATAGCGGTTGATAAGCAGCGCGGAACCGTGACCGACGATAATACCGGTTATACCTCCGACTACGCAAAGCAGAATCGATTCGATAAGGAACTGTTTTAAAATATCGCGGGAACGGGCGCCGACAGCCATACGCAAACCGATCTCCCTGGTACGCTCGGTAACGGAAACCAGCATAATATTCATAATACCGACGCCGCCGACCACCAGAGAAATAAGCGCCACTCCAAGCAGCAGATTAGTCATAATCTTGCTGTTACTGGTCATCATATTGGTGAATTCTGCCGAATTGCGAATGGTGAAAACATCCGGGCGGCCAGCGGAAATCCGATGTCTTTCACGCAGAAGCGCGGCCACCTCTTCTTCTGCCGCGGATATTTTATCCGTCGATGCCGCCATCACCAATATCTGGTCTATCTGCACAAACTTGGGAACCATCAGCGTGTCAGTTTCCAAATTGCTCGCCTGTTCCGGATAAAGCGCAATGCCGGAACCGGAATAAACCGCACCGGGACCGGAAGCGGCGCTGCTGCCGGTGTTGGATGCGGTACCGGTCTTGCGCCCGGTAAGGCGCAATCTGGCGGTAGTCCAGGGCAAAATGATGACATCGTCTTCATCATTACCGAACATATTGGCTCCTTTGCCTCCCAGCACCCCGACCACCTTGAAATCGGAATTTTTAATCCGCAATTCGCTGTCCACCGGAGAGTTGCCGCCGAAAACCTCTCTCACAACCGTAGTGCCGACCAGACACACCCTGGCACTGTTCTCAACCTCTTCACCGGTAAAGCAGCGTCCTTCGCTGATAGTCCAGTTACGTATCGGTATATAGTCCGGCGCCGTGCCGATTATCGAGTTTGGCGCATAATTGACATTGCCGTAAACCGCCTGATAACCGTTGGCCCGCACCACCGGAACAACCTTGGAAACGCTCGGACATTCCCGCAATACGGCATCGCAATCATCCGGAACCAGCGACATCATGCTGCCGGACCCCAGATTTACTCCAGCGGCCCGGCGCGCCCCCGGCATAATCAAAAGATTGTTCGCGCCCAATTTGGATATGGACTGCTCGATGGACTGCGATGATCCCTTGCCGATTTCCATCATGGTGATAACCGCCGCGATACCGATTACAATGCCGAGCATAGTAAGCAGCGCCCGGGTGGGATTGCGCAGCAGCGCAAGAAAAGCCACATGCAGAGTAGCGGAAAATCTCATTTCACCCCCGCCTCCGTTTTTTCATTCATATAGTCTCCGGTAATCATACCGTCCTGTATCCTGATCACCCGGCCGGCCTCGGCGGCGATATCGGATGAGTGGGTAACCAGTATCACGGTAATACCTTCACTGTTCAGTTTTCCGAACATATCCATAACTTCCATGCTGGTACGGGTATCGAGATTTCCGGTCGGCTCATCGGCAAACAGCACCGGCGGACGGTTGACCAGAGCGCGGGCAATCGCCACCCGCTGCTGCTGACCGCCGGAAAGCTGCGACGGATAATGGTCCATGCGGTCAGCCAAACCGACACGTTCAAGCATGGCGCGACCCCGTTCAAGACATTCACGCCGGGAAAGATTACCCGCGGTATAAGACAAAGGCATAATCACATTATCAAGCGCACTGGTACGGGCCAGCAGATTAAAACTCTGAAAAACAAAACCTATCTTACGGTTGCGGACCTGCGCCCGCTTATCACCAGACGCGCGGCCGAGTTCTTCCCCGTCGAAGATAAAATCTCCTGATGTCGGACGGTCAAGACAGCCGAGAATGTTCATCAGAGTACTTTTACCGGATCCGGAAGCCCCCATCAACGCCACATACTCGCCGCGGCAGATTTCCCCGGATATACCCTTCAGCACCGGCACCCGAATCTCGCCGATGAAATAGGTTTTGGCAATATCCTTTAATTCTATAAGCGGACTCATTTTTCTTTTTCCCGCGACAAAGGCTGTTTAGCGGAAGTTCCTGATTCGGTTACGCTCTTTTTAATCACGCCGGTATTTCTCCGTTTCGGAGGCTTAGGCATAAAAGGACTGCCGGCAGCAGGTTTGCCCAAATCATCAGGCTTTATATCCGTCACACCGACCACTATAGGCATGTCTTCCCGGATATCCCCGGAAATTTCAGTACTGTTGCCATCGTTCAGCCCGATATCGACAATCACCGGCTCCAGGATTTCACCTTTCTGCACCCAAATAACCCGCCGGTCCTCGGAATTGCTGTTAAAATCCAGATATTCGCGATGCCGCGGCGCAACAAAACGCTCTTCCGGCACAAAGCGGAGCGCGGCATTAGGAACCGTCAAAACGTCATTCGCCTCGGCCAAAATGAATTTTACCGTCGCGGTCAGATAGGGCAGAAGCCGCAGACTGGAATTGTCCGTGGTAACTTCAACCACATAAGTAACCACATTCTGCGACATCGTGGCATTAAGACGGATCCGGTGAACTTCGCCGCTGAACTCCTCGCCGGGGAAAGCATCCACCTTGAATTTCACCTTCATGCCGGGTTTAATTTCGCCGACATCGGCTTCGTTGACAGACACCCAGACCTGCATACGGCGCAAATCCTTGGCAATCAGAAAAAGACTGGGGGCATTCATGCTGGCATTGACGGTCTGACCGATGCTTACCCGGCGGTCGATGACAACTCCGTCCACCGGAGAATTGATAACGCAATATCCCAGATTACGCACCGCTTTGGCCACCGCTTCATTAGCGGTCAGCAGCGATGCCTCCGCCTTGAGCAGCGATGCTTCCGCCACCGCAATCTGCGCCTTGCAGGTAGTCAATTCGCTCACACTGGCATCGTAATCGCTCTTTGCCACCGATCCTTTGGGAAACAGCGAACTGTTGCGGTCATAATTCTGCTGAGCCAGCAGAAGTTTCGCATTGGCAACCTGAATATCAGCCTTGGCCGACGCAACCGCCGCTTCGGCCTGCTTCTGCTGCGCAAGCGCCTCGTTGTGAGCAATGATATATAAAGCGTCATCTATATGGGCGAGTACTTGCCCTGCGACAATTCTGGAACCGTAATCAACCGGTTTGCCGTCGGCATCACAGGCGAAATCGGTAATCATACCGCCGACCTGGGCGCCCACATTGACCAATTCTTCCGGTTCGACCGTGCCGGTGGCGGAAATAGTACGGGTAACGTCCCCTTTCGACACCACGCTCAAACGGAATACCGGTACGCTCGACGGCCGGTTAAAATAAATGTACAGCCGGATACCGATGAATCCCAGTACAGCAATTATAACGACGGCAATCAGACAACGAAAAATCTTCTTAAGCATGCCAGTTCCTTCCTTCTAATACGAGTGTTTTAAGATTAAACATATATGCAAAAAATCTATATAATATATAACGGTTAAGAGTTTTTTTTATTGCAATACGGGAAAAATCCTCATATTCATTCTAATTCAGGGCGGCGGCGCCGCCGCTTACGTTCACTGTCCAGACGTTTTACCTCCAACCGTTTCAGAACCGATGCGCGGGTCGGGCGGGTAGCCAGACGGCGGCGAGGACGATACAATGCCTGTTCAAGTATAAGCATTAATTTCAACTCGGCAGTACGCCGGTTAAGGTATTGAGAACGTTCTTCACGGGATGTTACCGCAATAAATCCGGCATCATCCACGATGTCTTTCAAACGCTCCAGCATCAGCCGCCGGTCCTCGTCCGGCAGAGACGGAGATGTCAGCACATTGAAACGCAAACGCACTGCGGTACTCACCTTGTTGACATGCTGTCCACCAGGCCCGCCCCCAGTAATAAATTCGAACTTCAATTCTCCCGACGGGATGGATATTCTGCCGGCAATCAGCATATTCAATTCAGAGCGAGATGCCTTTGAGTTTCTGATATAAACCAACGGCATAACTGTCGGTCATCGCCGAAATGCAGTCCAGTACGCTCTGCAAACGCAAATACGCCGAACCGCGCCATTCGGCATCCGCCAGATGTTCCTCTAAATCGGGAAGCAGAGCCGCCATTCTGACACTGCGCAGCGAAGCGCCGTTTTCTCCGTGCTCGGCCAGATCGTTGACGCACGGCACAAAAATATCCAGCATACCGGATACCATTTCGAATCCGGCGCCTATCACTTCTATCACTCCGCGGTTATTATAGAGCCGCCGGCGGCTTATTTCCCGGATTTTACGCATCGGTTCTTCCGGGGCGGCCGCATTCACTAAATGACGGTCATAATCACCGGTAAGAATTTTATCTTCATTATCCAGAAATTCCCTGACACACAATTTAACCAGAGCACCGATGGCAAGCGCCCGCAGGTATTCGGCGCGCAGCAGCGGATGCGCAAGCTGATTCAACTGCACCCGGTAGCCGTCATATCCCGGACAACCTCCGATAACGGAACAAAAACAGTCTTCCAACTCCTCGCCGCTCACAACTCCGAGTCTCAAGCCGTCCTCAAAATCCACTATTGTATAGGATATATCATCGGCGGCTTCCACCAGAAACGCCAGCGGATGCCTTTTCCAGCACCGTTCCCCGGCCGGTACCATTCCGGTGCGCCCCGCAACTTCCCGGAACAATTCAAATTCCGAGCAGAAAAAATTGTATTTGTTACCGGCGATGCCGGGAGAACGCTCCAATGCTCCGCAGGGGTATTTCGCAAAAGCGGCCAAAGTGCCGCAGGTAAGCTGCATCCCGCCCCGCCGCTCCGGCATTTCCAGACGGGTAAGCACCCGGAACCCCTGAGCATTGCCTTCATAATATTCAAAATCAGCACGTTCAGCGGCGGTCATCCGATCCGCCATTTCACGCCCGACTCCCGACTCGCGGAACCAGTACCGGATGGCATCCTCCCCGGCATGACCGAGCGGCGGATTGCCGATATCATGCGCCAAGGCGGCCGCGCCGGTCAAAGCGCCGAAATCGCTGGGAGTTATGTCGGGAAGACCGTAACGCCTGCAGATAACCGCTCCAACGGCGCATCCGAGGGAACGGCCGACCGAACTGGTTTCCAGACAATGAGTCAAACGGGTATGCACCTGCTCTCGCTTTTCAAGCGGGAATACCTGAGTTTTATCCTGCATCCGGCGCAACGCTCCGGAAAAAACGAGACGATCGAAATCCCGCTGAAAAGGAGAGCGCGTCGGATCCATTCCGCAATTTTCATTCTGCCCCAAACGGTGCGGCGAAAGCGCCGCCGTCCATTCATTCTGATAATCCATTTCAACCCCGGTAAAAAAATTCTCCGCGCACACAGCGCGGAGAGATGTTTTTGGTTATACAAATACTCACTTCAACGAAGCCAGCAGTTTGCGCGCATCGGCGGCGGAATCCCCGCCGCTTATATCAACGGAAGAAACCGCGCCGGCGACCGGCAGCGGATCCGCATCCATGCTCAAAGACGGCGCGGCACTGTTCAGCGCGGATGCCAAACCGGAACCTGCCGCAAAATCCAGCCGGTATGCGGCGGCATCGGAGAAACTTCCGCCGATATCAACGCTTCCGAGTTCGGATTTCGAACTGTTACCGGCAAAATCAACACCGGCAAGCGCAAAACTATACTCCCCTGACGCCAGATTATCCAATGCGACCTCATAACCGGTTATCGTTCTGACACCGGTTTGAGAATCAGTGGAAATAACCGCCTGATAACTGCCGGCCCGGCTGCCGTCGGAATAATACAGAATCCCGGATTCCGCACCATGCTGAATAGTGAACGACCCGTTTTTTTTGCCGCTCACCGACAGCGTCTGAGTTTTGACTCCGAACACATCGGAAGGCGCATCCCAGGTTATTACCAGAGAATCGTCATCGGTCCGGAAATCGGCTTCCTCGGGATTTACCGGCGCCACGGTATCCTGCAATTTCACAGGATTGCCCTGAGAATCAACGGTTTTCAGTTCCAAAGCCGAGCCGGTCTGATATCCGCGGTTATACCCGATACTGCCGTCATCGCCGTAAACTTCACGGACGGCTTCCACCGCCCAGTATATTTTGCCGCCGTCCAGCAATTCGCCGAGAGCCACACTGCTGGTGCCGTTAACGGTGTAACTGTAGTTCCCGTCCTCTCCGACCACAATGCCGTCATCCATACCGACCGTCCAGGTTTTGGCATCGGAAAAGTTCTTGTCACTGCTGATTTTAAGGATAAAATCAGTGTTTCCGGGAACCGCGGATTCCGGCTCGGTGTAATCCCAGTTCAGCGTCACAACTGCTGAAGAAATCCAGCCGGCATCCTCGCTCAGCACAAAATCCTTTCCCCACATATCATCGTGAGCATATCCTTCGGAATAACTGGTATATGCCCATTCATAAGGCACACCTATTTCCATGCCGGCATCCATGGCATCCTGAACGGTGGGGAAATGATCCCAGGAATATTTAGGCTGATCTTCCAGTTTCTCATCCGGTCCGGCGAATTTCATGCAGTATTCGTCATCGTCAAGACTGTGCTGCCTGAATATAGGCAAATCAATGGAAGTATTGCCGAGTTCCACCGATAAAACCGGACTGCCGAGCGTATATTCCGGCACCGATGTATCGAACACGAAGGAAGAAGAAATTTCCAATGTGTTGCCGGCCTCGTTGGTAGCCGAAACGGTGAAATTGATATTCTCTCCGCTCGGAAGATCATCGGATGCGTCGTTCAACTCAAAAGTGTACAAATCCCCGCTGACGGATACAGGTTTAAATACCCGCCCGTCGTCAAGAGTGAGTTCGCAGTTCTTTATCAAAAGCACATCCGTAACCACCGCCTTGACGGTTACCGTTGCTTCGTTGCCGCTCGGATTGAGCACCGACGGTCCGTAGTGAACACTCAACTCACCGATAGTGATTTCCGGAGACCCGTCATGCCCCTTCCACCAGCCGCCGTCGGCAACGGTCACATTGCCGGCGGTATCGTACACCGCGACTTTCCATTCGTAGGCCACGCCGTTTTTGAAACATCTGGTATAACTGGTCTTGTCGGCGGAAACCTTTACAGTAGTCCATTCAGATTCCGCCAGAGCGTCATCGGAAACCTCGCGATAAGAAATTTCGGATCCGGCGACAGTCGCCTGACTGTCAACCGTCCAGCACATCGTAACTTTGATATCGTTGCCGGACGGAGTCTTGCCGCGGTATTCAACCCCGCTCTGGTTTTCGACAGTCGGAGTAACAATGGTTACCACCGGAGCCGACGCCGCCCGCCAGAAACCGTTGTCCACCTCGGCCCGGTTACCGAAAGCGTCTTCCGCATACAGCGTCCAATTGTAACTGCGGTTAACCGAGAGATTATAAATCCGGATATTCTCCACTCCGGTATCCGTCCAAATGTAACCGGCATTCACATCATACAGATCCGGATTCTTGACAGTGTAAATTTTCCGGGTACCCTCAATCACTTCGCCGTAACGGTCCACCGCTTCATAAGCCAGTACATATTTGCTTATTCCGGACGCCTCGTATTCCGCTTTGCCGGAATAATCAGTGGCATGATCCAGGTTAAATACGGCAACCACCTGCTTGGTAGGATCAACTTCTTTGTTGATCCAGAAACGGGTCCCGGTCTGCTGCCCGGCATCATATACCGGCGCAGCCGTATCGCCGTACCAACTGCCGCCGTCGGCGGTGACGGCATGGCCGAGAGTATCATAAGCGGTAACTTTCCACTCGTACTCTTCTCCGTTTTTGAAACAGGTTTTATACGACTGCTTGGACGAAGTGGTAACGCTTTTCCACTCATCTCCGGAATCTTTCTTCCGGTAATCAATCACATATCTGGTAATTTTGGCGCCGCGGCTTTCGGCATTCCATTGCATATTCACCTGAATATCATTGCCGCCGCGCTCCGTGTACACCGTTCCGCGATAGACAACACCATCGTATTGGTTTCTTACGGTCGGGGCGATTACGGTGACATCCGGTCCATGCTGATCACCATACCAAACACCGTTTCGGGTAGTACGGTTATCGAGGAAATCCACCGCATCAAGCTCCCAGTCGTAGTTCTTATCGCCTTCCAGAACGATACCGCTCAAATCGGGAGTCACAACCGGACTGACATTGTCATAAATTTTGAGATAAGTCCATTCGGAAGTCCCCTGTTCCCGGTAACGGAGTTCATAGTATTTCACCCCGGAATCGTCCACCCGGTCCTCTCTGGCGGCATTCCAGCTCATAGACACGCTCATACTGCCGTCGGCGGCAATGACCGTTTCGCTCTTTATACCGGCATCACTCCAATCGGGAGCGGTCTCATCATTATAAGCACAGTAAACATCCAAATCAGACCATTCCCCGGTCTGCCCTTCCTTGTCAACCGCCCGCACCTGATAGTAGAGGTACATGGATTTCTTGACATCGCCGAGTAAAAATTCGTTGTTGGTAGTAGTCTTGACCGTCCACAGGCTGTCATCCATAGTAGAGACAGTGTAAACATCGGTTTTGTTACCGTCGTAATAGCGTATCTCATAATAATCAAGCCCGGCATCGGCAACGATATCGTCCCACTTTATCACCACCCTGTCGACGTTCTCATTATCCACCGGACGGGAGGAAGAGATCAGCACAGTGTCCGGAAGTTCCGGTTCATAAACGCCCTGAGTGAAACTGACGGTTTTACTCCAGTCGGAATACACATAATTGCGATCGGACGCCACATTGCGGATACGCCATTCCACCAAATCATTTTCCGACAGATTTTTGAAAGTGTACGAAACAGCGCCGGCATCCAGATGCTTGACGACAGTGGCGCCGCCGTTGATACTGTATTCCAACTCAATGTACTGCAAAGGCACGGAGCCGTTGTAAGTTTTCCAAGTAACTTCCGCGGTACCGGATTTCAGATCCTGTTCTCCGTTCTTAACCCCTTTCGGAGTACCGCAGTCATAACTCTCTTTTCCGGTCAAGCCGGTGATTCGCACCACCACATCGCCGTCTATCACCTCGGCTTCGGCACTGAACCAGTCGTTGGACTGCTCCTCCTTGCCGATTTCCAGATAGAGCGCATGCCCCTGGTAGTACATGCTGATCTCATAACCGTCCAGCCGCTCACCGGCCTGCTCGGCGGCAATGCCGGTAAAATTGATGATCTTGTAGTCCTTGCCCACTTCGGCGTAGTTGAGATCCACTGAAATAGAGTTAAAGTCGATCATATCGGTCTCGAACATGCCGTTGGTGTAAGCGGCGCGTTCGTTTTCCGCCACCGAAACATCGCCGAAACTCTGTTCGTCCAGCACGAACACCAGATCAAGCTGCCCCACCCCGTCGGCACAGGTCACATTGCCTTTCAGCCGGCCGTTACTGTTGATCTTCACCGTGTTCAGCCCGCCGCCCAGTTCCACCAGCCCGCGCACATAGCCGCCGGCAGCGATATCCAAAGTGTCCTTCACATTGCCGGAAAGTTTATACTGCGTCTTCCAATAACTGCCTTTGCTGGTATCAACGCTGCCGGTGATGACCGCATAACTGTCGGAATCGACGGTTCCGGAAACCCGCAGATTCATCGAATTGTCAATCTTCCTACCATCATCACGAATCTCAATATTGCTATCAACGATAATAGCGGCGCCGTAGGAATTGCCCATGTCGATGCTGCCGGTAAAATCAAACGCGTCATCATTACTGTCATCTTTGTTGTTCTTATCTTTCAGACTGCCGATGCCGACATTCAATCCGTAGGCATAGTAATCATAGTTCTGACCGACCTTGACATCGCTGAAAGAAATGCTGCCGGAATAGGCTTCGGCCCTAAGTACAGAACATTTTACACCACTGAAAAAGCTACCGAAATTATAACCGCCTTTACTATACTTATGCGTATCTTCAAGTTTGCTATAATCAACATCAGCAACATCGGGAAGATATGCCTTTATTTCATCCATACTCGATGCGACATCGGACTGCTGAGCGTAATTCAGATTAGTGTCAATAGTGATGGAGGTATTCAATATACCGTCAACAATCACATCGCGCGCCTGAATACCGTATCCGGTAACACGGGTCTGCCCCTCATAACTGTCGCGCACAATACTGTCGTTAAAAGCCAGCGCAATTGCGCCGTCCATGTTTCCGTTGATTGTCAGCGCACCGTTGATATCCAGCCCGATGCCGTTGAGCTGATTGCCGACAACAACATTGTTGCGCACGGATTTTTTCTGATCCCCGCCTCTTTCCCAAGCGCTGTTGGCGGCAAAATAATGACCGGAATTGTCCAAAGTAACCGTACCGGTAAAACTGTCAGCGGTAAAACTGCCGGCGGTAATACCATAAGTACCGAGCTTATTCTCCATCACGTAATTGTTGCTGATGGTATATTTTTCCATGTCGTCAAGATTATCCGGATCTTTATTAGTTTCCACCAGACCGATCAGAACCACATCCGTTACTGAAGCCGTGATATCGCCGCTGAATGATTTTACATCAACCGCACCGGCCTTGATTCCCTGCGCCTTGAATTCATTATTATATATGCTGTTAAAACGCGCCTCGTTACCTTCGGGAGTAATGAAATCGGTGGCGTAACTGATAATCGACGAACCGGAATTGACGGCGGTGATCGTGCCGGATAAATCCTCTTTTACCGAAAAACCACCGGTCAGATTTATACCGGCAGCATCGCTGACAGCACCCTCGATACCATAATTGTGCTGGATATCGTAAGTCGTGGTCATCGGCCGCTCGGTAAATCCGGCAAGGAAACGACTGACGGCGGCACTGACATTTATATCCGCGGTGTAATCGCGGTTCAGGCGGAATGAATTTCCGGTCAACCCGTATGCAGTGGCTTTCATGCCGCGGGCGGGATCCTCCGAATGAGACGGTTCAATATCCTCCGGCAAAGGAATTTCCACAAAACTGTATTTATCCTCAGCGGTGATATCCATTTTACCGGTAAAATCGCTGATCACCTCCACCTCGCCGCCGGCGGCATAAATTCCGGCGGCCTGATAGGAACTGATACGGAACACTATTTCGCCGTCATCCTGTTTGGCGGAAGTGCGGTAGCCGGTGTCGGCGGCGAATTCCAACTTGCCGTCAACATCTTTGAATTTCACCGCTTCAACCTGGTAATACTGAGTACCGTCCCAGGCGACCGCTTCGGATTCAAAATTGGCCTCTTTACCAAAATTACCGCCGATGGTCAGCGTGGTATCAGAACGCACGATCGGAAGCAGGACGGCATCCGCATCACCGCCCTGAAGCAATATTTTTTGATTGCCCCATGCAAACCGGCCGCCGGTCCAGGCGCCGGGACCG